>JAFSMW010000160.1 GCA_017447745.1 Thermoguttaceae bacterium
ATCAACGTTACTCCGTTTGCCGCCAAACTGTACTGCAAATGGCTAACTGCCGTTACCGGACGTCTGTACAGATTGCCGACTGAAGCGGAATGGGAATACGCCTGCCGCGCCGGTACGACTGGTCCGTACAGCTTCGACGCTGCCGACATCGACGACTACGCGGTGTACTACGACAACTGTTCCGACAAGTACGCTAAAGTCGGAACGAAAAAGCCGAATCCGTGGGGTCTGTACGATATGCACGGCAACGTCTGGGAAATGTGTCTTGACAAGTACGAAGTCAACGGGTATAAAAAGCTCATCGACGCTACGCAAGGCAAGACCCTGGTCAACCCGCTCAACCCGGCAGAAGGCGCTGAATACAAAGTCGTCTTCCGCGGCGGCTCCTGGAACGACGACCCGGAACGACTTCGCTCCGCCGCCCGCTGGGCGTCCCACAAAGACTGGAAGATGCAAGACCCGCAAAATCCTCCGTCCATTTGTTTTTTCACCGACGCCTGCTGCGCTGGCTTCCGCGTCGTCCGACCGCTCAAAACACCAACCCCCGCTCAAGCCAAACAGTTCGAGCCGGACTTTAAGATTTTAGACGACTACTTGAAAGGGTCGTCGAGATGAGTATAATTTGTATTGGCGCAAGGCGCCTCATTTAAAACTACTGCCTACTGCCTATTGCCTACTGCCTTAACTCCCTAAACACCCATGCGAATATTCTACGCTTTCAAAGTATTTTTTCAGATTTTGTTTAGCGGCGACGCCGCGAAGAAGGTTCATTTGGCGTTGAATCCGCCGACGGACGCGCCTAAAGAAACGACCGTTGTCGAAAAGGTTGTCGAGAAAATCGTTGAAAAGAAGGTTGTGGAAAAGCCCCTTCGTTCCGACGCCTTAACGCTTTTAGCCGCCTTGCAGCGCGAGGCGCGGTTTGTCGATTTCCTTCAGGAAGACCTTCAGCCGTACGACGACGCCCAGGTCGGCGCGATCGTTCGAGACGTACATCGCGGCTGCGCCGGCGTGGTCAAACGCATGTTTGACGTTAAACCGCTTACCGACGCTGCGGAAGGAAGTTCTCTGACGATCGACGCGCCTGTCGACCCGCTGAAATATCAGATTTCCGGCGCTACCGGGGATTCCGGTTCTGTAACAGGAACCGTCGTTCACCCCGGCTGGCAGGCGACGCATTGCGACGTCCCCGTCTGGACGGGAAAAGAAGACGCCGCAATGGTCATCGCCCCGGTGGAGTTAGAGAAGTAATGAAAGGCGGTAACGGAGCGAACGCAGTGAGCGCAGTTACGCATTCGCCGTTAGGCGAAGAATTCTCACGCAAAGTCCGCGAAGTTCGCAAAGTTATCAATTGGCGGGGCGCTTGCGGCGGAAGCCTCCAAAGAAAAAAGCTGGGAACTGCTGGGAATTTTCTGGGAATTATCTGGGAACTGCTGGGAATAGTTTGAATTTCCCAGAATCCTCCCAGCGTTCTCCCAGAATCCTCCCAGCAACGCCCGCAAAGCAATTTCTAAAACTTCGCAAATATCCTCCGCATCTCCGCGCCTCCGCGTGAGATTTTAACGGGGTAATATCAATGATTTTTGGTTGTCCCAACGTTTTGTTCGCCGTTCCGGCGAATGCGTAATTGCGTTCGCTTCGCTCACGCCCGGGGGCTTACGCACCCCGGCTCGCCTAATCGTTTCAGTTCCTTTTCCTCCCGCCCTCCTTCGGAGGACGACAGGAAAAGGTTATTTGACGATATTCTATTTTGCGTGTTTTTTGTTCCGTGGGTTGAAACCCACGGCTAGAAATATTCAACCGCTACGCGGTTGTTAAAGAAGCGTAACTTCGTTCGCTGGGCGAACTCCGTTACCGCCTTCCATTTCCTACTGCCTACTGCCTATTGCCTTATTCTCCCTTAATCGTGTACGCCGGGCAATTCGGCATGTGATATCCGTGGGTGCAGCCCTGGCGGAACGTCATTTCTTTGGGGCAGTTGAGGTTGTTAAAGAATATCATCTGTCCGGACGGCGGGCAGGTGTAGTCGCCCAATCCGACGTTGGAAACAACTTTACAGTGAATTCTCTTTGCGTGGAAGACGGGATCGAAGTAGTCCAGAGCAGGCGTCCATTCCGGGAACCAGCCGGGCAGACGTCCGGACTTCACAGCCCCGGACATGTTCAGACACCACGAAATATTCGGATAGCATTCTGTAACATCGGGATCCAGCCCGGCGGCGAGAATGGACTGGAATCCGCCCTGGCTTCCACCTTTGACGACAAGGTCTTGCCCGTTCCATTCCGGGAGCGTCTTGACGTACTGCAAAGCGCGCATAAGACGTAGCGCCATGCCGTGGAAATAGGCGGTTTCCGGGTCTTCGTTTTCCTCCTTGTTGAACGCGTACTGTTTGAGCGTCGTTCTGCCCAGCTCGGTATAGTATTCCTGCGGCTGACCGTTGAGGATGCCGTGAGCGTTAATCTGGAACGCGATTTTGTCTCTCGCCTGATGGCTTGGCTTGCTGGCGCCGACGACGCTGTAGCCTCTGAACTGGACTTCCGCCTTGAGCGATTTCTCTTTGGCGTCTTTTGGCATAGCCAGATAGCCGGAAACCGGCATTCCCAGACATTTGATTTTCATGTCGTAACAGACAACGCCGTCCACGCCGGAGGGAACTTCCACCTTTTCGAGAACTTCGATAGGGACTTCCGCCAGACGCTCTTTCTGCTTTGCCCAATAGGCGTCAAAATCTTCCGGTTCCGGCGCGCCTTCAATCTTGTCGAGCAGAACGCCTGCGCCGCCGTTATAGCTGACGTTTTTACCGTCGACCTTGGCGTTGGCAACCAGACGAACAAAACCGGGCGTGGTAATAGACGTCTGAACTTTAATCGGTTCGGAAGCGGACGAAGTCGCCTTGCCGGTTTCCGTCTTGCCGTCGTCGCCGGTTCGCGTCCACTGAACTTCAACGCCGTCGAGCGCTTTCCCGTCTTTGAGAACTTGCAGGTCAAAGGTCATCGTTTCTCCCGGCTGATATTCCAGCGGTTTTTTGTCGGTTACACCGTAAAACCAGACGTCCGCCAGCGCGGAACCCAGAGCAAACAGCGTCAACGCCGCAAAGGCAAAGACGCCGGTCAATAAACTGCGTTTCATAAAACTTCTCCTGTAAAGTGAACTGCTGATAAACCTCCGATTCGTCAACGCTACACTCCCGCCGACGTCGGAGTACAGATTTTATTATACAGGAAAGTTTTTCGAATTGCAACCCCCGAAAACAGTTCCAATTAGTCGCTTGCGGCGGAAGCCCTCGAATATCGCCGGAACGTAAAAGCCCGCCAGACCTGCTGGTTCGCGGGCGTCTTCGCCCGCCAAAGCCTCTTTGCCCTGCTGAACAACAACGCAGCCAGAAACCTCTCCGGGTTGCGATCCCGCTTCTCATCTTTCTCTATCTTTGCAAGATATTTTTGCGCGTCCCCTTTTTATTTAAAAATTCTCATCCCATCCCTTGATTTTTCACGAGGCAGATTGTATAATGAAAGCGCTTGGTTTTACTGATGGAAAATGGAGTGCGACATGAAAATATTAGTTCAAATGGACGACAGTTACAAAAAATGGCTCGGTGAGCTTTCTGAAAGATTCAAAAATTCCCAGATCAAAGCGGCGGTGCGGGTTAACAGCGAGATGCTGCGTTTTTACTGGTCGCTGGGCAGAGATATTTCCCGAATGGAGTTTGCCGCCAAATACGGTTCAGGATTTTATAAAAAGCTCAGCGCCGACCTGAAAGAGCTTTTCCCCGGGGTGGGAGCCTTCTCGGAAACTAATCTGCGCTATATGTGGCGTTTTTATGAGCTTTATCCGTTAGCTGAAATTTCGCCACAAGTTGTGGCAGATTCTGCTCGCTCAAATTTGCCACAAGTTGGGGCGGAATTGGTTGAGCAGAACATAATCTTTCAAATTCCTTGGGGACATCATCGATATATACTTGACAAATGCCGCAACGACCGCCAGAAAGCTCTTTTTTATGTTGATAAAGTCCTTGAAAACAGCTGGTCTCGGGCGATGCTTCTCAATTATCTTGATACCGACCTGTATGAAAGACAGGGGAAAGCTGTAACCAATTTCAAAACCACGCTTCCTGCAATTCAGGGCGACTTGGCGCAGGCGATTACCAAAGATCCCTATAATTTTGACTTTTTGGCTCTTACGGAAAAGTACAATGAAAAGGAACTCAAAGACGCCTTGATGGATAACATCACCCGGTTTCTGCTCGAACTTGGCAATGGTTTTTCGTTCGTGGGCAGGGAATACCGCTTGGAGATTGGCGAGAAGGAGAACTTCATCGATATGCTGTTCTTCAATATCAACCTGCGGTGTTACGTGGTTCTTGAGGTGAAAGTCTCCGAGTTCGAGCCGTCTTTTGCGGGGCAGCTCGGGACTTATGTGGTCGCAGTGAACCATCAGCTTAAGCAGGACTGGCAAAATCCTGCCGTGGGGCTGCTTGTGTGCAAATCAATGGACAGGGTCGAAGCCCAATATTCGCTTGAATCCACCTCTCAGCCGCTTGGAGTGTCGAGTTACGAGCTTTCCCGGCTGATACCTGAGAATTTCAAAGGTTCGCTGCCGACGATTGAAGAACTGGAAGCTGAACTGAATGAGGATAAGGGAAAGTAGCTTTCAGGCTCCTTCGCGAGGACGCGATAAATCTTGGATTGCTAAGATAGACAAAATGAACGTCTAAATCGTAACCCACGCCTTTAGGCGTGGGATCTAAAAGAATATAAATAGTATTATAACGCGCGAATTCCACACTCTCCCCCGCGCCTAAAGGCGCGGGGGAGAGTGTGGAGGGCAAGTGTTTGGGGAGAAGCCTCTTTTTAGTCCCCCAGATAAATCTGGGGGCTACGACTTTTGAATTGTATTTATTTCCCACGTCTAAAGACGTGGGGATAGGAACAGATTGATCAGAAGGCTTCGAAAAGGTTTCGAGACTCCTTCTCTTTTTTCTGTCCCCCAATTTTGAACGCCCCCCTTTTTCA
>JAFSMW010000161.1 GCA_017447745.1 Thermoguttaceae bacterium
ACTGGTTCGCATGTTTGTCGCTGTCGAAATCGCTCAGAAAAGCGCTCTTCAAATTGAAAAGCTCATGACGGTTTTCGCGTCCTGCGGCGCCGATATAAAGTGGGTGGAATCCGGGCAGTTTCACGTTACGCTCAAGTTCCTCGGCGACGTCGAACGGGAAGACATGGCATCCGTCTGTATGGAATTCCAAAAGGCGGTTAAAGACGTTCCCCCGTTTGAAATTCGAGCGATGGGCGCCGGCGCGTTTCCGAAAATCGAGATGCCGAGAACGGTCTGGGCAGGCGTTGAAGACCCGTCTAATCAGCTTATCGCAGCGTTTAACGCTGTTGAAGCGGCAGCGGTGAAAATGGGGTTCGTTCGAGAAAACAAGCCGTACGTTCCGCACATCACCTTAGGCAGAATCCGAAAACCGACGGCGGCGTTGAGGGACTTGAGCGAAAAGATCGCCCAGTATCCGCGCTGCGATTTAGGGAAGACGTATGTAACGCATATAGACGTTCTGTCTTCCGAACTGACGCGCCGCGGTCCGCTGTACGCGGTTTTGGCAAGATGTCCGCTGAAGGGCATTGAATTCAAAGACGAAGATTGATTTTTCAAAAAGAAAGAATACGGGAGTTAAAGAATGGAAAACTCGCTTTTGTATTTAATTGTTGCTGGCGTTCCAGCTCTTCTTGGCATGATTGCCCAAGGGTGGCTTAAGTCAGCTGTTGCTAACGGTCAGAAATATAGAACCGACATTACAGGAGCGCAAGCCGCCAGACAAATGCTTGACGCGAACGGTCTTCAGCATGTCAGAATCAACAGAATTGCAGGCGTTTTAACCGACCATTACAACCCGTCAGACAAAACGCTTAATCTCAGCCCGGATATTTACGACGGCTATACGGCAACCGCCGTCGGTGTTGCCTGTCACGAAGCGGGACACGCGGTTCAGGACGGAACGCATTACGCGCCGCTGGTAATCCGAAATATGGCAGTTCCGATGGCAAACATTGGCAGCAACATTGGTTTAGCGTTGTTTGCTGCTGGGTTGGGAGTTCAGCAGGCAAGTCAAAATACAATGCTGGCTTGGATTGGTTTGGGACTGTTTGCCTTTGTCTCGCTTTTTCAGCTTGTCAACCTGCCGGTAGAATTTAACGCTTCTTCTCGCGGAAAAGCCTTTTTGAATAGTTCCGGAATTGTCAGCGGCGATGGAACCGGACTGGTTCGCAGCGCGCTGTATGCAGCCGCCATGACTTACGTTGCCGCTACCGTTCAGGCGGTTGCACAGCTGCTGTACTTTTTTACAATGATGAGCTCTCGATCGAGAAACAGCAATTAAGTTAAACGTTTTGAGACGTTTTATGCGCCTTTTCAGATCGCGGATTTCAAAGACTGATACATTTCCCTTTTTCCTTAACCATTCCTTTTTCCTGCTTACATCATGAAAAGAAGAGATTTTATTGCTTTAACCGGTCTGGGCGCTGTTTTAGCGACGCTCCCCGGTTTTTCCGCCTCGGCAGACGAGCCGAAGACGAAAGTTTTGTACTACGATTACGCGGCTGGATTCATTCACCCGCCGACGGTTGACAACGACGGCAAACTGGGCGTTTGCGGTTCGTTCCTCAAAGAGTTTGGCGAAAAGAACGGCATTGAAGTTGTCTGCACAAAAGACGGCAGCGTCTTTGACGGCGACCTGTCCCAGTACGCTGCGATTGTATTCTATACCAGCGGCGATCTGTTCAATACGAATAGCCGTTGCCCGGGACAACCTCTGTCGAAGCAGGGCGCGAAGAATCTTTTTGAAGCGGTTCGATCCGGCGTTGGTTTCCTCGGATTCCATTCTGCAACCGATACGTGGTGCGTTCGCGGTCCGGAAAGATTCAAGGACGTCCCGAAGGAAGATCGTAACGATTACATCAACATGATTGGCGGCGAGTTCATCATGCACGGTTCGCAGCAGGAAGCGACCGTCAAGCCGATTGACCCGGAACTGCCCTGTCTGAAAGACATGGAACGCCCGATTCGCCATCACGACGAATGGTACTGCAACAAACATCTTGCCAAAGACATGCACGTTTTCCTGATGCTTCAAACGGAAGGCATGACCGGCGACTGCTATAATCGTCCGGACTTCCCCTGCGTTTGGGCGCGCAAAGAAGGAAAAGGCGTCGTCGCCTATTCCGCCCTTGGACACGGCAACAACCACTGGGAAACTCCGCTGGTTCAGGGCGTTGCCGGCGATTTGCTCAAGCTGGTAACAGGCAAACTTCAAATCGACCTCACGCCGAACTTCGAAACCGTTTGCCCAGACGCTGCAATCAGTCACAGATAGGTTGATAGACTGGCGAGCCGCCTCGCCTAATCGCTTCAGTATCTTTTTATCTTGCCCTCCGCTGGAGGGCAAGATAAAAAGTGTATTTGACGATGTTTGTTTTATCTTTTCTCTTATTCCGTGGGTTAAAACCCACGGCTAGAAATATTCAACCGCTACGCGGTTGTTAAGGAAGCGTAACTACGTTCGCTGCGCGAACTCCGTTACCGCCTTTCATTTCTTTGCGAACTTTGCGTGAGGATTTTTTTGCGAGCTTCGCTCGCGATCCAGAAAGGTTTTCGGCTGCGGCGTTTGTTTTTCCCACATCCGGCGTTTTGGTTCGCCTGTCGGCGAACTGCGTAATTCCGCTCCCGTTGGTCGCTTCATTACCGCCTTTCATTAACTCCGTTACCGCCTTTCATTTTTTTACGTTTGAC
>JAFSMW010000162.1 GCA_017447745.1 Thermoguttaceae bacterium
ACGTGCGCTGTAATACAATGTTTTCTCCCCTTACTAAAGTTTTTTGGAAAGGGGAGTTTGAGGGGAAGAACCTTTTTTTCAAAAAAGGTTTTCCCCTCATATCATTCAACTTGAAAAAACTTCTTTAAAAGGGAGCCAGCTTGCTGGCGACCGAAAGTTTTTTCAAGGCGGGCGATAGCCCGCAAAAGAAACCTCACGCAAAGTCCGCGAAGTTCGCGAAGTAACAATCGACGTGCGCTTGCGTTTCGGAGGGTCGACGTCCTCGTCGACCGCAGGCGTCCTCGCCTGCCAATGGAACAACGTCCCTAAGACAATCCTGGTTCAGTACGGTTCGCGGGCGCCTCGCCACCCTTTGTTATACGTCATTTTCCAACCCCCTGCTATTATGAATCATAAATTCATTTTGAACATAATTGTTATTCTTCTTGCAGCTATTGCAGGGTGCAACAAATCCGAGGAACCTGACGTTCCGTTGTCAGCAATGGAAATCTTAAATAAATCTGACAATCCAAAGCTTGTAAAGCTTGCCATTAGAATGTTTGACGCGCAATGCGTGGAACGTTTTGAACAGATGCTCCAAAAAGAGGAGTACGATTTCGATTATTGCGCCGAGAACGGCGGTATAGTCCTTCACTACGCAGCTCTGACAGGTAATCTGAACCAGGTTAAAACGCTTGTGGAACATGGCGCTGACATCCACGCAGAATATAGACCGTCTGCGATAGCATCACGTCTAAATCTTCTGGAAATTGCCGCTTTAAGCGGAAATCTGGAATTAGTTCAATGGCTCATTGAACAAGGACTGGACGTCAACTCAAAAGACGATCATGACAGGACGCCCTTGTTTGGGGCCGTTCGAAGCGGTAACCTTGAAATGGTTAAATGGATGGTTGAACAGGGAGCCGACGTTAACGCAAAAGACAGAAAGGAATGTACAATTTTGCATGATGCCCCCGGATCCGGGAATCTTGAAATGGTTAAATGGTGCGTTGAACAAGGGCTGGACATAAACTCAAAAGATGATTATGACTGGACGCCCTTGTTTGGAGCTGTTCTAAACGGTAACCTTGAGATGGTTAAATGGATGGTTGAACATGGCGCCGAAGTCAACGTGAAAACAAACGAATATACGATTTTGTATTTGGCCGCAGGAACTGGCAATCTTAAACTGGTTCAATGGTTGGTAGAACATGGCGCTGACCTCAAAGCAGAAAAACAATATGACGAAAATGCCTTATTTGCCGCCGCTAAAAGCAGCAATCTGGAACTGGTTCAATGGCTCGTTAAACAAGGACTGAACGTCAAAAAGAAAAGTCTATGGGGAACTGTCTTGCATAAAGCCGCCATAAGCGGCAATCTGGAATTGGTTCAATGGCTCGTTGAACAAGGCGTTGACATCAACGCGAAGGATTGCCTAAATAATACTGCCTTGCATAAAGCCGCCGAATACGGCAGGCTTGAAGTGGTTCAGTGGCTCGTTAAACAAGGACTGAACGTCAACGCAAAGGACTCCTTTGATGAAACCGTTTTGTCTAATGCAAAAATAAGCAAAAATCAAGAGCTTATAGACTGGCTCAAAGAACAGGGCGCGGTAGAATAGATGGCGGTAAAACTGTACCGCGGTCGGTATCGGTTTTTATTGAAAGGTAATACAATGGAATTCCAATTATTAGATGCGGTTGAACTTTTGGAGCCTTATTATTCGACTGATGAATTCGATGACGACGTCGAAGCTGGAGAGATTGGAACAATCGTTGACGTTATCAACGACGGCGAAGCGTTTCGGGTTGAGTTTACTTATGACGATTCTGATAGATTAGGCGTTACTAAAGCGCTGCTTGTTCTTTATCCGAATCAGATTCGCCCATACGCTTCCAAGAAATAGTTGTAAATGTCGGAATCTTTTACTGACGCATTCGAACCAGAAAACGAGTAATGGTAAAGGCAAGCGAAAAAACATCCCCTATTAGACAATTATTTTCTCTCTGTGGGGACTTTTCGCTAGCGCTTGGTCAATTATTTCTTATTGCCGTCAACCGCGCCGTTGTCTATCAGGAATTCGACCATTCTTTGATTGCTCTTGTCTTTGGCGATTTGTAACGGCGTTTTGTCGTCTCTGTTTTTGCAGTTGACATCTGCGCCGGCGCTGACAAGCCATTGCGCCATGTCGAGATCGTCCATTGAAACCGCTAATAACAGCGCGTCGTTCGTCGTAAGGCAAACCTGATGGCGCCAACCGTTTTCCTGTTCCGCTTTGAGTTCTTTAAAGTCTATTCTGTAGACGTTTTCGATGGCTTGCTGCAGCGCTTCCGGCGATTCCTGTTTGAGCGCTTTCCGAAACGTCAAACAGCAATCAATTTTTTCTTTGAGAATGCCGTTTCGGAAGTATTCTTCCTTAAGCTTTTCCGATGTATCTGATCTATACTTTGATTCCAGATCTGGCAAATAGGTCATATACACCCATCGCACAAAAAACTCTTTGGAAATATCCCCATGATTGAGTTTATAAACCGCGTCGTTCCAGTTTTGTATTTCCTGATATGGGGACGGGGCTCTTTTGGGAGAGAAAAACGACGACCAACTCCAATTGATCTTTTGACCTCCAGAGGGATAGGCGTACGTATAGTAAACAGTCGCGCCAAGAAGCAGAACGCAAATCGTTATTAATATGAATAATCTTAAGTTCCGAATGGATTTGAGATTATCAAATCCTGTCCTCAAAACAGAGCGTGGCTGAACCTCTGGCGATTTGGGAACTGGAAAGGTAAAAGTTCCCGTTTGGAGAATTTCGAAACACCGGCGCTGCAGCGGTTTAAAAAATGCAATCCGAAACGATGACGCGCCCCCTTCAATAAGGCAGACAATTAAAATCAATCTTGTTTTATATAATCCAGCTGGCAAATATTTAAAGAGCAGTATTAACGCAGCGCCAAGCACAAGGGAGACAATAGATAAAATAATCGCAATACGGCAGTTTTTATTGTCTGGAAGTAATTTCGTTCCGATTCTATCCAAGAAACTATAAAACACGATATAGCTCGAAAGCCCGATAGCAAAAGCCGCCGCCCAGAGAATGTTTCGGCAAGACGCGTTAATGAAGTAAATGGCAGCGCCAGTAACGAAAAAAGCAATTGTATAGAGAAGCCACGACGCGTTGAGAAAGCGTCGAGCGTCAGGACAAACGCTATCAGGAGTCTTGTACAGCTTAGCCATCGATTTGTATATCGGAACGCATAAACATAGCCCGTAGAACGCGAAAATCGCAAGATAAACCGCAATAAAAACAAATCGACTCCATTGGAGTAACTGTTCAGGCGACATCTGTTCCAGAAATAACATATCCGGAAGCGGAACCCCATACGATGTCGAAGCTTTCGAAAAACTGATCGGCTCCTTAATCGGCTGCGGTGAAAAAAGAATTATTCCCGCAAATATAATAGATGCCGTCAGCGCTGGAAAACAGAATAAAAGCAAACCGCATATTACTATAAGCGCGACATAGACAGGTCCTGACAGGCGCTTGTACCGTCTGTAAAGAATTACCCCATTACATACATCTTCTACAGAGTTAAAACCCAGCGGTTGAGTCGGCTCGTCGGGTTCAAAATTATTGGAATTTATACGGTCGTTTTCGTAACTGTTTTCGCTGTCGTTCATTTGGATTACCCATACTTATGTTTACTGTGTCACTGTCCGTTGCTCACATTATGGTTTATCGCCGGCTGAAAAATGAACCCGTTAGAATTTATCTGCTTCTATTTTGCAATTCGGCAGCGCGTCCCGGGCGCGCTGGACTTCATTTTCATCGATTTTGTGAGGAAAGGACAGGGTCAGTTTCTTTAGTTTGGGCGCGGACTGCAAAGACGCGTAGTCAATTTCGGAACCGAAAAAGCCCAAGTCGGAAACGTACAGTTTGAGCGTCTCAAGATTGGGAACGTCTTTTAAATACGGGATGGCGTCCACGTTTTGAGTGGTTACTCCCAAACTCAATTCTTTGAGTCCCTTTATTTGCGAGAAGTATTCCAGCCCCGTCGAGTCGGAGTCTTTAAGCTCATTCCAGTAACCCAAAGTCAAATATTCCAGAGACGGCATTTGCGCCAGACGCTTTATATCGTCTTCTGTGAGATTGGAATTGCCTCTAAAACGAATTTCTTTAACGCTCGTCGATTTTGGCAGGGAACGGAAATTCATTCCAAAGGTAAAGTGAACGGATTCCAGCTTTTGAAATTTATCAAACGGACAGGACATTGTATGGAAAAACGCGAAGTAATTCCAGAAAACGTCGTGATTAAAAGGGCCGACTGCGAAGCGGGATTCGCACTTTAGAAATGGAAATCGGGTTGCTGTTCGATAATAGATTTGCTGTCCGACAACGGACGTTACAATCAGCAGCGTTATTATTCCAATAACAGCGCCTTTGCGTTTCGTCAAAAATGCGGACGTTTTTTGAACCAGCGTTACTGTTCGTCCTTCGTCCTTGCACGCTTTGAATCCCAGAGTGACGGCAATAATCGGCGCAAAAATCGAAGCGAGAAGGGTCAATATACAGATTTCCCGCATACAATTAAACAGTAAAACGAAAAACCAGTTTTGCAGAACGCAGATGACGCCACCAACCGTCCAGACGACAAGCATTGCTGGAATCCCGTATCCGAAGCCGGGAAAGCGCTCTTGCTTTTTCCAGCCTTTCAATAGTTGATGAAAATACAACGCGATTCCAAAACAAAACGTTGGCAGCAAAAAGCCGTAAATGTTAGGAATGAAAAAGAGCGTCAAACCGAGAAAAATACACAGCAGAAATAAACAAGGAAGATAATAAAAAACGCCCGTCAGGATAAACGCCCAGAACAACAGTCCAAGCGGCAAACGAATTTTCCACGAAAGAACCGGCTTGCGCGGCGCCGGCTTTTTCTCTGTAATATTCATCTCGAGATGGTCTGTGTCTGACATGGCGTTGCTTCTGTCTTGATGTGAAAAGTTGGTTCTGCTTTGGAAATGTGATAATACAATTATACGAAAAGCTTTTCCCAAATACAATAGGGCGTTAAAAGGATTCTTTTAGCAGGGATAATATTCGTATAAGTCCAACGCCTTGCTAGGGACGGTAGTAATCGGCATTGGGCAGCTTTTCCGTTTCGATTTTACACTTCGGCAGAGCTTCCCGGGCGCGTTCGACGTCGTCTTCGTCAACTTTAAATGGAAACTCCAATACCAGCGTCTTTAGTTTAGGCGCGGATTGCAGAACCGTATAATCAATTCTGAGTTCGGACCCATACAATACGTCCATAGAAACGAATAGTTTGAGCGTCTCAAGGTTGGGAATGTCTTTTAAATACGAAATGTCGTTTACGCTTTGTTTTGTTACATCTAACGATAATTCTTTAAGTCCTTTTATCTGCGGCAGGTATTCCAAACCCGTCGAGTCGGAATCTTTCAAATTCTTCCAGAAACGAAGCGTCAATCGTTCCAGAGACGGGATTTGAGCCAGTCGCGTCATATCGGCTTCTGTAAGAGAACGGTTGCCGCCTGTAAAACGAATCTCTTTTATGCTGGGCGCTGCGGATATGGAACTGAAATTCTCATCGCTTGTAATGCAAATGGATTCCAGCTTTTGAAATTTCTCGAAAGGACAGTTATCGGTTTCAAAGAATGCGTAATATTTCCAGTAAACTGGCTCCACGTTATAAAATCTCATTTCGGGAAAACGGGTTGCAGTTCGATAATAGATTTGCTGCCCGACAACGGACGCCGCTATCAGCAGAGTTATTAAACCGAGAACGGCGAATTTATGTCTCGTCAGAAATGCGGACGTCTTTTGAACAAAAGTTGCCGTCCGTCCGCCGTCTTTCCCTGCTTTGAATCCCAATACAACAGCTATGAAGATGGCAATTGTCGGCGTAAAAACAATCATCCAAAGTCCGGGATGGGAATTATACAGCAAAGCAAAGTACCAGTTCTGTAGAATGCTTACCGTTCCCCCGATCGTCCAGACGAGAATCGCTGCCGGAAAACCGTACCCAAAGCCGGGAAAGCGCTCCTGTTTCTTCCAACCTTTAATTATTTGATTAAAGTAAATCGCCACCCCAAAACAAAAAACTGTTATAAGCAACAGATTGACAGGGTAAAATACAGATGCGCTTATGCCAAGAAAATTCGCATAGGGAAGCAAACAGACGAAATAGAAAAAAACGCCCGCCAGGAAAAACGCCCAGAACAACAGCCGTAAAAGGAAAAGCATTCCCCACGAAGGGGAACGTTTCCTTTTCGCGTTGTCAGTAACAGTCGGTTCGGCGTTGTTTGATTCGGACATGGCGTTGATTCTGATTGAGGGTTAATATCTATCGCATTATGACGTTAATACAGCGCCTTGCCGTAGATCAGGATTTTACCCAAGTGGAAGCAGTCTTTCTTAAATTCCGGGACGCGGCCGACTTTGACGTATTTCGCCTTGACCGGGGCGGAGGAAAGGTCAATGCGCCATTCCGATTCCAGCTTTTCGGACGTAAACACTTTCGTCCAGTCCGTTCCGTTTTCCGAGACCCAAACCATAATCGGGACGTTGCGATCCCGATAATAGCCGCGGTTGGGCGCGACGACAATCCCGGAAATCTCCGACATGCCGGGCAGCGTTACAATCGCCCACGGGGACGATTCGTTGTCTGTATGGAACGTTCGGTCGACGTCGCGGGTGGTATCGAGGCAGAACGGGTATTTGTCCGGATAGTCGAAACCGCCGGAGGTGGAAATCTTCATCATCGCCTTGTCGGAAAGAATCTTCCCGCCGAAATCCTCGGTCGGATACGGGGTGGTCTCTTTAACGGGATTCTGTTTCCGAATCAGCTGAGCGATTTGAGTAAACAGCGCCATATTGTCCGTTTGCGACGCTTTTCTCATCAGACCGCGCATCGACATTGCCAGAGCGTCTGACTTATCGTCGTTTTGGAGACTGTCGGCAAAGGCGTCTGCAATGGCGGCGCCCATCTGTTGTGACAGTTTCTCGTCGTCCATGAACCGGTCTGCGCCCCACGTCAGGACGACGCCAAACAGGCTGGACGTGTTGAACTGCGTTTTCAGACAGGTTTTGAACAGTTCCATGGCGGCGGCGTTGTCTTTGTCGAGCATGTTGAAATGCTGGTCGAGAACGGCGCGATAATTATAGACTTCCGACGTCGGCAGGTCTGATTGGCGCATAAGCGAATGATACGTCAGAAGTTGTTTGAGCAGTTCTTCTTTTCCGCCGTTGGCTTTGCATTTGGGGAAATAAAAACGATTCAGCAGCCGCCAGGCGTTGTCGGCGTAGTCCTTTAGCCCGTTGGCGACTCTGTCCGCCCAATCCTTCCAGGAGTCGAACGGCGCGCCGACTTTGTCAAGCCACAGGGCGTAATCCAGTGCGACGCCGTAATGCGACGGACAGTACTTCAACGCGTTTTTGTACAGATTGTTAATATCGGAGTCAAACGACTGATTTTTGCTCATTGTAACAGACAAACTGCGTCCGCCGCCGGCGTTGAAGTACTGAACTTCGATAGTATGTTTGCCTGGCGCGAGGCTGACGCTGGCGGATTTCTCAATGACGCCGTGCGCTCCGTCGTTGTCGATAATAACGGTTCCGTCGATCAGCAGACGGGAGCCGTCGTCAGAACCGATGGTATAGTTGACCGGGGAATTGTCGTCCACGTTGAGCGTTCCGGTAAACCGAATCGCAACGCGGTCGCGGCGTTTAATTGCGTCAATATCAAAGTTGTAGACGCGAGTCTTTTCTTCCGGCGTGAGGGCGGAAAAGTCGGGAAGTTTTTTCTCGCCCCATTCGTAGGACGTCGCCGTCAGATTGGAAATCGTCGGCAGCGGGTATCGAAGCTGAAGAATCGTCTTTGCCAAAATGTCGAGCAGATCAGCGCGTTTGTTGGCGCCGTCTTTGTAAATGGACTCAATCATGTCCAGTCCCTGATAGGACAAATCCCAGAAATTGAAATGCGCGCCGGTATAGGGCGAGACGCTGTATCCAATAATCCAGCGGTCTTGCGAGCCGCGGAGCATATAGGCGCAATGAGCCGGCTGACCGCCGGGAACAGCCATCACGCCGTGCGCTCTGGCGGTTGACGCCCCGAAGTAGGAAAGCGCGCCGCAGACGCCGCCGATTTTCTGTGACACTTCCGAGCTGGTGTAAACCTTGTCCCAGGGCGCGCGGTACAGACGCCCCTGAACGGAGTCGCCGAAGAAGTTGTAGGAGATGTATCGGCAACACCAGCACGCGCCTGTATACTCGTCCGGCGGGCAGGAGCGGAATTCGTTCAACCACAGGTTGTCGAGCGGGTGAATGTTAAGGACGACGTAACGGAACTCTCGAGCGTTGTAATTGTAGGCGTCTTTGATAAGTCGCTGCGTCTGCGCCAGCCGATAGAACGATTCCAGCAAATAGACGCTGGTCGTATCGTCAAACTGGGCGTTGAGGGCAATCGCCATGGCGATGTTTTTGCCGATGGGCGTGTCCAGCCATTTTTCCGACGGGTTGTAAACGTTCTTCCAGGAAGAGCATTGGAACATGAGCGTATCCCAAACCTGATACGCTCTGGTAGGATTGTTAATCGGACCGGACAGGAGGAACGATTCCAACATTTCGGTACTGCCGAAAAACAGGTTCGCGTTTGCCTTGCCGCCTTCCAGAGCGATGCATTGATCGATGGTATCCGCGCCGATAATCGACATGGCGTAGTAGCGCAGAATGATCTTTTTGTTGTTTCCGCTCAAGGTCAGTTTTGAACGGAGCATTTGTTTAATCGCGTCACGGTCGGATTTCATAACCGACTTTGCGAACGGCTTGACTTTAACGGCTCCCCGTTTTTTGAGCGGTAAAAAGACCTTTGCCATGCGCTGTTCCAAAGTCGGGATAGCAACGGGAGACTCCTCGCCCAGCTCTTTCAGCCAGCCGGCGGCGCCGATTCCCCAGCGCGTGGTTGGATCCATCTTAACAACCTCTTTCAGCAGCGCGACGTTGGCGCCTTTGTAGCCGTCTCGGCATGAGTTCAAACAGAACGGGAGCAGAGCCAGAACCTGTTTTTGCTCGACAGTGAGCTTGTCGTTGCGGGGGTCGTTTTGCTCTTTTTTAATAAACTCCTCCGCTTCCTCGAATTTATTGTTGTTACGGAATTCAGAGATTTTATCGCCATACCACTGATAGTCAAAATTGTAAAAACGACGCCAGCCGGTTTTGTCGTCCGGATCCTGTTTTTCCATCAGCTTCCAAACGGATTGAAAGCTTTTGTCAGAACGAAGAAATCCAATAGAGGAGTACGGAATGAGCGTATTGAAGAACTCCGCCGCGGCGTTTGTAGCGTCCGCGCCGGTTTGATTTTCCGCCTTTTCTTTAAGAGCCGCCGCCTTTTTCCAGACGTCAAAAAGCGCCTCCGTCCGTTTGACGATAACGCCGGCGGTTACATCGCAGGGAATGTTGCCCCAAATGGCGAAACATTCTCCGTTGGGAGTGTAACACGCTATTGCAGGATACTGCGTAATGTCAACGCGAAGGGATTTCGCCGGGGCGTTGGCTGCTTCATTCGAAGTGGAATTGACAGACGGGACGTCGTACGTTCCGGTCAGAAACGTCTCGTTAAGTTTGCTTTGAACTTTCGAATTATTCCAGACTTTTAAAATCGTTTCGCCGGAAACGCACCAATCGCTGCCGTGATAGAAAATCAAAACAGGTTTGTTTTCCGCCTTTGCCTTCTGACGCAAGTCGCCCTGACCGTAGGCAGGGATTGCCAAAAATCCCGTTGCAAACAAAAGGAATAAAAAGCAAAACGTCTTATTCAAAGTCCAGAATGAACGCTGCATGATAGCCTCGACTAAAAGTTAAAGTAGTTCTTTGCGTTTTTATAGCTGACGTTTTCGACCAACTCGCCGACCAGATCGAAGTCGTAGGGAATCAGCCCGTTGGTCATGTCGTTTCCGAGCATGTTGCACAGGATTCGGCGGAAATATTCGTGACGCGTATACGACAGGAACGAACGGCTGTCGGTTAACATTCCGACGAACAGACTCAAAAGCCCTTCGGCGGACAGGATGTTGATTTGGTCTTCCATGCCCTGCTTTTGATCGAGGAACCACCAGCCGCTGCCGTACTGGATTTTGCCGGGATACGAGCCGTCCTGGAAGTTGCCGATCATTGTCGCCACCATCGCGTTACAAGCGGGGTTGAGGTTGTACAGAATCGAGCGGGCAAGCTGATCCGTACTGTCCAGTTCGTCGAGAACGGAGGACATCGCCAAGGCGGTTTCGCCGTCGCCGATAGAATCGCACCCGGCGTCGGGGCCGCAAATCTTGTAAATGCGCGACGAATTGTTTCTCATCGCACCGAAATGGAACTGCTGCGTCCAGCCGAACTTGTGATTGAGCTTGCAGCATTCAATCAAAACCAGCCGGGCAAATCCGTCTGCTTCCTCCGGGGTAATCGGCTGTCGAGCGATCGCCTTTTTGAGAATCGCGTCCGCCTGCGCGGCTGTGATTTTGGTTTTCGGGAACATGCCCAAGCCGTGGTCGGACAGCTTGCAGCCGACCGACGCGAAGAACTCGTACCGCTGTTCCAGCGCGGCAAACAAAGCGTCAAAGGTTGCAATCGGCGCGCCTGTTACAGATTCCAGCTTTTCCAGCCACGGCAGAAAAACGTCGGGCTTGTCGATTGCCATCGCCTTGTCCGGACGCATGGTCGGAAGCATCTTCGCCGGGAACGTCGGGACGTTTTTCGCCTTGATGTGGTATTCGAGCGAATCGACCGGGTCGTCCGTCGTGCAGACGGTTTCGACTTTCATGCGGCGCATGATTCCCTGAGCGAAAAACTCGGGCTGCGCCAGCATGGCGTTACACGTCTCCCAAACCTCCGGCGCGGTTTGAGGCGACAGCAGCGTTTTGACCCCGAACGGATTGTTCAGCTCCAGAGCCGTCCAATGATACAGCGGGTTGCGAAGACACTTGACGTACGTCTCCGCCCATTTCTCAAACTTCTCCCAGTCCGACGCATTCCCGTCCGGTCCCTTCCCGGTGATGTAACGCTCCGCAACGCCGGCGGTTCGCATGGCTCGCCATTTGTAATGGTCGCCCGCCAGCCAGATGTGCGTCATGTTTCTGTACTGAATGTTATTCGCCGCCTCGGCGGGAACGAGATGACAATGGTAGTCTATAATCGGCTGATTCTCAGCGTATTCATGATAAAGACGCTGTGCCGCCGGCGTTTGAAGCAAGAAATCTTCTGTGATAAAAGGCTTGGATTCGTTCATGATGTTGGAAAAAGTTACGAGTTACGAGTTGCGAGGCGGCGAGGCGCCGCTCCCAGTCCGCGCTGCCGCGCGTTTGCCAATAATCGCTCCCGTTGGTCGCTTAGCGAATGCGAGTGTAAGGATCGGGACCGTTGAAAAGACGTTAAAAAATACTCCCCACTCCCTACTCCCTATTCCCTACTCCCTCAATAACTTCTACCGAGCATCCCAGCTGTCCGAGACGCGTTTTCAGCTCTGCCAGGATTTTGGGGTTCTGATAAAGTCCGACAATGGCTCCGCCCGACCCGGCGAACTTGGCAGACGCGCCGCACTGGCGGGCGACTTCGATCATTTCGACCTGTCCGGCGGGAAGCTTGCAAATGGATCGGCGCAGATCAAAGTTGGCGTCGATGAGTTGATTGAGCGTTTTATAATCGTGGGATTCCAGCGCCCGTTTGCCGTCAACGGCGATTTGAGCGAAGCGCTTCATGGCGTCGACGACAGCCGTTTCTCCCATGTCGAATCGGGCGCGAAGGTTGTTGTGGAAAACCTCGGTTGGCTCGCTGACGTCCGCCTTGAACGCAACGTACAGCGGCAGGTCGGACGGGATTGTCAAGCGTTTATACGCGCCGTAGGTCAGCCCGTCGACGGTTTTCATCTTCTTTTTGTCGAAGTCCATGTAGACCATGCCCTCGTACGCCTGAATGACGCGGTCTTGAAGTCCAGCTGTAATGTGAAGCTCCTGCATCTCGACCGACAGAACCAAAGACGCCAGCAGATACGGCGGGATGTCGACATTGTAGAACTTCATCAGCGCTCGCATGGTGGCGGTGATAATGGCGCTGGAACCCGCCATGCCGACCTGTCGCGGGATTTTGGTTTCGTAACGAATCGAGAAGTTGCGATTGTGAAGCGTCTCGCCCTTGGCGTGACAATATTCGATAAACCGTTTAATAGACGCTTTAATCAGACGAACGCCGCCGTAGTACCCGTGCAGGACGACATCATGAACCAGGTCGCCGACGGACTCAAACTGGCTCTGGTCTTCCAGACAGGGAACGATTTCCACCTGTTCCCATTCGTACAGCGTTACCTGAGCGTAATACTGCGGAATGCTGAGGGAAATCGTCTTGCCGTTATAGCCGTCAGACGGATTTCCCAGCAAACCGGCGCGAGCGTATGCTTTTGTTTTGATTATTTCCATGTTGATGTTGTAAGTTGCGACGCTCTATGCGCCAAAAGTCAGGCGATGTAACAGGCGGTTAATACTTTCGGGTCAGAACGAACTGAGCCAGATTTTTCAGCGATTCCAGCGCGTCCGTCCCCGTCTCCGAGCAGTCAACCTTTTCAAGCTCTTCCAACGCCAGAACGATCTGCTTTTCCGCCGCCTTTCGAGCGAACTCCAGCGCGTTGGTACGTTTTAGCCAAGGCATTAATTCCGCCGCCGGGTTTTCGGAATCTTTGATTGTTGAGGCAATTTCGATTCGCTTTTGTTCGGAAACGCACTGCATGGCGTAAATAACCGCCAAAGTCGACTTCTTCTTTTTGATGTCTTGCCCTAACGTCTTGCCGACGACTTTTTCGTTGCCGGAGACGTCCAGCAAATCGTCGACAATCTGAAACGCGGTTCCCAAATGAAGACCAAAGCGCCCCAGACTGTCAACTGTTTCTGGAGACGCGCCGGCAAACATCGCGCCAAGCCGACACGAACATTCAATCAGCGCCGCGGTCTTCCCTTCGATAATACTATAATACACGCCTTCGTCAAGATCGATGGTTCCCATGTTGACTTCCTGACGCAGTTCGCCCAGACAGAGCTTTTCGCTCGTGGCGGCAATGAGATTGAACGCGTCGAAGTTCTCCAGCGACGCCGCCAGCTTCATGGCTTTGGAAACGATCAAGTCGCCCAGCAGAACCGCCGTCTCGTTGTCCCATCGGGCGTTGACGGTCTCCTCATGACGGCGTATTGTCGCCTCGTCCAGGACGTCGTCGTGAACCAAAGACGCTGTATGAACCAGTTCCATAATCGTCGCGCAGGTGATGTGTTTCGGGACAATTCCCCCGCAAACCTGAGCACATAGCAGCGTCAGGGCAGGGCGCATACGCTTTCCGGACAAATGCCTGCTTTGAGAGAATATCTCTTGCAGCTTAGGTTCCTTACTGGACAGATCTTGTACAATTTGACGTTCAGTATCTGCCAAGGCTTTTTGGATTGGCTCGTAAAACGGTAGCAACTTGTTTGGTTCAGACGAATTAACGGCAGCGGTTGTTTCTGTCGGCGGTTGTGTGGATGGCGCGATAGTATCCGTTGCGTTCTCTGGCTCGTTCATAGGTTTTTATATAAAATGGATTACAATTCAAATGTCTGTCCTAAACAAAACATGTTTTAGACAGCATTTAAAAATTAAAAATCTGAAGCGTCGTTTCCCAACGGCGTGTAAATTAATGTATACAATCTAATTAACTTCATGAATATTATATATTTTAACATAAAATTGAGCCTATAGCAAGCAGTATCCGTATTTTAGGAAAGAAAAAGTGAATTCTCAACAACTTTTTAGATAAATTATCCGTTTTATATCGATTATACATTTTATTAAATAAGACCTATCAAGCAAAATCTGTCTGAAAAAAATGTCTGTCTAAATCAGACTTTAACGTATTAGCGAATTTGCCATATTGATTTAATAGATATTCACTTATCGCATTTCAACACAAATCGTCGTTATATACTGGATATATTATTATAATATTTGCGTTGATTGCTCTGATAGCAGACCGTCCTCCCCTAAAGACAAATTATTTTTTCGCCCTCTTGACTTTCCCTTTGCGTTTGGGTATATTTCGAATTACTATGGCAAACGAATCGAAAAAACACACGAAAAAAACTAGCGTCTCCGCAGTCGACACCAGCATTTTCGGCGCGACTCCGCCTCAGAACATCGAAATGGAACGGAACCTGCTGGGCTGTTTGATGATCGACCCGAAGTCGGCGGACGACATCGTATCTATCGTTCATCGGGACGACTTCTATCTGGAAGCGCATCAGATTCTCTACGACAGAATCGTCCAAATGTACAACACCGGGCATCAGGTTGACATCCCCCTGCTGGTCGAAGACCTGCGTTCAGACAACCTGCTGGATAAAATCGGCGGGGAGGCGTATCTGGTCGAGATTCTGCACTCAGTCGCCATTGCGACGCACGCCCGGTCGTACGCGGAAGTCGTTCGGGAGAAGTCCATTCTGCGTTCGCTGATTCAAACGTCTTCGGAAATCCTTCAGGAAGCGTACACGTCCAGTACCAACGCAAACGACCTTATCAATCAGGCGGAAGAGCGCATCTTTGCTCTCAAGGGCGACGAAACGAAAACCGACAAGCTGGACTTCGTCAAAGTCCTGCAGGACACGCTCGACCAGATTAACGAAACGATGCTCAAGGGCGCTGCACCGGGACTGCTGACCGGCTTGGCGGATCTCGATAAAATGACCGGCGGCATGCACCAGGGCGAGTTGATTATTCTCGCCGCCCGACCCAGTATGGGCAAAACGGCTCTGGCTGCCAACTTCGCCGACTATATTGCCGTCGTGGAAGGGAAAGGCGTCTTGTTTGTCAGTTTGGAAATGAACCAGATTGAACTTGTCAAACGTCTGATCAGCTCTCGCGGCGAGATTGACGGCAGCAAGTTCCGAACCGGATCTTTCGCCCCGGAAGACAAGGACGTTATTCTTAAAGCCGTTGGTCAGTTGAGCGGTTCCAATATGGTTATCGACGATTCCCCGGTCAGAACGGTCACGGAAATCGCCGCTCTTGCCAGACGTCTGAAACGGGCGGGTAAGCTGGATATTATCATCATCGACTACCTTCAGCTCATCCAGCCGGACAACCCCAACGACCCGCGCCAGGAACAGGTCTCCAAAATCGCCCGACGCCTCAAAGGAATGGCGCGCGAGTTGGAAGTGCCGGTTATCTGCCTGTCACAGCTTAACCGTCAGGCGGAAACGACCAAAGACAACCGCCCGAGAATGAGCCATCTGCGAGAGTCCGGGGCTATCGAGCAGGACGCGGACGTTGTCATGTTCGTTCATCGAGAAGAATATTACATGTCTCCAGAAGACAGAGAAAAGAACCCGGACGTTATCGGCAAGGCGGAAATTATTCTCGCCAAACAGCGTAACGGCGCCGTCGGAGACGTTGAAGTCCTCTGGCGCCCGCAGTACACGAAGTTCGTCAACAAGTACACGCAGAGGGTCGGAGATTTTGACTCGTACTCAGGAGGCGTGTGACATTTTTCGGAGTGCGAGAGGGAAACGTAAGCGGAGCTCTCGCTTTTTTAATAAATAGAATCGCTCAAACCGTCAAGCGTAGCTTGATACAGAAAAAACGAATCCTCTTCTTGACGGCAAGCCGTCAAGTACGAAAGCAGCGGCGAGGCGCCGCTCCCAGTCCGCGCTGCCGCGCGCCTGCCAATAACCGCTCCCGTTGGTCGCTTTGATTTTTCCTTACTAAAGTTTTTTGAAAGAGGGAGTTTGAGGAAAGAACCTTTTTTCAAAAAAAGTTTTCCCTCTTGTTTTATTGAAAATGAAAAAGATTTCTTTTGTCCTTTTGTTATGCGCGTTTTCATCGTCCCTTTTTGCGGAGCCGATTGACCGCTGCGCGGTCGTTGGTCGTCACGCTATTACCAGCGGCGCAGTAAACCTGGAGCTTCCGCTGGGAAACGGCGAGTTCTGTTTTAACGTCGACCGGACGGGACTGCAGACGACGCGCGGGAATACGATGTCTCACTGGGGCTGGCATTCGTTCCCGCTGCCAAAAGGATTTACTCCCGCCGACGTTCCCCCGACGGGAACGTTTCAGCAGGGACGCAACCAGCCGCATGAGGGCGACAATTCGTTCACGCCAGAAAAAGAGCCGCTGCGAAATTGGCTTCGCCAGAATCCGCACCGCGCCGATCTGGGCAGAATCCGTCTCGTTCGCGTTGTTGACGCTTCCTCCTTTGAGACGATCGCAGATTCTGAAATTCAAAACGTCCAGCGGCGTCTTGACCTCTGGACGGGTCTGCATACGACCGAGTTTCAGCTCGACGGCGTCCCCGTTCGAGTCGAAACGCTCGTTAGAATGGATTCTGACTGCGTTTGCGCTCGGATTGAATCCCCGCTAATCGCTCAGAAGAAAATCGCTGTCTCGATTGATTTCCCATATCCGACTACCCGAATGGCGCGCTATTCCGGCGACTTCACCGTTCCAGAGAAACACACAACCCGGGTTGTAACAGGGAATACATCGCATTCAGCTCAAATCCAGCGCAAAGTCGACGATTTCAACTACACGGTTTGTGTAGACTGCGCGGAAAACTGCGCCATGGAAGTCAACGTAGAGCGTCACAAACTGACAATTACAGCAAACGGAAACGTCTGCGAATTCTCCTGCGCGTTTTATGACGGATTGCCAAAAATCGAAAGGGAAGCGCTTCAGTCGTTTGAAGATTTGAAAGTTCAAACTGCCGCAGCGTGGGAAACGTTCTGGAAGTCCGGCGCGGCTGTGGATCTATCGCTCAGCAAAGACCCTCGCTGGAAGGAACTGGAACGCCGGATCGTACTTTCGCAGTACCTCATGAGAACGAACTCCGCCGGCAGTTATCCGCCTCCTGAAACGGGTCTGCTTGGAACTGATCCATGGTGCGGTCGATACCACGGCGAAATGATTTACTGGCATCTGGCGCACTATGCGCTTTGGGATCGGCTGGAACTGTCGGACCGGGCGCTGGACTGTTACAAAAAGAACCTCCCTATCGCAAAACAGCTTGCCCGCCAGCTCGGTTACGACGGCGCTCAATGGCAGAAAGCAACCGGACCGGAAAGCCGCACTGCGCCATGGGTCGGGAATCAGGTTCTGCTTTGGAAAGAGCCTCATCCGATGATTTTCGCAGAACTCGAGTACCGAAATCGACCGACTCAGGCAACGCTCGACCGCTGGGCGGAAATCCTCGACGAAACCGCGAAGTACATGGCTTCGTATCCGACGAAGGACGAGTCAGGCGTCTGGCATTTGGATCCGGTCATGCCTCCGAGCGAAACCGGAATTACGCGAGACAGCGCATTCGACCTGGCGTACTGGCGCTTTGCTCTGCGCGAAGCTAACCTTTGGCGGGAACGCATGGGAAAACAACGCGTTAAAGAATGGGACGAGATCGCAGATAATCTCGCGCCTCTCCCGACTCTGCCGGGACTTCCAGAGAACGAAACCGTCTGGATTCATTCCGCCGAATGGCTCGATTCATACAAACGTTTGAACTGGGAACATCCGAAC
>JAFSMW010000163.1 GCA_017447745.1 Thermoguttaceae bacterium
GCCGGCTGACGCGAGCCGTCAACGACAATCTGCTGAAGGTCTTCGATTTTTTCGATTCGCCCTACGGCGCGAACCAGATACTGATTGGGTCCTTGATTCACCAGATACCCGCCGGTAACGTTGCTGTTGGACTGCTCTATGGCAGAGACGACCTGATCCAGCGTAACGTTGTACGAAAGCAGGTCGTCCGTCCGAACGCGAATCTGGTACTGCTTGCGTTCGCCGCCGGTAGGATAGACTTCCGCCACGCCCTCAATTCCCATCAAACGCGGTCGAATAACCCAGTCCGCCGTCGTCCGCAAATCTATCGGAGACATCTGTCCGCTTTCATCCCAGATGCAAAGCATGAGGATTTGACCCATAACAGAGCTTAACGGCGTCATTCGCGGCAGAACGCCTTCCGGGAGGGCGTCGCCCGTTGAAGACAAACACTCGGAAACAATCTGACGCGCTCGATACGGTTCAACGTTCCAGTCGAAATCAACTACGACGACGGACAAGCCTGCGGAAGACTGCGAGCGAATCGCTTCCACGCCAGCCGCGCCGTTAAGAGCCGTTTCAATCGGACGGGTAATCTGAACGGCGATTTCCTCGGGCGCCATCCCGGGACATTCTGTCATGACGGTAACCCGGGGACGGTTCAAGTCCGGCAAAACGTCAATCGGAAGATGAATCGTTGTGTATCCGCCGTAGCCGATCAACAGAGCGGCCAGGACGAGAATTAACGTCTTATTCGCCAGCGAAAAGCTGATTATTTTATTAAACATTACTCTTTAGAAGTAAAATGAGTGGGGTATTATATGTTACTTTTTGGGGGTGAGACAACTGACGACCTGAAACCGGTTCTCAGTGATCTCCGCACGGACAGGCAGACTGCAGTTTTCCGCCGCCGGCGTCAAGCGCGATTTGAAGCTGAGACGCGCCGCGAAGAGCGATTTTAACTCCCGGAGCAATCGAGCCGTCGTTGGCAAGAACGACCTCGGTCTGCGTTTGATATAGGACGTGAACCGGACGGCGAATAAACGTCTTGTGTCCTTCTTCCACATCTGAAAGTTCAAAGACGTAACAGTCCGCCTGCTGACGCGCAACCGCCCAAACGGGAACAATTATACAGTTCTCGATCTTCTCGTACGGAACGGAGAGCTGACATCGCTGCCCCGGCTTGAATCGCCACGACAAATACGGGTTGCCAGACGTCGTTTCTTCGTTGTGCTGTTCCAGTTCGTTGTCCAGTTCGATGTAAAAGTTCAGCGTTCGGTCGTCGCTGTTGACCCGGTTGTTGATGTTGCGAATATTCAAATCCGTAACTTTTTCGATATCATGCCCAGACTGGGTAAAGAGAGCGGTAACATTCGCCCCGTTTTCCATCGCAGCCGCCAGATCGCGTTCATTATAGGCGTACGCGCTGCCGCGAATGAGCAGCTGATCCATGTCGGAAACCTGGCACAGCGGTTCGCCCAGATTTATGCTCTGTCCCTTTTGAACGTAAATGGCGTCCATCTGCTGATGGTGATCGCAATGTTCTTCCGCTTCTCTTTTACCGTTGACGCAATCTTCGTTAATTGCGGGAGCGTAAACCGTTACCATGGAAATAATCTCCCGGTTTTTAATGAGCTTGTTTTCCACCTCGTCGGCGGGCAAGCCATTGAGAAGCAGCACGCTGGTTTTCGCCTTCAGCGCCGCGTCGTTTTCCATTTTCTGAAAAGCGACGTCTCGCTTTGCCTGCGGAGCCAAACCGTCTTCCAAGCCCGACAGCCGCTGTTCCTCTTGGAGAATGATATCGCGTTTTTGAATCAACGCCAGCAAGTCCGACTGCGCTGTAATAACGTCTTCTCGCGTTAAGCGGATGTCAAAGAGCGCCTGACCGTTTTGAATCATCTGTCCGGGATGAAAATATATCTTTTCGACAACCCCGCTGACCGGCGACGGGATTTTTGTCAGCGTTTCTCCAGGACGTTCTTCCAGAATGGCAGGAAACGTCAGGGTTTTATCGAACGATCCCGTTTTAATTTCGCCAAAATCAGAATCCTTCTCAATTCCAATATTAGCCAACGCCTGATTAGACAACTCAAGCGTCATCACCTGTTCGTGATTATGCCTGTCGTGTTCGCTGTGATTATGCCCGGCGTGATCGTGCCCGTCGTGCTTTGCATGGTCGTGCCCGTCGTGATCGTCGTGCTTTGCGTGGTCGTGCCCATCGTGGTCGTCGTGATCGTCATGCTTTGCGTGGTCGTGCCCATCGTGGTCGTCATGGTCATCGTGCTTTGCGTGATCGTGTCCGTCGTGGTCGTCATGTCCATCATGGTCGTCATCATGGTCTTTTTCGCCGCTTATAGAATGGAACCATGAATTGACGCTTCCATGAACTGTCGGGACAAAATAGTAAATCAAAGCGGCTGCAATGCACAGAACTACAATTCCAATAATAGTTTTTTTCATGTTTTCAATTGGGGGTGGAAACAGGACTTTTCTTGTAAGGGAAACGCCTGAAATAATAAAAGACAAATAATAGCTGTTTTAGGCTAATTATTGAACATATTATATAGAGAGTATATCAAAAAATGTGGTTTTATACAAGATGTTTTTTGTTTCGGACAATATATTACAGCAACCACCAGAATTAAAGGTCATTTTCTTTATTCCCTTGAAACCAATATGGTTAAGATTCCCGATCTAAAGCCGTCGAAAAACCTTCTAAAGTGATATAATATAATATTCCGATATGTACAATATCGAATAATATTTGATTTGACGCGAAAAACGAATTAGCGTCAATTTTATATGTGCTGAAAACCACTTTCCGACGTTAAGTCGGCGCATCCACTTAAAGCGGTTTTCAGCATTTTATCTTCTTAAAACGGATACCCATTTATATTAAAATATTACTCGGAAACGGAGATAGAGTACTATGAAAAAGAGCTTCACAACGCTGCTGGCTCTTATTGTGTCGGCATTGTTTGCTTTGCCCGTCTGTGCGCAAGAAAACGTCGATTCTTCATTTTCGGCGCAAGCTTTGGCTGAAGCCGCGATGAAAGCCCCGGAAACGCCTGCAGTCGTAGAACTTCCTGAAGCGGAAGACGAGGAAGACGAAGACAAATGGAACTGGGAATTCACCGTTCAAAGCGGATTTTGGGCTAACCAGTGGGGCGCGACCGGCGGGGTTCAGGAATACGGCGTTGCCGGCGGGTGGGACTCTTTCGGCGACAAGGGCAACTCCCCAGGCTATTTTAACATTGACAACACCGGATTCCATCTGTACGAACTTTACGCCGCTGGAAGCCGCGAGTATAAACTCAACTGCGACTGGAAGTTCCTCGTTCAGGCAGACTTCCTGTACGGCACCGACGCTCGACTCTATCAATCTGGCAATCGGTTCGATTACATGGCTCTGTCAAAGGGGCAGTACGGTTTAGCGATTCCTCAGCTCTATGCTGGAATTGGAACGGATAAATTCAAAGTCATCGTCGGTAAATTCACCTGTCCGGTTGACAACCCGGGCGACGCATTCTTTTTTAGCACGTCCTACAACCCGTGGCCGTATACTCACATGGGCGCTTTGGCGACGTGGGATCCCTGCGACGACCTCAGCCTCTCCTGCGGCTGGATGCATGGCTGGGATGAAGCGTTTGATCCCGATTCCGACTCTTCTTTGGTCTGGTTTGGCGTAGGCAAACAGCTCACCAGGGCAATCAAACTGTCGTACATGATGTACGCTGGCAATATGGCAGGCTACGAAAACACATACTCTCACTGTATTGTACTGGAAACGAAGCTGTCCGATAAGCTGACCTACTATCTCGAATACGATTTTATGAGCCTTGTCAACGGCGACGATCCCAACTCCAAAACGTGGGGCTTGAACAACAGCTTAATTTACGAGATCAACGAAAAAGTTCAGGCGGGTCTTCGAGTTGAATACACGGAAGCGCTGGTTGCTGACGAAGTCGTCGGCAGATTTGAGATGACTCTCGGGTACTCAATCAGCCCGTTCAAAGACTGTAAACCTCGCCACAAGCGCAGCTGCCTGTCGTCTTGCCGCGTCATGTCGGGCGAACTGGTTATTCGACCGGAAATTCGTTATGACAACTGGTCTGGAGCCGACGGATTTAACAACGAAACAAAATCCTATCAGTTCTCCGGCGGCATTGCTCTGGACTACTCCTTCTGATACACCATCGCAAAATCACATCCATACCCTTGCCTGTGTGTTTTCCCTTCCTGCGAATGATTCGTCGGAAGGGTTTTTTGTCAGGGCGGATTCGAGCGTTTGCATTGAAAGAAAAATATGCGTGTGGAACCAATAGCAGGGTGCGATAAATTTTGGGTTACGAAAATAGGTAAGATAAGAGACTAAAACGTAGCCCACGCCTTTAGGCGTGGGATTCAAAACGGCATAAATAGTAATATAACGCACGAAGTCCCCTCCCTTCCGCGGGGAAGGGAGGGGAACGGAAGCGTTTGGAGAGTGGCGTCTTTGTTTAGTTCCCCAGATAAATCTGGGGGCTACGATTTTTGAATTGTTTTTATTTCCCACGTCTAAAGACGTGGGGATAGGAACATATTAATCTTGACGCTACAAAAAGGTTTCAAGACTCTTTCCTTTTTTTATGCTCCCCAAATTTGAACGCACCCCAACAGCAAATATATTTTCTGCCCCCCCTTGATGAAATAATGATATTAGGTATAATACCCAAACTATATATAAGTTACTGACGAGCGTCAGCCCGGTGGGTGATTGTGTCTAAACATCCTGTTTTCCGCTCGCGTTTCGTCAAAAACAATAAACATTAACGTATAGGCGTAACCGTTTTTCCGGTTCGCCCGAACCAGGAGTAAAACGATGGCTAAAAGCAAGAAGAAGTCCGAACCCGTATTTCTCGCCTGTGAAGAATGCGGAACTTACAACTACGTCCTGCGCCGTAAGCCCGGCGGAGAAAAACTCAGTCTGAAAAAGTTCTGCCCGAAGTGCCGCAAGCACGTAAATCACAAGGAAAAGAAGAAATAATTTTCTGTTTTAAACAGACATATAAAAACCGCATGACGTCCTGTCGCGCGGTTTTTTGTTTGGTAACATGATAAATTCCGGACTCGACAGCGCTTCGCGCGATTTTTTAAACACGAAATACACGAAAGAATCGAAAAAGTCGAAAGATTTTTAACTTTTCGTGTTTTTCGTCATTTTATGTGTTTTTCGTGTTTAAAAAACATTCCGTGGATTAACCCCCACGGTTATTATCATTGAATCGAGACGGCGGTTCTAGAGAAAGCGCTCTGCGTTCTAACGCCTATTTCCTACTCCCTATTCCCTACTCCCTCCTCTCCCCATGCAACGTAAATTCGATACAAACTGGCAGATTCCTTTACACGATTCCGGCGAAGTTGAGCGGATGGGCAGACAGCTCAACATTCCGGTCGCTCTGGCGCAGATTTTGTGCGCTCGGAAAATGACTCCAGAACAGGGACGTTGTTTTCTTGCATCGTCTTTTTCCGAAGTCGAACCGCCAACAGCGCTCTTTGGATGCGAAAAGGCGGCGGAACTGATTCTTCAAGGGGTTGAAAACAACGAATCGTTCGTTATTTACGGCGACTATGACGTCGACGGGATGTCAGCAACGGTTGTTCTGTACAGAATTATTACTGCCCTGGGCGGGAAAGTAAACTATTATATTCCCAGTCGACACGACGACGGATACGGGCTGCATAATCATACTGTTGAGAACCTGGCTCAACAAGGGTACAATTGGCTCGTTACGGTGGACTGCGGCATTCGATCTCTGGAAGAAGTCGAGCTGGCAAACAGTTTGGGTCTGAAAACGATTGTAACGGACCATCATCCCCCCCTGGAATCCGGGGAATTGCCGCCAGCGCTGGCGGTCGTTCATCCGGCGATTCCTCTCAACGGCAAATGCACGCCGGAGTTAAGCGGGTCGGCGGTCGCGTTCAAGCTGGCGTGGCAGTTGTGCTGTGCCAAGATGAAAAGCGCAAATGTCGGGGAGCGGCTTCGCAACATTCTTCTGGAACTGCTGGGCATAGCGACGCTGGGGATTGTTGCAGACGTCGTTCCTCTGACCGGTGACAACCGTATTCTTACCGCGAACGGTTTGAAATATTTACGGAATAGCGCTCCAATTGGCGTTATGGCTATGCTTCAGGGATTAGGGCTTCACGAACAGCCGTTAAGCGCCGAGAATATTTCCTATAAAATCGCGCCGACGCTCAACGCCGCCGGTCGAGTTGGCGATCCCAACAAGGCGGTCGAATTGCTACTGACAATTCAGTCCTCGAAAGCGCAAAGTCTGGTTTCTCAGTTGGTTGAATGGAATTATAAACGTAAAAGTCTGGAACAGGAGATTTCTTGTCAGGCGGAAGAAATGGTTAAAGAGAAATACCTGTCCGAGGACGAAAATCCGTTTTTGGTTTTAGCAGGACAAGACTGGCACGAAGGCGTTCTGGGCATCGTCGCTTCTCGAATGGTTGAAAGATTCCATCGTCCAACGATTATCCTTTCCATTGATTCCGGCGATTCTGAAAAGCCCTGTTCTGGTTCCGCCCGATCTGTAGAAGGCTTTGACGTCGCCGCGGCTCTGGCGCATTGTTCAGACATTCTAACTCGTCATGGCGGGCATAAAATGGCGGCGGGGCTGTCTGTTATGAAAAACGATATCGACGTCTTTCGTCAGAAAATCAACGAATACGCAAAAAAGAACTGGACGAATCGTTATTTAGAAGAGCCGGCATACGTTGACGCAGAAGTTCCTTTGTGCGCCCTTACGATGGAAACGTTGCTGGCAATGGAAGCAATGGAGCCGATTGGCAAAGAGAATCCACGACCAACTTTTATGGCAACTAACGTTGGGCTTGCAAGCGCTCCGCGGCTGTTAAACAGTTACGGCGGAGTTCAGTTTGAATTCTACCAAAATGGCGTAACAGTTAAAGGCGTTGCGTTCCAACACCCGTCTTGGGCAAGCGATTTCGTCAATACAGGAAGTCAGGCGTTTGACATCGTCTTTCAGCCCAGCATCAACCGCTTTGCCGGTCGAACAAGCGTTCAGATAAAACTGCTCGACTGGCAAAGCCGGGAGTAGGCAAGAATGAAAGGCGGTAATGAAGTGAGCGTTAGCGAACGGAATTACGCATTCGCCGTCAGGCGAACCTGACGGTTTTGTGTTCGCCTTCGGCGGTGCGAAGCCGCACGGGCAGAAGGACAAGGTTATGCACCCGAAAAAGCTGATTTCGGCGTTTCCCGCTCCCAAGCAGGAACCGACCTTGTCGGCTGCGTAACTACGCTCCCGTTGGTCGCTTCGTTACCGCCTTCCAACCTCTCGCAACTCTAACTTAGCGCTTTGTCCAGTACGGCGTATCGCACGGATCGTTCCACAGTTCGAGCAGTTCGTCGTCCATTTTGGCGATGAACATCTGGAATCCGGCGGCTTCCTGAACGGTAAGCATTTCCTGGCATTTGGCGTCTGCGATGATGATGCCTTTGGAATCCAGGTACTTCTTCACGCCGTTGAGAACGATGAACATTTCCATGTGCGTTGTGGCGCCGGAACCGTTGATAATAACGACGACTCTGTCGCCTTCTTTGGCGTCGACAGCCTGAAGAAGCTGTTCCGCCATGATTTGAGCGGTTTCGTCAGCAGTCTTGATCTTGCAGCGTCCTCCGCCGCCTTCTCCGTGCTGACCCATGCCGATTTCCATTTCGTCGTCTGCCAAAGTGGCGATTTCCTGTCCCGTGGCGGGATGAGTGGCTCCGCGCATAGCAACAGCCAAAGTCGCCATGTTGTCATTGAACTTGTTGGCAACGCGGCAGACTTCGTCCAGATTCCAGCCTCGTTCAGCCGCAGCGCCGGCAATCTTCGCCAGAGGAATGCATCCAACCAGACCGCGGCGATCTTCCATCGGAGCGCCCAGACCGGCGGAAATGTCTTCGTGAGTGTTAATCGAACGGACGTTAAGTCCTTCGTCTTCCGCCATTTCCATTGCCATGTCGCCGCTCATGACGTCGCCAGCATGGTTAAGAACGATCAACAGCGTACCGGCTTCCCGATTCATTTTTTCCAGAGCCTTGAAGACGTTCGGTCCGCCAGGCGCGGCAAAGATGTCGCCAGCAACGGAAACGTCAAGCATACCGTATCCGACAAAACCGCTGATTGCCGGTTCATGTCCGGTTCCGCCCATCGAAACGATGGCGACCTTGTCGGTCGATTTGGGGTTAGCGCGGCAGACCAGTTTTTGATCTACGACGATCTTGTCCGGGAACGCGATCTGCATGCCGGCTAAAAGTTCTGTGGTCAAATTTTCAGGGGCGTTGATGAATTTCTTCATTACCATAACAGGGAATCTCCAATAAAAAATATGAGTGAATTAAAACATTCTTTTTCTACATTTCTATTATTTTACTTGAATTGAGAAAACGTTGCAAGCCCTTGGACGCTTCAAAAACCAAAAAATTTTCGGAAATTTCTGGTTATTGAGAAAGACGTAATTAAATCTATTCGCCTTGCTTCTTCAACCAATCTTCAATTGCGTCTGCCATTTCGTCGAGCGACTCAAACCGGTTAGCAGGAATGCGAGACATCGCCTTTTTAGCAATGGCAATCAAATCGGGAGAAGATTTTTTGTTTAATATGTCCAAAAAAGTTTTTCCCAACGAAAACTGATCTGTTTTAGGTGAAAGCGCGTCGGGAGTTTGCTGGGCTATAAGACGTTCTGGAGCCATGTATTTCATCGTTCCGCCGTCGGGTGGATTATCAGGCGCGTTCTCTCCTCCGGCAAGGTCAAAATCGGAAAGCCGAACAGAGCCGGATTTAGTTAGAAGAATATTCGCCGGTTTAACGTCGCGATGGATAATGCCGTGCGAATGAGCGTACGCCAAACCTCGCGCTGCCTGCAGAATAATCAAAGCCGCCGCTTGGTCTGCAGTTTTGCCTGGAAAGAGCTTTTTCCAGTTGGTTTTGTCCAGACTGGCGCCGTCAACCAATTCCATAACGGTATAAACGATGTTGTCCTGCTTACCGGAATCGTAAAAAGCAATGATGTTTTCATGATGAAGTTTTTTCAGAACGTCGACTTCCCTGATGGCTTGGGGCATTAGGTGAACTTTGAGCGCCGCTGGACGATTTGCTTTTGCGTCTAAAACTTCGTAAACCGCGCTCATGCCGCCGCGTCCGATCTCACGAATTACCTGGTACTTTCCAATTCTCTCCGGGATTTCGGGAAAATCATCAACTTCATCAGGATTTATTGTTTCCGTTTTGGCGGATTCCGCAATATGAACATCTTCCAGCATAAGCGTTATTGGAAGAATATCTTTGAGTTTCGATTCATACTTGGGCCAGCGAGCGGCGAAAGCATTGATCGATATGTCTTCTCCGGCTCGCACGGACTGTATGAATAAATCTATAATATCTGGAAGCTTCATGGGTCAAGTCATATAAACGTCGTACATTTTTTTGAACCGTTCAATAGCGCGAGCATATCGCATTTTGGCGGTGTCAACGTTAATATTCAAAATCACGGCGCATTCAGCAAAACTCATCTGATCAAAATGATGCATAATGATGATTTCCCTGTCTCGGGGCTTCATTTGATTGATGACTTGATGAACGATAATAGCCCGCTCCTTACGTAACATCTTTTTGCTGGGAGAAGAAATTTTATCAGCAAAACGATTGAGAAGATTCGTTTGAGTTTGGTTAAGATCGTTTTCGTGAACTTCTTTACCGGCGCTTCGTTTTGCGGCTCTGCAGTAACGTTTCTTGTTTGCGATTGTTTGGATGACAATTCCCTTCAGTTTGACCAGGATGGAAATCTCTAGATGTTCATTGAGATAATCCAGTCGTGTGCAGGCGTCAATAAACGCTTCCTGGAAAATGTCCTCAAAATCCATTTTTCGTTTGAGCGCTTCCGTGGCGTGCCAGGAAATGGTTGCCATCAGTTGGGGTCGATACTGCTCGAAGATGGAACCTAAAACGGTTTTTTGAATAATCTGATTATTTTCCATGGTATCCTTTCTATGATAGGTATCATAAATATATATCATATACGATTATTTTATCATAAAGAGAATGTATTGTCAATAAGCTCAAAAAAAGATTTGAAATATTTTTCAGCGAGAATTTGTCCCTCTTGGGAGTTTGCCCATCTTGTTCAAAAAGTTTATTTACTAGCGTCCGCCAAACTCAAGAAACAAAAAAGCCTTGCAAAATATTGCAAGGCGGAAATTTACCTCAGGTAGAGGTCGAACAAAACTCTAAAGACCCTTGTTTTTACGGTACATCAGACGATGCCGATAATGAGCGCCCACAGTTTTGCCCACACTCGAATTATTTTGAGCAGATTTTAACCCTGTTTGACAAACTGGACGGGTACGAACAAAAACAGATTTTAGACGTGATTGTTGAGCGATTAAGACGTCAATCTACAGCGTCAAATTGATCGACCGACAAGACCTCTGAATTGAGGCTCTTTATAGCCTTTTAACGATTGTTAATATGGCTATAAAGATATGGCGGTACGATTAAACTGAACTAGAGTTTATCGAAAAGCCTGACTCCTTCCGGGTTATTCTTTTCTGCAAGCCGTCTGACTCTAACACAGAAATCTGCACAGAAATAACACAGAAACCGGCATTAACACAGAAATTCGCACAGAAATCAACACTAGCACAAAGATTAGCAGTAAGACTAGCACAAAGACAGAGGGTTACAGAGCAGATTTTAAGATAAAGAAAAAGAGATGTACCCCCGGAATTCTGGAATTTTAGAATTCCGGTTTTGACGTCAGATTTGGATTATCTCTAAACGCATTGATAGAAAAGCACAGACAGGACAGCAGACGGCAGGACAGCCAGAGAGGGGATATTTACAACTAGAGACGACAAATATATTTGAGCTATACCGATTATACGGGCGGGAATCGGGATTATAGAGTAAATTACATCTGCAGACTATAACGAATAATGAGTATCATAATACCAAAATACTATGGATTTGATATTTTGATACTCTTTACGCAGTTATAACAAGACTATAACAAATGTTATAAAACTCATAACAAATGTTACTCGAATCGATAACAAATGTTATGCAAAACGATAACAAACTAAATAAAACTAAATTAAATTACATTAATACTCTGCTAACGCAGAGTAAATGCGCGCACGCGCGTATACGCACGTGAGGCGATAGTTTATTCTCGGCATAAGAACTTCTTATAAATTTTTACCAATTTGTTACCGGTTAGTAATAAATTGGGTTTTATAATAAAAGACGAGAGCGACGGCAAGGCAGCCGGTTACAGTTTGCCTCATCTTCGGAATTGATTACAATCCCGGTCATACACAATCAAGTACGATGGTTGAAAAAGAGTACTGCAGGTCGAAGGGGGGATTGGAAGGGAACGCTATGCATGAACAATGAAAGTTGACGAACAAAGAGATAATTGCTATTGTAAGGCAAATGGCAACCCGACCTCACCGCGGAACTTACCATAGCAATTAAAACGCAAAAAGATGATGGGCGGGCGGAACTCGTGTTTCTGATAGATTGGGGTAATGATATGCTACAAAACAAAATTGAGTTAGAAAACGAGGCTGGCGAGGAATTGTATACGCTGGCGGAGTTGGTTAAAGTGAACCCAGAGTTTACGGTTGACCAGCTGAGGAAGTGGATTAAGACCGGGCGACTTGAAGCGGTTCAAAATAAGCCGGGCGGAACATGGTGGACGTCGGAGGAAGCTCTTGAAAGAGCGAAACGCAGCCTCCGCAGACGCCAGGCGTCGGTTGTAGGCGTAGGAGGTTTGAGCGAGCGAGACAGGACGCTATTAAGACTCCTATGCGGATATAAACGCGACAAAGATGGAAACTTCGTGAAAGCTAGTATGGAGGATTTATTTTGCCAGCAGTAGAACATTTAAGTGGGCGGCTGAGCAATGCGATTTAGGGAAGCTACGACCGTCTCGAAACCGAATGGGTTTAGTACCCAACAGAAAAGGCGCGTCTGCCAGCGCGGGCGCGCCCCTTCATAAACCATTAACCAATAGAAACAAAAACGGCGCCGTGGGCTAAAAATTTTGCAAACACCGCCCGCGACGCCTCGCTACCTAGAGCTTCCCTGTATGTTAGCGCTTTTTAGGAATAGTGCAAGGGGGGCTATAATACTGCGGTTGGACGTTTTTGCCATTCAATTCGCGTAGCAGAGTAAACGGACAGCATCTGGTATAAGCGCTACCCTGAGTTTATTCCACTTGCAGGAAAAGCCTTATTCGTTTACTGCTGGGAGCAGACTGCATAAGGTTTCATAGCTGAGTACATAAACGGCTTTACGGGCGCGTGTCAGCGTTACATAGAGCAAAGAACGTTCCTGTTGCATCTTCGCCTCCATGTCGATAGGATTGTCTTGCTGCGAAACAACTGATGGCGGAGGAATGACGTCGTCATTCGCACAGACCAAAATCACATAGTCGAACTCAATACCCTTGATTCGGTGCATGGTCGCAATGCGAATGCCGTCTTCCGATTCCTCGTGGATGTCGTTTTTGAGATGATACGGTTTGACGTTCGCATTTTTCAAAAGTTGATAGTAGTCGCTGCAAAGGTCATTTGTTCGGCATACAATACAGATCTCGGAATCCTTCACGTCTTGAGCGGTAAGATTTCTAATCAGCTCAATCAGGCGTTTGTCATGCTCTTCTTTATTGGCAAAGGTCTGAATACGAGGTTTGTTTCCCCGCGTCAACGACCGGCAACGGTCTAGCAGCTCTTTTTCGCCGTCCAGGTTGTCATAATCGCCCGTGAGTACTTGGTCGGCATATTGGCGAGTTTCCTCCGTCGTGCGATAATTGATGTGGAGTTTACGGCTTCTTCCTTGAACTCTGATTCCAGCGCTAGCCAGGGACGTTGGCTGACCGTAGATTCGTTGATGAGAGTCCCCAACAATGAACAGGTCGTTGTCGCCTTCGGGAACCATGGCTCGAATGAGCGATAACGCCAGAAAGCTAAAGTCCTGGGCTTCGTCCACAATGATGGCTTTATACTGAAGCGGAACAGATTTGTTTTCCTGAAGAACGCATCGACCATCGCGGTAAAAGTCTTCCGACTCTTTCAGATTGGATTCATTGAGCAATGCGCGATATTCTTCAAACACTGGCCAGACAGCCTTGCGAGTTTTACGGCTCAGGCTCCTTCCGCGTCCTTTACGACTAACACGGAAATAGTCTTCCTCTGTAAAGACGCTTTGAGGTTGAATTACTTGCTCCCATTCATCTTTGTAAAACTGCTCTGTCAGATTCTCTGTTGGATTCGACGGAGCAGAAGCCATGGCTTGACTCCAGAGATCTTTTTTCTGTGCGTCTAATATGAGCTTCCCATGGTATCCGTTTTTGTTTAGATAATCTTGAGTCCATTTGTCCAGGTTGATAACGTCAATACGCTCAAACTGTTCGTCGGTGCAGATTTTTCGGAGAGACTCGCGAATATCGGTAGCCAGAGTCGTTGTGTATGTTGTAACCAGAATTCGGTCTTTGGGGTTTGTAAACTTGTGTTCAACCAACCACTTAGCGCGGTGAATGGCGACGACGGTCTTGCCGGTTCCGGCTGTGCCGCGAACGCAAATAGAGCCTTTGACGTCCCATTGAACGAGCTTGCGTTGTAATGGGTGAAGGAATACTCGCCACAACTCCAAAGGCGCATTGAGCCACTGTTCCAGCTCAATAGCGTCTTTGATGATGGTAAACTGACTTTTAGAGTTGTCGTTGTTGAGAGCCGCCCAGAAGTCTGTTGTATCGACCTTGTCAGGATTATCGACAGAAGCCTCTATCAAAGCGTCGTCAAACGAATAACCGCAAGCCAAAGCCAATAAACCGGAATACGCTCCTACAGGCAGAACAGAGGACTCATTGTCGAGTTGTTCATCGCTTTTAATTGCTCGAACTTGAGAGAGAAGTTCCTCCGGAACGCCCAGCTGGAACAACTGTTCGTCGGAAAAACTGTCAAACAGACCGGGGGTAACTTCAGCTTTAGGTTCGATATTTTGAGGCGCAGCTTCGACTTGCCTAACATCGTCAGCTTGTTTAACGTTGACAATTTGCAGCGCTCCGTTACGCGGGTTAATAGAAAGCTGACGTCGTTGCGCCCAAGCATAGGCGTCGTCGTGTTTATCAACCCAAAGGAGAACGTAAACGTCAGAATTGCTTGGATGGGATACAATCGCACGGTACGTATTGTCTATACGAACGCTATGAAGGGACTTATCCGAAGCAGCATGGATATTTTCGTAGTTGATACTGGGAGCCTTTGGATTGGCTTGAAATCGACGAACGAAATCCTGAACCTTGCTTTGCTGAGAAGGAGGAATGTGCGAAAACGCTTTGAGAAATTCAATTGACAATGATAGTTTAACGTCCATTTTTTACTCCATATAAAGGGTTGAGATCTGTTCAAAAGTAGCGTCAATATTTTGATGGTCAAGAACAACGACCTTCCAATTTTGTTTTTCGAATGCTTCAATATCATCGGAATTAAGCAGAACTGCGATTCGTTTATCCAGCCACGCAATCTCAGCTTCGCCACAGACAACGCCGGCGTCTTCGATTTCGTAACCCAATTCCGGAAGTTCCCAATGATTATTATACGCATTTCGCAGAATCGGCAAGGCGTCTGCAACCGCGGATTCAAAAAGGTCTTTCCATTGCTCGTCTTCGACTGACGGCACGAGTTCTGGAATCTTATGATCTGGGTCATTAATAAACTGCGTTGTAATAACAGTAGTTTGAGGCAGGAACTGAAGAAGATTATAGGCATGCAGTACGCCATTCCAAACTCTCTTAAACGCTTTGACTCTGCTTTCTCGCAGCTCGATTGTAGCTTCGGATTCTTCAGTGGAAGACTCGTCGTCATTAGGCTCTGGCGGAAGCAGTTCGGAGTCGTTTACTCGTAGAACAATTTCCTTGGGGACAAACTTGCGTTCAGCAACGACGGAGCGTTTTTCCACCCAGGCAAAGTACTGATATGCAACGCCGTCAAACTCATGCGTATTTGCGAACAGATAGTCTCCATCGTCGCTTGACGCCGTTTGAGTAATCAGCTCTGCGCCTTGACTCTGGCTGGGGTTTTCCTGCAACGCAGTCTGCATGTTTTGAATGACGTCTGGCGAACATTGCTTATAACTACTGGTTCCAAAGTCGAGAGACAAATGTTTGGCAACGTTGTAGAAACGATCTGTTATAGGCACAGAACTGTTATCTGTTGAGCAATAATCACGCAGCAGTCGAATCAGATTTTCAAAAGAATCTTCTTGAAGAATTGGCTTTGCGTTATTTGAAACCGGAACCAAGCCGGAAGCTATTTGGTTATATTGCCGGAAATCAGTCCACCATTGCCCTGACGGGGTGGCTGCGTTATCTAAATGCTTTTGAACGTCATCATACGACAGCGACCAACAGAGGTATCGCTGCGACCGAACTATCGCCATCCGTTGAGCCAGGTCGAGATGGAATCGGTAGTTATTGGAGGATATGTCCCCGTGATATTGGAATCCATCGGTAAAAACGGCAATAGGTTTGAGCTTGTTGCTTGTTTGATGAACGGGTGCGATGAGAAAATCTACTGTAGAGGGAACGCATACGCGATTAGCCTCTTCCAGTTTGATTTGGGGGATAATGTAATATGCCGCCTCGTCGCCTGAGGAGGACTTCATTTTCATCAGATACCCCGCATGACCATGGAATGTTTGCTTTTCTAACGTAATGGGGTTCGAATCCGAGCCGTATTTTTTAAGGGCTTCAATGAACTTTTTTTCCAGCTCGCTTTCGAGTAATGTATGCACAGAGATGTCGTCAATAGACGTCGTTTGCTCGAACTGACCGTTATTTAGAATCTTGCTCAGAACATTCATGGCTTCGCTTCTGCGAATGTCGGGCAAATCGCGGCTGCTGCGGTACGCAAACAAACACTCATAGCAACCGTCTTTGTTTTTGTCGTTTTGGCATTTACAGTTCTTTAGACGGTCGTAGGCTTTTTGGAGCATATCCACAAAGCTGTCCGCAGACATGGCAAGCTCCTTCAGATAACCGCTTCCGCCGGGGATGTTATCGTACATAACAAGATAATACTTCCGCATGCCAGAGCTATGATCCGGGAAGTAAGAGATGGTAATATCCAAATGGTCAACGTCGCCGCCAAACTTTTCTTCCAGCCCCATGCGAAGAGCCGCGATAAACGATGGTATCCCGGAGGATATATCCGTCTCGTTCATGGGCAGAAGAATGCGAACGGCTTCGGAGGTAAACTCTCTGTACAGGTACAGACATTCGATTACCGATTTCTCGCTGTTGTTGTGATAATGTTTACATGAGATATGATGTCTAAAAGGTTCGCCGTTGTTTTTATCCACCATACCGCATTCTCTACAGATTCTAAACCCGTTTCGCGATACTTTATTTCCTGAAACCGTTATAGGTTGGCTATCCATAATGTCGTGATGTCCAAAGTTGACTTCGCGGAACGTCGCTTTTCGATAGTATTCAAAGCCAAAAGGAAAGCCTTTCTCGTTCTCTTTTACTTTCCAGGCGCTGACGCGATACTGCGGGTCAAATTCCGGCATCAAATACTTGTTGTAGTAGGACGGCTCGCGTTCCTCGCTGTTGTCATAAGAATGCGTACGGTTTTCGGGTTGATAGGCGACAACCTGTTTAAGTCTGACGACGTTGCGAGTCATGTTTTTGTCGCCCCAAGTGGAGCTTCCGCATTTAGGACACGTCTTGGTATGTACGCCATCGCCGTCGCCTACCTTTTCTACATGAGAACAATCACCGCAAAAATGCCAGCGTTCTATTTGAGTGTCGGCAAGATTTATCTGGTTGATTTCCAGCTTTCTTCCGTGGACGTAGAACGTCGAACCAGGCGCTAATTCGTGAATTGCGGATCGACTTGAGCGTTCGTATTCCTCGGCAATTGATTTGTACGTTTTGTCCCCGTCCCTTTTCTGAGTCTTATAATAGAGATTAGTCTGTAGTTTTACCCCAGCTTCCGGGAATGTGTAATTGGGCAACAGACCTTCGTCAGTAAAGAAGTTATAGGCGCTAGTCTCATCAATTCGTGCAATTCGCTTTTGGAGGGCTTTCTTTTCAAATTCGAGGTCATCCAGTTCCTCTTGTTCCGTCTGAGACAACACATTTTGTTCCTTAAGACGTTTGATTTTATTATTTACAGAAATCAGCTGCGATTTGATTTTGTCGCGTTGACGAGCGGCGCTGGTAAATCGGGAGATAATGCGCGAAGCCAAACCGTCGTTGTCGGTCGTATTGTGAATGTAATTTGACAGACTTTCCCTGGTGGAATCTGTAAATCCATTAAAAATCGACAGGAAGCCATTAAGCAATTCGTCGGTGTGTTCTTCAATGTATGATGTAAGCGTGAAGGGGAATTTGTTCAAATCGGGAGATTGCTGAAGAGTGTTGCTTAATATAAACCGAATCTGTCTCGGAACCGGTTGCGATTGCGTAGCGCTGACGCTTTCAATCCATCGGTCAAAGCAATAGGCGGTAAGCTGACGTTCGAGAACGGCAGGTGCGTTCAGGAACATGCCCGGCGGAGTAACTTCGCCAGAAATCATTTCCAGCGGATTGGCGAAGAAGTGCAGGTCGTGCGGCTTTCCGCCCGCGGTAACGAAATTAAACGCGCTACCGTCTCTTCGACCGCTGCGTCCTACTCGCTGAATATACGCAGCTTGTTTCGGCGGAACGCTGCAGAGAATGACGCTCGACAGGTTGCCGATATTGATGCCCATTTCCAGCGTCGGCGTACAGGAGAGCGTATTGGGAGCAGCCAGTTTATCGGGATTGACAAAATCTTGTTCAAGCTGTTCTCTGTCTTCGCGTGTAAGAAGCCCGGTGTGTTCGCGAGCTATAACGCGATGGAGGTTGTTGCTGCGATAGAGATTTTTATAGTAGTTGGATTCATTTTGCCGACACGGTATGTAAACCCCATCGATGTCAGGACGGAGATTAGGCATGCCGTTCCATATTTCCGCTTCGGAATGAGGCGCGCTAATTCGCTGATGGGTTTGGCTGCACTCGTACATATCAACATCGTTATCGATTTCCAGCGCCTCCGGTTCAAGAGCATACGTTTCGCCAGTTGAGTACTTTACGACGCGAATCACGCCTTCCTTTTCCCCCAAACGAAAGACTTCCGGCAAAAGGTCTTTGTCGTCTTCAACGCCCAGACATTTCTTTTGCCATTTCTGGTATTTGGTTAAAGAGCTTCCTTGCCCCACAATCGGGTCGAAGCGGGAGATACGACCAGTTGTAGCGAAGATGGGAGCGCTTTGTTTGAAATCGGGCATAAATTCAGCTTCTGGCGTATAATAATTCAACTTTTTTGTGTTGCCATCTTGCATGTATTTTTCCAGAACGGGAAAATAAATACCGCCGTCAACTCGCAGCATGCGGACAACGCCCAGTAGGAACTGCGTTACCGCTTTGTCTACGCTTACGTTGCCATGATGTTCTCTCAAGGCGTTAAGCAGAGCGACTGTCCATCGAGTCATTTTTTCGGGATTTACCCTGGCAATTGCAACGCCGCATTTTTCCAGCGTGCGTCCAATTAAAGACGAATAGCCAAACTCGGCTGTAATCTCCCATCGGAGGCGATTGCAGACGTCTTCGTAGAGCTTAGACGCCTCTGGAATCTTCCCGGTTTGTATCATGTCCTTATAGTCGTCGCGATAGGACAAGTCTGACGGGGTAAACTGAGCCAAAAACTTTTCCTTGCTGCCGTATACTGTTTGCCAGTACTCGATAAAGCTTTCCTGGAATTGAGTTAAAGATAAAGAGGCTTTTTCACTCTGCGCCAGCTTGGCGATAGCGGCGCGGAGATTGAATTTGTAGGTACGGGCTTCAAAGAATCCAGCGCGGTGAGACGCGTCTTGAACGGAATCGGAGAACGCCAGCAGCTTGGCGTCGTCGTTATAACGGCTGGAAAAGAGTTGATGAATTACAACGCTGATTAAACTGGCGGCTCGAGAGCCGAGAACCGTTAAGCCGTCGTATTCTCCACAATGAGGGCAGTTGTTGTAAACATGAACATGCCCAGACCTCGCATCGGTTTTCCGCGGTTGATAAGTATCAACCGGAATCAAGGCGTCGCTGCGACCGCAATGCGGACACGTTCTGACAGAATCGCTGTTAAATACATCTTCGGTATGCAGCAATGTCAAACAATGTCCGCACAGTATACTGCGTCCCTCATACTTTTTATCTTTCGGAGACGTTTCGAGCTTGGCTTCTTCCTCTGCCTGTTTTTTAGTGAGCGGGAAGATAAACTCGATTGTTGGCCCGTGAATATGGAAGACTTGATTATAGATGTCTTCTAACGAGTCAGAAAGCTGATTCTCGCCGTTTTTCATAAGGCTGACGTATCCTACGCGACCGCAAGACCGGCACTGAACCAGCGGCAGCGCCGCGAGTTTATGTTCTTCCAGACGAATGTCGTCGGCAAAGACGAGTTCCGGCTTCGGGCTAACGGTTGCGACCATACGCCGCATTTCGCGAAGCCAAAGCTGAACTCGGACGTTTAAGAACGGAGGGTAAACCTTGACGTTGTTCTGACCGACTTTTTCGTCGCGAGCGTAAGAAATCAACGCGAACAGACTATCCACTAAAGCGCGGCAAAACGGCTCGGTTTTATTGCTCAGTTGAACCGTACAGGTCTTTAGTTTCTCAATTAAGGCTTTGCAGTCGATGGCGTTAATAGAGCCGAGAATATCAACCAGACGCCGAAAAACGCGGTGCTGTTTGAGCGCCTTGCCAAGCGCGACAGCATGTTCTTTTGTTGCGTCGTCCTTATTCTCCGGGAGCAGTCCGCTGTCGTCAAACCAGAGCTGAGCCTGCGCCCGAAGGTAATCGTACATATCGGGATAATTGGAAGCGTTCATTGCCTCCTTGTCAGATTCGCGCGGCAGATTGGCGTACTGTTCCGTATAGGATTCCAGGAACTCGTCGGCATTGAGAACGTTCTCCGTAATGACAGAGTCGTTATCGAACGGAACGCCGAACATATCAGTAGCGAATTTGAGCAGCTTTTTCCGCGATTCGTCGCTCGAACCGAGGGTTGCAGACGTCCCGACAAAACAGACGTTAGGATTGTCGGGGGATTTGTGCTGACGAGCCAGAACGCGGCGCAGCAGACAGGCGAGGTCAGTTCCCTGGGCGCCGTCGAAGGTGTGAAGTTCGTCGACGACGATATATCGAAGCGTATCGGGGGAATCGTTTTGCTTCCAAATCTTGACGTCTTTTGCGCGCAATAGAAGCAAGTCCAGCATTTTATAGTTGGTCAGCAAAATATCCGGCGGATTTTGCTGCATTGTCTCGTGCCGCGTAATGACCGTGTCCTCCGTCATAACAGCCGACCCGTCGGAATCCTTTTCCAGACCGCCGATATACATGCCGACGCTGACGTTTCCCCGAAGCTGTTCGTTGTTATAGATTTCCTTGGCAAAACGCTTCATCTGGTCTGTCGCCAAAGCGTTGAGCGGATAAATGATAATGGCTTTAATGCCGCGTTCGGTTCGATGCTGCCAGCAATAGTGCAGCAGCGGGTACATAAAGCATTCTGTTTTACCAGACCCTGTTCCGGTAGAGATAATGGTAGACTGCGGATTATCAGCGCTTAGACGCTTAAACGCGGCTTCCTGATGTTCATACGGCGGGAACGCCATGGGGTTTTCCGGATAATACCCGGTTCCCGAGTTCCCCGGACGGAACGGCAGCTTGAGCGTAAAATACGGACCTCGAAACAGTTCGTTGGCTTTGAAGAAGTCTTGAAACAAATCGTTAAAAAACGGCTCCTGCACCGGATACGATGTCTGAAGAAATTCTTCGATACAGCGTTTAACTTCTTCGGCAATAATTGAGGGCAGCATATTTATTCTCCGTATTGTTTTTTATCTTTTTCGAGGCGTTGTCTAATCTCGTTGATTATACCTTGGTGATGTCCTGCAAGCCTGTTTAGCAGTTCAGCCAAATAATTATATCCACGAGTTTCTGAGTCTTTGGCTAATTGAATATACGTATCCGCTTTTGTTTGTTCATCTTGAAGGCAATCTTCGCTATATGTATATCTATATACCCCGACTTTTTTTAGATAATAGCTATCTCGCATATCCTGCATGTTAATCTGGTTTAATAATTTTGCAATTGTATGATGAATCCAAAAACCGTCGTCATCAGCCGGAGCTTTTGTTAAAATAGCGCCTATTGTTTCTTTTAATTTTTTCTCAATTCCTATTTTAGCAGCTTCAGCAGAAACTGACTCAAACCAGGATTGAAATTCTTCTGGAGAAAAACAACCGTTATTGTCTGTTCCAGGAATTGTTGTCCAGTCATCAAAGATATCGCTAAAGTTATTATAAATATCAGATAGGTCTTTGATATTCGCAGCGTCGTTCTGCATTGTTGTATTATATCGATAACGTGGTTTGGAGACTAACTCAAGATACTTGCAGAACAAATTCGGTTGTTTTATTAATTTCCTCTCGATATTGATGGGCGGATAACTAAATGATCTGTCATCTTCTGTATAATACTTCAATTCAATGTCGAACATAGTATCAATATCAATATCGGGTTGACTTTGTAAATACTCAATTAACTTGGAGATTGTATATAATTGATTATGATCCCAAGTCTCAAGATTGATCAATGTTTGGATAATATCATTGATTTTAATGTACGATTTTTTATTATGAATGCCATCCCACAATATTGATATTAACAAATCGTATCTTTTACAAGATAATAAATTTCTAATAACATACTGGTTATCGATAGAATCAAGACAACGATATATCGTTATCTGTTCCCAATATTTAGTTCTTTGGTCGCCTAACCAATTATTAACTAGAGCCCATGTACAATCACCGAGCGGTAAACAACAGAGAAATGTAGTTTTAGCGTTTATTGTCCATGCGTTTGGGTTAATTGCTTTTACCCAAGACCAACCTTTTGTATAAAAACGTTTTATAATATATGCTTTAATAAATTCCTGTTCACAGATTGCTTTTGAATTCAAATACTCGGCAAGAATAACATGATCTGTTTCGGTAGTCTCTATCGTCCCCATTGAATATCCTACGCATGCTGGTCGTCTGACGATGTGAACAAATTCAATTATTCTTTGCAACCCCCCTTCGTTATAAATATCTTGAATCGCTTCCTTTTGTTTACATTCAAGTTCTTTGCGATATGCGTCGTAGTCATAATCCGATTCTATTGATATCAAATCATAATTAAAGGTATCAAATATTCTTTTATATAATTTTAATAAATCATCTGGTTTATATTGTTCTACAATACTATCCAAGGCTTCAATCCTATTCTGCCCCATTGCCCACTTATCATCCTTGTGATTTTTATGCCTGATTACCAATTGAGATAAAGATTCCCAAATCGAAATCTTTTTAGCTTCTGAATAGGAATCAAAATTGTTTTGTAAGTTGTTAATAAACTTATTAAAAGCGTCGTCTGAGAAATCAGGAAGAATTGTAATAAAATTATCCCAATCTGTTATCGAATCTCTTATAGCAAGTTGTATAATCAACTCTTCACAAATAATACACGTTTGTTGCCATTCATCTTTAGTCGGATACGGTATATTTTCAGGAATAGACGTCAAATATTTAGGCGTAGTCGTTCTGGTTATACTTACGTGTGAATTGGGTAATAAGTCAGGAAGAAACTCCCATGCAAAATCAGGATAATCTTCACATATTATATTTAAAACTCTAATTCTATCCGATATGCTCGCTAACGTATGGGGATGCCAAGGCATTAAAATGGAACGTAATGAATTAATTGGGCGACGCCACCATGCAGTTCTATTATCTATAGAAGCAAGATGAGCCAAGATTTCACATGCCTTTTTAAAATATTCTGGCGTCCATGCCAGTATTTCAAGAGAGCGAATGATGCCATCTGTATTGTAATCAATAGAATTATTACTAAACAATTCTTTAATTGGAGAAGGTTCGTTGCTTAGACTTTCTTCCAAAATATTTAGATATAGAGAAGGGGACGCTTCTGCAAGCAAAGGAAGCAGGTCTTCAATATTCGCCCAATAATTAATATTTGAATTTACTAATATGATATTGAGTATACGGCTTATAAAATAGTCTATTCTATCCGCAGTCACATGTGTAAAAATATTTTTCATTGAGCTTAAAATTGCAACAGTTGTAGCGATTCCATTACAAAGTTTTTTAGAATAATACTTGCAATTATCTTGATTATCCGATTGAGAATCCCCACGAAAGACGTTGGATACAATTTCAACAAACGATGTTAAAGTGTTGTCAAAAAACCATGATTCCCAATGCTTAATTAATTCTTGAGTATTATTGATTGTCCAGATAGCATTGGTATTTTTAAAAGGACTATTCGTTTTATGTGCTAACCGTTGGATGCTCTTAATCCATGTATTATAGTTCGTTTCTACTAATTCTTCAATAATTGACTTGTCGCTTTGGTAATTCTCATCCCAAGCCCCCAATAGCAACGCAGGAATAATTGTAGGCATATCATTATCATCACATGAAAAGTCCGACAAAGTGGCTGATTGCAGGTATAATGTTGGCTGCGTTTCTCTTGTTGATGTAAAATATCCTTTGATATCATCAGGCAACGATTGGTATGTTATATTTGCCCCATGGACATCCAATTTTTCAGTATAAACATATATAGAATTCCACACATCAACAGGATTAGGATTTTCAAATTGAGCAATTTGATAAAGCAATAAAGAACGAATTACACTTTCGTCTCTGCCCAAATCATATCGTAAGATGTATACATGCTGAAGAAAAGTAAACAGATCATCGTCACTTATATCTATACCGTTGTTTGATTCTATGACTACTCTTTTGAAATCGTCAAATTTTTTTCTCGAATTTGAGGGTATGACAGTATGGTGTTTGAGAAGATCAAAATAATTATCTTTGTCCTTTGATAATATTCGCGATTTTTCTAATACACACAATACGGATTTATAATCACTTTCGTGTAACGTATCCGTTATGATAAAAAAACAATCGCTGTCTCTATTAAAAATGTTAGGATTATTATAATCCTGCCATGCCCGCTTAATCGTTTCTTTAGCTTCAGTACCTGTTGGAATAGACGTTAATGTATGTTTTATTTGTCCGAGTATTTTAATATGCTTATGTTGATTTGATAGCTCAATTAAAAAATCATCAACTAAGTTCCCCAATCTGTTTGTTTGGAAAGATATTTTATCGATTGTAAAATTGGGAAACATAGGCACATAACCTCTAGTCAACATCAATACTACAAATGATGTTAAGACTTGATACTCATACTGGAATCCTCCACCAGACGACGAATACAAGTTACATTTATTTGAACCGTCTTTCATTATTTACTTCTCCAATTCGTCTAATTTGTTCCAGATTGTGCGGTAGTCTTCTTCTCGGTCGCAGCGGTCGAAGGGGGCGAGGTATTCAATCGTTCGTTCTCCGCCGTTGGGCAGCCAGGCGTCCACGACCGTTCGAGTATACGTGCCAGATTTCATGTCGCGAATTTCGTTCCATTCGGGGCGCGAAAAGCCAACGCCGGGCAAACCCTTGCTGCACGTAAAGACGATTCGTCCGTTTTGGTCGTACCAGGTGTCCTGCTCGTTCTGACGCAAAACCGGGAACTGGATTCGATAGATCGTACACAGTTCGTCCAAGGTCAAGCCCAATGCCCGCGCAACCAGGACGTCAATTTCCACCAACGCCTCACGACGGGCATAGTCCGTCCGAAGCGGATACCGTTCAGACCATTGAGAACTCAAGCCGCTAAACGCCGTCGGAGACAACCGAGAATCCGTTTTGTACCAGCAGTCCGCTTTCATCGAATCGTCCCAACACGACGACCATAAGTCCGAATAATAAGACGTTAAACAATTTAATAACAACGCTCTGTAACAAGCACGTTGAATATTTTCAATATATGGAAATGCCGCAAATAGATTGGTATCTGCTTTTGGTTTACCTGTTGTTTTAACAAAAAAATCAAAAGGTAGCGAAAATGTCGCTGCGGCTACATTTAACAATTCTGTATAAGTGCGAAAGGTTATGGTAGATGCAATATTAATGTGTCCCGCTTGAGGAATTGTAATTGCTGTAATTAATGTATGCTCATTGGGCTGTCCAATAAGTGATCGAAATGATAACCGAAAATAATCTGTGATTTTCTTTCCTGTGTCCCATGGAACATCCGGTGTTCGTTCACGATAATCAGCAGGAGAACAATCGGGAACATAATTCGTTCGAGGTAAATAATCTTTCGGCAAAATAGAAAGATCAATTACATCAAAATCTGCTTTTTCTTTACATATTTTACGAGGAGATTTATAAAGGGGGATGCCAACATAAATATGTGGACCAGAAATAACTAATTCGTTTGATTTGCTAGGAAACCCTGTCTTTCGTTTTATAGTATGGTCTTTTTGTGCATTGGTTTCATGCCACATTTCTGAAATTCGATAATCGTTCTTTATTTCGCCTAATCGTATTGAGGAATGTGTAAATTTTCTTAATACTTCAATTAATTGCTGAGAATGTAAAGACGGTAATCGAGCTTCATTATACGGAGTTCCTGGTTCGTCATATAATTGAGCAAACAATTCTAATTCTTTTTGTGTAACATGAATTACACGGTCTGGATGACCAACTATATTCCATTCTCCTTTATCGTTTTTAATGCCGTCAACTATTTCTATTGGATTAGGATTGAACGATTCATCAATTGTAGAGGTTGTAAATAGATTGGAAATATGATTAAAAGACGTTTGTCCCTTGGTTCCAAATATATTAATACTAAACTTTTCTCTATGAGCAATTGGAAATAATATAAATGCGTTTTGAAATTGAAAATGATATCTTAAACGCGTATAAATATCACGACGTAAGATGCCGCCTTTGGGATCGTCGTATACGCCTTCTGGGTGTAAAAAACCAGAAACACCTTTTGGAGAATTAATCATCCAAGCCTGCGGCAAAAAACATTTAAACAAATTTGTTTGTTGTCCTGCCAGAACAGCGTAATTAACAGTTGCATTGAGAAAGTTTTGTGAACCTGCGATATCCGTATATTCGTCATAATACGCAGGCAAGAGCTTTTCGTTTTGCTTAAACGCTTCGCTTCTCAACTCGGCAATTCGAGTTGCAGTCAATTTATGTACTGCAAATTCAGGATTGTAGTCTGATAGAATCCCAGCTTCGTTCCATTCGAGTTTGACCCATGGCGGATTACCGAGAACGAGGTCGAAGCCGCCGTGGTCGACGAAGATGTCGGCGAATTCGAGTTCCCAATGCAGGAAACGACGTTGCTCGGCAATGTTCATTACAAGTTTTATTATGGGGAACTCTTTGCCCAGTTCGTCTATATCGACTCTGGCGGGTTCGTCTTCGAAATCTATTTTGCATTGTATATCCGTTGGCGGTAAGAGCAGCGGGTTTCCGTTATCGTCTCGATAGATAAGCTGATTTTCTTCTATTTTTTGTCGTTGTAAAATGTAGGCTAAATACATTAAGTATTCGGCTCTGGTTGGCAGTTCGTCTGCTTTGTCAATTGGCCAGAACCAGAGAGAACACCAGAAGTCCATGACCATTTTCAGGCGTCGGTACGGCGGGGACTTGAGTATTTCGTCGGCAATGAATCCTCTGTGGAAACCCTTGTCTTTGTCGCTGACAGTCGAGGTTTGATGGGTAACGTCTTCGCGCCCATAAATGGAGAGCTTGTCTGTCGTCTTCTCTCGGAATTCGCGCAGCTGGCGGGTGTGGAGTTCCCAGAGGTCGTCGATGAGCTGGGAGAGATATTCCATCTGGGCGATATCGTCGGCAGTAAACGGGGCGAGGAACCCCTTTTTCCAATCCTTTATCTTATCAATCTGTTTAGGGGCGAGGCTTTTAATGACCTTGTCGGTATAGTCCGCCATGCCGGGATTGGGCAGGAGAAAATGATAGATTTGGTCAGGTCGGCGCCGCTGTCCGGGTTCGAGCCTTGTCGGAGGAACGTCCAGCCAGGACTGCCCGGGGACTTTGCCGAAGAGCTGCTTTTCCGAATAGACCTGTCTTCTGGCTCCGATGAGCGAGTTCCCGCAGACAAGCTGTCCGCCAAACCAAGGGACGAACGTTTCCTGAAAAATCGAGTTGAGCCAGAGAGAAATCTCCGCCAGTTCGACAGCAACAGGGTTAAGGTCGACGCCGAAGACGTTTCTGTCGGCAAGATACATTCTCACGCGCTGAGTTTCGTTTTCCATCTTGTCGTGTTCGATGTAGTCTCCGGTTTCCTGCTGCTTCCTTTTCAAATAGGCGTCTGCAAGCTGGTTTATCGCTTCGTTTAAGAAGGCGGCTGACCCCATAGCGGGTTCGCAAATGGTAAGTTTAAGGATGTCGTCTGCTTTTTTGTCCCCAATGAGTTCCTTGAGGGCGTATTTGACCAAACAGTGCGTCAGGGTCGAGGGCGTATAGTACGAGGCGGATTTCTCTCGGTCTCGACCTGCCATTCGATAAATAAACGAGCCGCGTTCGTACTTTTTGAACTCCCTTTTGGTCGAGTCTGTATAGACTCTCTCCGTATCCGAATCGTATTTCGCCAATTCGTCTCTGGTAACAAAAAACGCCTGATTGAGTTCGGATTCCGAATCGTCCGACTTTTTGACTTCATAGAGATCTGTCTCGGCAAAGAACCCGCGATAGGACAGCAGCCCTTCGTAAACCGCGCCGAGCTGAACGATTCCCAACTGAGCGTAACTGACCCGTCCGCGCCGCTTGCTCTTTTTGCCGCCGTAACCCGACTCTTCCGGGGTAAGGGATAAGAGCTGAATGATTTTCTGCCAGCAGACGTTTCGGAATCGAACGGAATTGAACAGCTTTGTTCGTTCGGGGTCGAAAAGGTGGCAATCGAGCTTCGGAATAATCAAGTCCGGGTGCGTGTTTTGAGCGTCAGAGGAAAGGAGCTGTTGTTGTCCATCTTTATCAACGCCGTTAGCAATCATATCGAACAGCAACCGAATGGAGTCGTCGAAGAAGTAACCGTCCTGGCTCTCTTTTGTAGTGAGGGGGACGAGTTCCAAATCGCGCAAGGATTCCAGCGAGTACCCGGTTCTGTAAATCGGGTCGTTCATGGAAACGTATCCCAGCTTCTTTCCGCGGGCTTCCAAATAGAACAGGAACAGAAGCCGATACAGGTACCGGAGAGCTTCTTCTGAAATCTGCTTTGCCAAGTCGCGGTCGTAGACGCCTACCTTACTGACCTTTTTGAGGTAATAAACCGCCTCGTTCCCCATGAGTTCAACGGCTTCTCTGGCAGCGTACTTGAGCTTTTCCGAAATAGCCGCCGCGTGTCGGTTGGATTTGTCGCTGAGCTTGTCTAAAAGGGATTCTCCGGAGTTTGGGCAGAGGTTGTCTTTATGCAACAAGGCGGCAGTCAGACGGAGCGTCGGCGCCTCTTTGCGGTCGAGAATGTCTCGCAGGTCAAATCGCAGCAGTCTCTTCTCCGCCCATTTGTTGCGGTCGATAAGGACAATGGCGCCAAACTGAATCAGCAACACCCATCTGGGCGGGGTTGCAAAGGAAAAAATCTCCTTGGATACGATTTGCTCCATATTGGAGTTTAACATACGCCGAGCGGGGTCTTGCTCGTTTTCGTACTGCAAGGCAATAAACTTCTGCTTGAGCGGGTCGATGTCGTCGTCTTCGTCGTCGCTGTCGGAATTGGCGCCTTTTCCCTTCTGGGTAATCGGGACTTCTATTACCCATAGCCACGGCGTAGAGTCTGGACGACGAACCTCGCAAGCTACGGGAATACAGCCGCGCTCCAGTTCAATTGGCTGCGGCTCGGTTGAGCATTGATAGCCCAAAATCGACAAGAGTTCTCGTCTAAACGACCGGGCGGCGTTAAAGGCTTCCGCGTCGTTCGAGATTCTATCCAGAGCGCGGGTAAGCCGGAAGAAGTCTGCACGCAATCCCCCCAAGCGCTCAGCCGGGGTTTTGGTTTCGGCTGAGGCATCATCGGCAGGCGCGAATTCTTTGAGGTCGTCTTCAATCATCGACGACAGATAGTAGTTGGTGTAGAATTCGTTTTGGTTGATTATTCCAGTATAGTATGCCATGATTGTTGGGGGTTGGGTTTGCGGCAATAGTTGGTTGTATTATTAACAAAAAACGGCGGCGATTCGGATGTACGGAACGGACTTTTCAATTCTCATGGTTTGACTAATCCATTCCTCGTATTCTTTAATGCTCTTTTCAATCTCTCTGCGCCGGTTCTCTTTCTTCGACTTAACAAGATTGTTGTCGTCATCATTAAAGAGAAGCAGCTGATGGTGTCTGCCGAGCAGTTTCTCCAATTCGTCCAAATGCTCATTGAGCTTCGGTTCCATTATGCGCGTCCATTCCTCCTTGGCTTTGTCGATTTCCGCCTGAGTGCGCTGGACGACGTCGTCGAGAACGGTTCCGAACGACGCAGCGTCCGGCTTGCCGTCTGGATTAGGACACGGCTCGTTAATTCCGTATTTGTCAATCCAGTATTTTAACGGCTGGATTTCCTGAAAGACGCCGTTTTTGTATAAAAGCCCGTACCAGCGATATATGACCGGCTGGCTTTTCAAGTTGGGAATGACGGCGGACGTTAAATACAAAACCTCTCCCGGCTTGAACCGCCCGTTACCGTAAATAATCGGGGCTTCCTGACGCTTGAATTCCGCCTGAATTGCGTCGTTGAGGTATTCCAATATCGGGTGCTGCTCCCACAGGAGCTGAACCGATGGCCATGCGTTTTCCGACTCGCGGCAGCGACGGATTTCGGCGTTAATCTTTTCGAGACTGTCCGTCAGGGTAAACTGTTTTTCTTCCTCCGGCAGGATTTCCGGCGGCAGGAACTTGAGCCGATATCTCATTGACGGCGTCGGCGTAAGGACGATTCTGCGAGCGTCGTCGCTAAACTCCCACTGAATGTTTTGTTGAGCGCTCAAAAAATGCAGCGCGTCTTTGGCGTACCAATAATCAGAAGGATAAAACGACACGGTCTCGGCAGCGCAGTCTTCCTCTTGCGTTGTAATCTGCGGGGCAAGACTGCTCAGGAGCAATGCAAGAGGGTCTTTTTCCTGAGAGAGCAGCTTCGAAAATGCGTCGTCTGACAACCCGTCTTCCATTGCTTGAGCGGTTTGACGCTCTTCCGAATCGGAATCGTAACGATGGGTAAACTCAGACGGGTCGCCGATGCTGTCCTGGACTTCCTTGTCTTTTTGGGTTAATAACTCCAGAATTCGATTGTCTCCGCGAATCTTCTCATTTTGGCTTGTGGTTTGCAGATAGTAGATTTCCGGCGTGCGCGTTTGCCCATAACGGTCTATGCGCCCGTTGCGCTGCTGGAACACCATCAGCGACCACGGGATATCGTAGTGAATAAGCCGATGAGAGAAGTAGTGCAGGTTCAAGCCTTCCGACGCGACGTCCGAGCAAATCAGCAGACGAATTTTGGACGTCTCGTTTCCAAACTGCTCGACGATTGCCTGAATGTCTGTGTCCGCCATCTCTCCATAAAGGATTGCAACCTCCTCCGGCTTGAGCTTTAAGTCGCGTTCAAGATTCTCCTTTAAGAACTTGAGTGTGGCTCGGCGTTCGGTAAAAATCACAACGCGGTCAGCGGAATCTTTGCGATTCCATTTGAGTTCCCCGTTCGGCTTTAAGAGCGCAAGCAACCGCTGATACTTTGCGTTGGCTTGAGGCGTAATCTGCTCGACCGCTTGTCTGAGGTTTTCTAACTGGTCAATATCGCTGAGAATGTTTTGGGCTTCCTCATCATTATTGGCGGCGTTAGATTTGAGAGTTTGGATTCGATGATTAATGGTTTCTATACAGGCGACGGGGCTGCTAAAAAGCGACTTTTCCAACGTCGTCCGGAATAGCATAGCGCCTTCCGACCGGCGTTTGTCGATACTCTTAAAATGAATCGACGTTAAAATGTCGTACGCATTTTCTTCCTCTGGCGCGGCAGCGGTTTCAATGGTTTTAATAACGCGTTCCGGCAACGCACCCTGGATTTGAGCCTTGACGTCCTTTTTGAATCGACGGATAAAAAGACCCTTGATGTCGTCTGGCCCGTAGTTTTCGGGATCGACAATAGCCGTAGGGTTAAGCATCGTCATTAAGGAGGCGAAGGATTCCCTTCGACCGTCGTGCGGCGTTGCCGAAAGCATAATCAGGGCGTCTGACCGCGAAGAAAGGAGCTTGGCGAGCTTGGAACGCTGCGAATAGGTGGTTCTCTGCGCTACGTTCTGCGCCTCGTCGATAACGATGACGTCCCAGTAGGCGTTTTCCAGATAGGTTCGGTATTCGGACTCCTGCTTTAACGTGTCAATCGAAATAATCGCCTTGTCGTAGTAGTTAAACGGGTTGTGATTGGTCGGGATTCGGTTGCGAACGCGCTGAATTCCTGTAGAGTCAAGCCGAACCAGCGGGATAGAAAACCTTGCCCAGAGTTCCTTTTGGAACTGCGTCAACATGCTTTTTACCGCTAAAACCAAAATCCGCTTTCCTTTGCCTCGCTTGATGAGTTCTGAAAGCAGAATCCCGCATTCAATCGTTTTGCCTAAACCGACGGAGTCTGCAATCAGAATTCGCTGGCGCGGCTCTCGGAGAGCTTGAAGAGCCGGGTCGAGCTGGAACGGCAAGGGGTCAATCGCCGCCTTGTGTCCGATGTACAACTTCTCATCCGTCGGGGGCGTTTGACGAAGAAGACTGTCCAGATACAACCGGCTTTTCTGGTACCCTGCGGATTCGTCATGAACGAACTCTGTATTGCGCGGGTCGATAATCTCAACTGAGCTTTCCAGATGGGGCAGAAAGTACCGTTCCTGCCCCGATACCAAGGGCGACAATCCAATAGCCAAAAGAACGTCTTTGTTCCTGTCCGTTTTGTCTACGCGACGTATGAGCCATTCCTCGTCTCGAATGATAACGCGAGCGCCGGGAACGTAGTTTATCACAGGTTTGTCTTTAGTTGCTGGGGGCATATTGAAATATTGGCTGTTTTAATTGAAATATTGTCTAATAACGGGGCGCGTCATTAACCTTTAGCAATGATTATACCCGGTTTTTTCTAAAATACAATAGTTTCTGCGCGATTTTTCCAAAGGTTGCATGAAATGTTACAGAGCGTTATCACAGAGCGTTAGAGAATGTTCGGCTGCGTTACTATTCCCCACTGGCGAACTATCCGCTGAAAGACGATAAGAAAGCCCCCAGACGGCAAAATAGGAGGCAGTATTGTCATAGGGGAACTTATAGGCGGGAGCAATACAAGCCCTACACGGGGCAAATAGAGGCGTTCTCGAGGCTTTGACAGACACCCCGCCCAACATAGGGAGAGAACCGGAAAAATACTTACATCGCGCATTAAATAATTACAGTTTTTAGCAGCTTTTTATTGTCTCTCTCACCTTCGTAAAATTACCTATTTTAACTTTAACAGAAAAAGCTGTAATATTTTCTTAAAATGACGTAAAATCAACGTACAGAGCCATTTACATAATTAAAAAAGGCGTTATAATTCGAGTAAAGTTAAGAAACAAGCGGAATTAAACGCCAGTTTCTCGTACATAGCTGAATTAAAAACCCCGCCGATATTGGCGTATCGTCGGGGAGTTATTCAGCGCCCTAGAAGCTCGAAGATGAGCAAAGGGAAAAACTGAACGAATGGTTATTTTATTTTAGTTCTTTTTCCTTTTGTGTCAATCCCAGGGTCTATGTATTTTTTCGGGGAACTTATCTAGGGCAGTTCCCTATATTTAACCGGGCAATAGCCCCAATCTACCTTTATCATGATTAGACCTATTAAGAAAAGGGATTCGGCAAACTGCGCAGGACAGCGTTCGAGATGCACCGGTAAGCGCTACCGAAACGACAAACAACCATTTCAGAACCCACTCAACTCTGTTGACGCACGAACCGAAGTAGCCGAGTTTTTGCGTTCTGTTGAGCAACATGAAGCCGACTCGGAAGACTCCCAGAACGCGGAGAGCAACGCCGCTATAGAAGACGATAGATGCCGCCTTGAAGACGGAACGTTGTAAAAGGGCGTTATCGCCAGAAAGCCTCGCTGTGATTGTCGAATTAAACAACCCTGATACGCATGCTATGGAGGACAACATAGATGAAGAGACTGTTAAACGCGAACGAAGCCGCTCAGTACTTGAACATTAGCGTCCGCGCCGTCGAATACTTACGCTTGTCCGCAAGCCTTCCCTATCACGTTTTCGAAGGCTGGCAAATACTATTTGACCCAGATGAACTTAAAAACTGGGCTTTAGAACGTGACCACGATTCATACCACTACAAACGAAAGGAGGCGCCTATGGAATAATAAACTGAGGCATACGCCGCCAATGGCTTGGCGTCGTTGGCGGCATGCCGAAGTTTGCACAAGAGCTTCGGCAGTTCCCCCAACATTGTTTTTAAGGAGATAGTAAACATGAAGTTTTATAAAGAGGTCTATAAACAGACCATCAGCCCGGAAGTCCGAGATTACGGAGATCACTTGGTTTTGGCGGGGTTCTCATTGGGCATTCTTACCGTTGCGGAGATGAGGATTTACCCCAACGACATTGCTCAACTATTCCTTCTTGATTGCTCTGACTACCTCACTCGACGCAGTCAAGGAGACGTACACAGTACGAATATCGAGCAAGCGTTTGAGGCGTTTGTTAAGCACCGTTTCTTCTACATTGACCTCAAGGTCGAAAAACTTGTAAACATGTACTACGACAGAGCGTGTGATGAGGGCAACGTCGTTGCCAAAGGTTTAATGACCATCGCTCTGAAGGAGAGACTTTACAAGGCATTACTTGAGACGTCGAACTGGCTGTTAAACGCATACAGCGAAACGCCAGACACTGTTTTTGCACAGGGCAAAGAAAAGGTCGACGACTACTTCAATTCGTTGATTAACCAGCAACTGCACAAAATAAGCCCGCAGAAGTTTAAGAGCCGCCCCGCCAACGACGTACTCTGTTCGCCCACGCTGAAGGAACACGAGAAAATCGAAATCGAGATTGACAACTCTAAATCAGGCGGTCAAGATACTGGTAAATAGCGGTCGATACGTTAGTCAGCTAACGACAGTTGTTAGTTACAAACAGGCAAACCTCCATACGCCCCCGCAATTCCTTTATACAGGGAATTACGGGGGCTAAAGAGGACAAGGCATACAGAGTGTTACACTGTCGAATAGGGATTGATGGACAACACAATACGCAGGGATAATGCTTTTCAAAGCTATCAGTAGTCGGCTCTTTTAAAGCGCAACTCATCGCCAATGTGTAATAAACCGTTGGAGCGATGTTTTTACTCGATTTTCAAGAAATTTTTTAAAAATTTTAAAAAAATTTTTAAGGTTTCATCAAAAAAGAGGTTGTAAATAGAGTTATCTCGTTATATCGCAAGCATTTATGCAATATCGCCAAAAGACAAGAATTTTTTGGTGATAATATTAACTTACCAGCGGAAACGTCTATAATCAGGTCATAAATTGAAATTAGCGTTAAAACAAAACGCTGATTTCTGGCGCGTTTAATAAGCGTTTAAGCGCAAAAACAGCGACAAATATGCCATTTTACAAACAAAAGGGAACAAAAAAGCCCTAAAAGTGGAACACAAAAAAGCGCTTTGTTTATGAGTAAAATGGAGTTTGAAATGACAGAAGGTAAAAGAGCTTGCTATCTGTTACATTAATTTTCAGCCCCAAAAACGGCTGAAATAGTTAAAAAAGTTGAACACTATAAAAAAAAGGGTGTTCAAAACAGACGGTAAGTCGCCAAACTAGAGAGGAGGATAGTTAGTTTCTATTTTCTAATAAACATTCATTAAATAAAAGTGGAGATTTATCTCCACTTTTTTTGATTTAGCAAGAACGTCGAGCGCAATATTGTCGTATAAAAATAGTCCCAATTATACAGTTCCTTACACAGGAGAA
>JAFSMW010000164.1 GCA_017447745.1 Thermoguttaceae bacterium
CGTTCCGGAAACTCCCGCTGCTGCTCCTGAAGTTCCTGCCGTTCCGGAAACTCCCGCTGCTGCTCCTGAAGTTCCTGCCGTTCCGGAAACTCCCGCTGCTGCTCCTGAAGTTCCTGCCGTTCCGGAAACTCCCGCTGCTGCTCCTGAAGTTCCGGAACTTCCCGCTGTTCCAAGTGAAACAACGGCTGATGAATCCGCGCCAGCAGCGCCAGTCGCTCCGGTTGCAGAAGAGAAAGCTCCTTCTGCTGTTGTAACAACAGAGCCAGTAGCGCCAGTCGCTCCTGCTGCAACTCAGACAACAGCCCCTGCTGCTCAGACTCCTGAAACGATTGCCGCTGCAAATGGCGTTCCGGAAGGATACATTTACTACAGAGACGGTTTCTATAAAGGCGACCCGAAAAAATTGTCTGTTGGCGACATTCGCGTTTCGTTTGAATACATTCCGACCCCAAGCAAGATGAGCCTTATTTCAGGTCAACAGGGCGACACATTCGCGCCTTATCAAACCAAAGAAAATAAAATTGAATTGGTTGCCAAAGGCGTCAAATCGTCAGAAGAAATGTTTAAATCCGCTCACAATGCCAACTCGATGATGTGCTGGTTGTTGCGTCTGGTTGGATTCCTGATGATGTTCTTCGGTTTGAAGATGGTGTTTGAACCGCTGCGAGTAATTGCTGACGTCGTGCCGTTCATTGGTTCGATTGTTGGAATGGGAACTGGATTTGTCGCCTTCGTTTTGGCGGCTGGATTCAGCCTGCTGACGATTGCCATTGGCTGGGTCTACTATCGACCGTTAATTGGCATTCCGCTTTTGATTGTCGCTATTGCCTTGCTGGTTTGGCCGTTTTTCAAACGCAAAAAAGCTGAGCCGCAACCGGAAAAATCTCCTGGGCCTGAAAAGACGTTTGAAAAGCTGTAATATAAATGTTCTTTGTTAAATGAACATCTGTTAATAAGCGCGGCTCGACTAACCAGTCGAGCCGTTTTTATCGTTACACTCTATCACAAAAAAGCATTATGACTTTCCCGACCCGACGCGATTTTCTGAAGGTTTCCGCATTGGTTTTGACTGAGGCGTTTTGTCTGTCCTCGTTTGCGGACGAGCCGATTGAATTGGTCGTTCTTCATACAAACGACCATCATGGAGCGATTCTTCCGATAAACGGTCAGGGCGGTTTGGCGCTTAAGGCGACTGTAATCAATCGCGAACGCGCTAAGTACAAATACGTCCTGTTGGTTGATTCCGGCGATTACAATACCGGTCAGGCGATTTCAAACCAGTTTAACGCCAAACCGGATTTGATTGCCTATAGACTGATGCAATACGACGTCATAACAATTGGCAATCATGAATTTGACCATTCCCAAGAGATCTTTCAGGAACAGTCGCGATTCTTAACGTCTAGCAACGCAGGAGAGTCTCCAATCTCGCTGGTTTGTGCTAACGTTCATTACAAATCGACGGGGGAACTTGTATTGCCACCGTACGTTGTCAAGCAGATTGAAGGGCTTCGCGTTGGGATATTTGGGATTTTGATCAATCAGCCCAGCCTGTTGGACGGAAAAAGTTATATTAACATCGACAACGAAATTGAAACGGCAAAAAAGATTGTCAGGACGCTTCGCGAAACGGAAAGAGCAGACGTCGTAATCGCTCTGACTCATATGGGCGACGTTAAGCTCTTTGATGGACATGTAACATCCGTCGATTTGGGAAACGAGGTTGAAGGAATCGACCTGATTGTTGACGGACACGCTCATTCGTATTTTACAGAGCCAAAATATTCCAAAAACGCGCCGGTTGTTACGGCAAACGCCTACAGTCGTTATGTCGGCAAGGCGATTTTTAAAATTCAGAACGGAAAAGCGTTGTTGGACAGCTGGATGGTTATACCTGTTACAACCGATATCGAACCAGACCCTGTAATAGCGAAGGCGTTAGAGCCGTATATTCAAAAGGCGTCTGCCGATTTGAAAACCGTTATTGCTACAGCGTCCGCTCCGTTCCCTCTGGGCGAAAAAGAGTCTCGCGTTGGAGAATGCGCGGTATGCAATCTTGTCTGCGACTCCATGTACGAATACCTGGCGGAGAAGGGAATGCCGGTTGATTTCGTTTTCAGCAACGGCGGCGTCTTTCGCGCGGGGATTCCTCAAGGAGCCGTTACAAAGGAGGATGTCAAATCCTGTTTGCCGTACAGCAATACGTTGATTATTGTTGAAATGAAAGGATCCGACGTCATCGACTTCTTTAATTACGTTGCGTCTGTTTATCAGACAAACGGAGCCTTTGGACAGGTTTCCAAACAGGTTCGATATACAATCACGTACAACAACGGCGTCAACGGCAAAATTTCAGATCTGACAATTAATTCAGAACCTGTTGATCCGGAAAAGATTTATAAAATCGCCGTCAACAGTTATATTTATAACGGCGGCGACGGCTACGACATCATAAAACAGCGAGCTGTGAAAACTATTAATACGAACATTTTTGATTACGACTCGGTCATTGAAGTCCTTAAACAGACTACTCAACCGATAGCGCCCGTTCTTGACGGTCGAATTGTCGTCCGCGGCGGACTGGATCAATACAAAAAATTTACTGAACCAAAACAGACGCCTTCAGAATCAAGCCCAAATACGACAAATCCATAAACAGACGTTTGAATTGTCGCGGATTGTCAAACTAAAGAGCAGACTGTTAAAAAAGCGGTTTCCTGAATGGAAACCGCTAATATGTCCGATTATAAAACCGATTCAAAATGTCTGCTTAATAAAACAGCCAGATCTAATCTGGAATTTTCAGGTCCTTTTTGAATGAGTATCGGGGATTGTGATAATCAAAATCGGCGTCTGTTACTGAAATATTCGAAATGATGTCTGTATACGTAAACTCTTCCCGAATAGTAACGTTTCCATAGGCGTCCGGCCAGTTGTAACAAACAAACCGGACGGGAACCTGATACTGATTATCGATAAAAACCTGTCCTTTATAAAATGGAAAGACATCGGATTTCGGCTCGTGAGTTATCTGAATCACCGTACAGGAACGATTGTCAATGGATGCGTTTTCAAAGAATTCAATTTTACAGGCGGGGAACTGATCTGTTGAATGCGCTACGTCGAGCAGCTGTTTCATCATGCTGGCAATTCCCAGTTCCTTGAGCGAATGATTGGATTCTGCCCGAGCCATTTGGCTGTCGGTCTTGACCGCTTTGGTAATACGGGCGAACGCAGGGCGGAAACCGCCTTTGGTTACGATCATTCTGCCGTTGTATTGTCCTTCAACGTAAATAATTTCACGTCCAACGATGTCGTCGGGAGTGATGTATTTCAAATATACGCTAAAAGGTTCAGCGCGGAAAATCATCAACGCCCGGCGCATATCCTGCAATTCACCGTCAATTGTTTCACGCATTGTAACGATGCACGCATACACGCTAAACTGACGATTAATGTTTGCATAGCGCTCTTTGGCGGCGCTTATCATCTGTTCAAACGCGTCGCGCTGTTCTACGGGAACCGGCATGTCAAGAACCGGCGTTCCTGGCTTCGGCGAAGTTGAATGCGGAATCGGTCGGTTAACCCTGTAGTCAAACGAAACAGAGCTATTGCTCGCCTGGTGTGTTTGAGCAAAAAGGGCAGCGCCCGACGTCGTTAAAACGACAAACGTAAAAGCGGCTATTATTGGGGGAAGCGTTCTCATAGCGTCAATATTATATACTTGTCAGGGAAAACGTTTTTTCACTTCTTTTAGATTATTTTATTCCAATTTTAAGAGAAGTAAAGAATAAAATGGATTTTTTTCTGGAATCGAATAAAACTTTTTTAACGATTGTATCAGACGTATCGAAAGTGTCGGATGTAACGGATATAGCGATTTTAGCGGTTAGCTATCGTTGAGAGTTGCAAGGCGTCTTAAAAACAGCTGCCTGCGGTCTCTTGCCTACTGTCTATTCCCTACTCCCCTTTCTTGAATTCTGTGGTATAATGACAGGTAAAAGAGCCAGGAATTGTTGAACAACGCGGTTTGCGTCAACTCCTCAATCCTCATTCCTTACTTAACTGCTCCCATATAGCCATGTCAGACAACAACACTCAAAACGATAACCAGAATAACAATGGTCCAAACAAGAATTCCAGTTCCAAAAAATGGGGATTTTTTTCTCTCCCGATTATTGTATTGATAATAGTTGTAATTATTGGAATTACACTGTATCTTCAATCAGACGCTCAACGGACGTTTACCGTACCGTACATGGATTTCGTCATGCTGGTTGAACAGGGCGCGCCGGAAAAGAATCCGAAAGCGGAGCAGGTCTATACTGAAAAGCGGGGCGAGATAACGTGTCAGTATCGGGTGTCCAATATTTCTGAACTGAAAGTCGGCGCTGATCGGATTTCCGGAAAGGGCGATTTTATTCAGGTTTCGGAAAACGGGAAGCCTGTCAAAGGCGAACTGTATAAAGATCGTAGTTTTGTCAGTAATCGTCAAGGGTTTGCAGACGACGGGAACTATCTGTTCAACCTGCTCAAATCCAAGGGCTTTGACAACGTCGACGGCGAGCCGGGCACGTCTCTGTGGGTGCACACGCTGCCGTCTATAATTGTTACATTAATTCTAATCGGATTGATTATATTTTTTATACGCATGATGGGCAAAGGCGGCGCGTTCGCTTTTGGACAGTCGCGCGGACGCTTTTACAAACCGGACGAGATTAACATAACTTTCAAAGACGTAGCGGGAATTGACGAGGCGGTTGAAGAGGTCAAAGAAATAGTCGAGTTCCTCAAGACGCCGGAAAAGTACAAGAAAATCGGCGGACGCATTCCCAAAGGCGTTCTTCTGGTCGGACCTCCCGGAACCGGGAAAACGCTTCTTGCCAAAGCGATTGCCGGGGAAGCGGGCGTCCCCTTTGTGAGCATTTCCGGCTCAGACTTCGTCGAAATGTTTGTCGGCGTCGGAGCCGCTCGCGTTCGCGACATGTTCGAACAGGCGTCGGACTCCGCGCCGTGCATCGTCTTTATAGACGAGCTTGATGCGCTGGGTAAAACCCGCTCTGAAAACGTTACTGGCGGTCAGGATGAGCGCGAACAGACTCTCAACGCCCTGCTGGTGGAAATGGATGGGTTCCCGGACAACAACGGCGTCATCGTATTGGGCGCCACAAACCGACCGGAAACGCTCGACCCGGCGCTGCTGCGTCCCGGACGATTCGACCGTCACGTTCTGGTTGACCGCCCTGACCTGCTCGGTCGCGTGGCGATTCTGGAAATCTACGCCAAAAAGATCAAACTGGATCCGTCAGTCGACCTGAAAGAAATCGCGTCCATGACAAGTGGATTTGCCGGGGCTGACCTGTCCAACCTGATTAACGAGGCGGCTTTGCTGGCAGCCCGAGCAGGCAAAGACTTTGTTACAAAAGAAGAACTCAACGAGGGAATCGAACGCGTTACAGCCGGCTTGCAAAAGAAACAGCGCGTTATGCACCCGGAAGAAAAACGTCGAGTTGCGTATCACGAAAGCGCGCATGCTTTGGCGGCGCACCTGCTTCCCAATACTGACCCCGTTCACAAGGTTTCGATTATTCCCCGCGGTCTGGCGGCGTTGGGATACACGCTCCAGCGACCAGACGAAGATCGTTACCTCGTTACTCAATCCCAGCTGGAAAGCCGAATCATGGTCTATCTGGCAGGTACGATTGCAGAACAGATGTTTTTCAACGACATCTCCACCGGGGCGCAAAACGACCTCCAGCGGGCGACAGACGTTGCTCGAAGCATGGTCATGGACTACGGCATGAGCCGTTTGGGACGCTTGAGTCTCCGTTCAAAAGAAACGTCGTTTATCGCCGACGGTAAAGAAACATTTAAAACGTCAGCGCTGTCGGAAAGCACTGCGGCGAGAATCGACGCCGAAATTGAATACATCATGGAAACGGCGTTCAACGAAACCAAAAAGGTTCTGGAAAACTGCCGATTCAAACTGGAAGCGTTGGCAGAAGCGCTTCTTCTAAAAGAGGTCATTGATTCGGAAGAACTGTCACGGATTCTTGATGACGAGACGGAGAACAGTTAGGAATTTGAAAACATAGGCGAGCCACGGGTGTAAACCCGTGGGCATGAGCGCAGCGAAGTTACGCTTCATTAATGCGGGGAGAGTTTGTCCCCAGAAATACTGTCGATGGGATGCGCTATCGCATTTATTCTTTTTTGCTCTGCTTTATAAGCCACTGAGCCACGTCTGGATTATTGTAATCAAGAGCAGAGTCTGCGGCGGTTCTTCCTCCAGCGCCTTTTGCGGAGACGTCTGCGCCGTGTTCAACCAGCCACTGAACCATTTTCAGATTTCCGCTTTCAGCGGCGCTATGTAACGGAGTGTATCCATTTTTGCTTCTTTCGTTGACGTCAAATCCCTGTTCAATTAGCCATTGAACCAATTCCGTATTTCCGCTTCTGGCGGCAAAATGAAGGACAGTAACTCCTTCGTTGTTTTTTGCTTTGATATCCAATCCTTGTTTTGTCAGCCATTGAACCATTTCCAGATTCCCGCTTAAGGCGGCAAAATACACGGCTGAATAACCAGATTCTGAAACGGCGTTGAGGTCAGCGCCATGCTCGACGAGCCATTGAACCAGTTTCAGGTTCCCGCTTTCTGCGGCAAAATGCAGCGACGTCATATCAAAAGCTACTTTTGTATTGATATCCAATCCTTTTTCTGCAAGCCACTGAACCATTTCGAGATTTCCACTTTCAGCGGCGAAATTCAAAGCGTTCCCGAAATTGGCTTTTTCTTTTATATCGACGCCCTGTTCGACCAGCCACTTAACCAGTTCCAGATTTCCGCTTACCGCGGCGGGATGCAGCGCCGATCCAAATGCGGCGTTTGCATTGACGTTCATTCCCTGTTTAACCAGCCATTGTACCAGCTCCATCTTTCCGCTAAGGGCGGCAGAATGTAACACAGTCCATTGAAATTCGGTTTTTGCGTTTATGTCTGCGCCCTGTTCGATAAGCCATTGAACCAGTTCCAGATTTCCGCTTTCGGCGGCGTAATGCAGAGCTGTCTGTTTGAATGCGCCTGTTGCGTTTATATCAGCGCCTTTAGCGATAAGTTCCTTAACCCGTTTCAGATCGCCTTTCAGAGCCGCATAATGAAGAACGTTGCCGCCAAAGCAGAAAAATGGTCTTTCTTTTAAACAAAAATCAAAGTCGAATTCTCCCGTTTTGAACATCTGTTCAAAACGATTAGCGCTTTGTTTGTCAACGTGATTGTAAATCAGTAAGGTTAATATCTTCGGACTGGTATGGCGCGACGATTCCGGCTCGGGCTTTTCCGCACAGAAACCGCAGCTTGGCACAAACAGAGAAACGATTAAAAGGGCAGTAAATAACAAACCGTTGTTTTCTAACGTTTTCATGATTGCTATCCTGTTACATGGTTGAAAGGAAAAGAAAACGAGGAGTGAGAATCCGCTTCCCACTCCTCGCGTTTAACTAACGATTATTTCTGAACCGGCTGAGTCCAGCAAGACGGATGATCCGGCTTGCCGCGCATGGTGCAGCGAGCTGAAACCATCGCGGTGATTCGGGCGCGGACGTAAAGGTCGTCGTCCGTCATGGTATACTCAGCGTGAGTTCCTTCGACCGTCTTGAAAATCTCGCCGACGGATTCGGAATACACATTAATCTTTCTCGCCGGGTATCGACCCTCTTTGGGCGAGTCGATCGTCCTGAACGTCTTGTCGAATCCACGGCGCGTTCCGATGAAGTCGATCTTGTAATTGACGCCTTTTTCTGCGTGAACGTCAACCGCCAGCGTTCCGGTCGATTTATCGAACTGAACGTCGTTGAGCCAAACGCCAACAGCCGCATAGAAGTCGCCGCGGTTGAGAGCTTTCATCAAATCGACAGCGTCAAGCGTTTCACAGCGAACCATGACCGAGCCGCCGGCGGCGGTTTCGAAATCGGTGTAGAAGCGCTGGTAGTTGTGCGTGTCGTCTGTCGCAGTTCCCATGATCAACGGCTGATTTTTGTCGGCGCGGAACGCGTTGATAATGTCCCAGAACTTTTCCGTTGTCCAGAAGTCCGGACGACCCGGGAAATTCGGACCGCAGTTGATAAGTTCAAAGAATCGAATTTCCGGCTGTTCGCAAAGCCATTCCGGCTGAACGTCGTACCAAATCCAGTCTGGATGATTGAACATGAAAAAGACTTCGTCTTTGGGCGTATCGCCGATCATCTCTTTAATCGCTCGCAAAGACCAACTGACCGATTCGTGTCCAGAACAATGAGGCGACATCTTGTCCCCGGTGATTTTTCGGCTCATATACATTGCCGGCGCCTGACCTTCCAGCTTGTCGACGAGTTCCTGCGTTACTTCCGCACGGGAGTTAATCAGATTGGAGTGAACTTGGACGCCGTCAGCGCCGTGGGTTGTCAGTTCGTGCCCGGGAATGAGCAGGAATCTGTCTTCCTGATTGAGCAGCGCGGAAAGCTCGTCGAAGTTTCGCATTCGGAGCTGAAGCTTGCCGCCCTCTTCCTTCGTCTGCATGGGGAAATGGTAACGACTCTGACCGCGTTCGTAAGCAGCTCTTTTCGGACCTTCGGGAGTAAACCATTTGTCGGTATCCGCCTGGAATCTGCCGTGGTCGGACGGAACGACAAATTCGTACCCGGCGTCGCGATAGAGAGAACACGCCTCTTCCAGCGTCGCTGAGCCGTCAGACCAGAACGAGTGCTGATGAAGGTGCCCGCGACGCCAGCCGGGAATTTTCAGAGGACTGACCGGGGCGTTGTTAAAGACTTCCGGGGATTCCGAATACGCCAACGATCCGGCGGAAACAAAGGCGGCAATTGCCGCTGACGATTTAAGAAAGTTACGGCGGGAAAGTCGATTCTGGTTCATGGTTGCTCCTTTAAGTGAGTTGAGATTATCGAAAAATGGAAGGCGGTAACGAAGCGACCATCGGGAGCGCAGTTACGCTTTCGCCGACAGGCGAACATTTTTTGAAGCGTAACTTCGTTCGCTTCGCTCACTTGTATAATGATAATCAATAAAAGTTATTGTAAAAGTTCTGTTCTTGAGGTAAAATAGTTTTTGTCGTTGGAGGTTCTTTTTTTCTGCAGAATATATTCTGCAGAAAAAAAGAAAACGCATGGCA
>JAFSMW010000165.1 GCA_017447745.1 Thermoguttaceae bacterium
CAGCAGACGATTTTTGCTTTGAACCATTTAAATGGAACAAAGCAGTATGGAATCGGTACGAACCCCAACCCCTCTGCCAACAGCAGCGGTTCTCAGTTCGACTGGACTTTTGACGAAAACAAGAAGAATTACGCAATCGCCAACATCTACACGTTCGTTCATGAAGTTGACGCTCTGTTGACGACAACCGCTCTGTCCATGTATCAAAGAGACTTGACGAACCAGGCGAACGTTACTCTTTCCGGCACGTGGGCGGCGACCAACGGCGTTACAATTGACACGGTTCAGGCGTCGGTTGACGGCGGCGACTGGTTTGCCTTGACCATGAATTCAGACGGCACATTTACCGGAACAACGTCTCTTCTGGGCGGCATGCACGACGTCGCGTATCAGGCGGTAGACGTCAACGGGAACGTTGTCGCAACGAAATCCGGACAAGTCGGCGTTGGAGAAATCTTCATCACCGCCGGTCAGTCCAACTCGACCAACTACGGCGACGCCGCTCAAGTCTCGACTTCGCCTTTGGCGTTATCGTACAACCCCAAGACCGGTCAGTGGCAGCAAAACGAAGACCCGCAGCAAGGCCCGCTCGACGGTTCTAACCGCGGTTCGACGTGGCCGTCTTTCGCTGATACGCTCTCTGAAGAAGAAGGCGTCCCGGTTGCAACGTATTCTGTCGGTTACGGCGGAACAACTCAGGCGCAATGGGCAAGCGACGCAAACGGAATGTACACTAACCTTCAGGCGGCGATGGAATTCCTCAACGAAAACGCCAACGGCTTTGCTGGAATCTTGTGGCATCAGGGCGAATCCGACAAGAATACGTCAGAGCAGGATTATTACGACAGGCTTAGCGCCTTGATTGAACGGACTCGAACCGATTCCGGCAACGAGAATTTGTTCTGGGGCGTTGCGATTGTCTCTGCCGACGCCAACGGAAATACATACAGCAACGTTACCAACGCTCAGCTGCGAGTTATTGCAGACGACCCGCTGGTCGTTGAAGGCGTCAATACAGACGAATTCTCGCGCGACCTGCGCGGACAAAACAGCGGCAACTCCATTCACCTGAGCGAAGCGGGCTTGAAGGAAGCCGGCAGGCTCTGGGCTCTGACCGCTGGTAAAAGCATTATTGAGCTTCGCAACTGCTACTGGTATGCTAACGCGACAGATTCCACTGACATTTCAAACTGGGAAATTAACGGTGAAAGCAAGAAGGGCGTTAAGCTCGTTTCTGGAGCAAACCTTTCAGTGGAAGCTGACAATTCCATCCAGATGCTTGACTCTGGCACGGTCGAAGTTGGCGCGAATTACAATTTGACGCTTTCCGGCGATATTACCGGCTCTGGCGAGCTGATTAAAACCGGCAAGGGAACTTTGACCCTTTCTGGCGACAACCTGTCGTCCTATACCGGCAAGACAACGGTTTCAGACGGAACGGTTAAACTTGCCGCTGACGGAACGCTCAACGATCTGTCTGGCGGGTCAGAAGTCAAACCAGACGATCCTGATTCTGTATACAATCCGGTTAATTTGGTTTCGGAAGGCAATATGACGCTCAATTCCAATTCCGATTCCGATACAAAGTTCATAGGAAAGATTGACGCTTCTGGAAAGACGATTACCAAGACTGGTAACGGAACGTTGAAGATTTACAGCGACGAAGACAACGTGTCCACCGCCGCTAACTTTATCGTTGCCGGCGGCGAGTTGGACTTCAAGGGATTTTTCAAAGGTTCTATGGAACTCAACAGTGGCGCGGTTATGTCGCCGGGTAACTCAATTGGAACGCTGACCATTGACGGAACGGAATTACCGGCGGAAGTTTCCGCCTTGACGCTTCATGACGGTTCAACGCTTTTGATGGAAATTGCCGGACCCGAACCGGAAGACAACGACATGCTGATTGTCTTGGGCGCCCTTACCATTGAAGACGGCGCGATAATTAGTTTAACCTTGGCGGACAATTTCAGTTTGGCTCCATACGATACGTTTGAAGCCATTATTCAAGCTGACGGTACGAGCATAGATATTATCGAAAGCGCTTTGACGTCTTCCTACTTCACTGGTTTGGCTGTTCATCAAGACGGTTCAACATATACCATTACCGGCATGGTTGATCCCAACGCTGTCCCGGAACCGTCGACTTGGGCGCTGTTGATTCTCGGCGCGGCGGGCTTGCTGTTCTGGAGAAAGAGAAAGTAATTTATCTATTACACAAATGAAAAAGGCGTCTGATTTCAGACGCCTTTTTGTGTAAGTGTTTTATTCTCATTCCGGCAGATAGCCGTATTTCTCCATGTACTGTTTCCAGACGGGATGTTCGAGAATCCGCTGCTGGAGTTCAGTGTCGATTTCGTACTTGTTCTTTTTGTGACTCTTTTTAGCTTCGCAGTACGGAATGAGTTGTTCTCTGGCGGGTTCGAAGTCGCCCAGTTCCAGCTGAGCGTACAGGCGTTCCATCGTTTCAACCGGCGAGCCGGTGAGTTCCTTGAACGAAATGTTGACAAACTGGTTTTCCGGCAGGTTTGCGGAATCTTCCCAGAAGGACTCATACATCAGGTCAAAGAGATGGAATACGTACTCGTCCCAGTCTTTGACGGGGTGTTGGAATCCGTTGTCAACCGACAGACGCTGCCAGAGGTTGACCGTCGACGGGAAAAGCGTCAGCGGATCTCGATGAATATGGACGAACTTGGCGTCTGGATAAAGCTCGCGGAGCAGGGCGATTCTGGCGGTGTGCGTAGGCGACTTGAGGACAAGGCGTTTTCCTTCGTACTTGTACGTCAGAGCCTGCATGAACCAATGGAGTTTGTTTTTCCAGTTTGTTCGCGCCGCTTCAGAGACGGTTTTTAAAGTCAGGTATTCAATATCCTTTTTGGTATTGTTCGGAAACGCCATGTTGATATACGGCGACGGAACGCCCAGATTGCACAAGGCGAATTCGTCTTCCTGCGGCGACGTCCAGCTCATATCGACGTTGTCCATCGGGCGTTTGTTGGGCAGATAAACCACCTTGGGAATAACGCCTTCTGAAATGACGAAATGGTTTGGGCTGAAGCACTCGTAGCAGTTGGGGAACGCATGCCGCGGGTCTTTGACGAACAGCTCGTGAAGGAACGTCGTTCCGCTGCGCCAATGCCCGACGATGAACACCGGCGGTTTGTCGATTTCCGTCCGTTTGATTTTCCCGCCAACTGTCAGGCTTTGAAGCCCCAGCAGGGTGGAGTCAAGAATCGAACAGCCGAAGTTGATCAATGCCATGCACCAACGAGACGGCGTGATCCAGAATTTGTTGCGAATCAACAGTTTTGTAAAGGGATACAACGTCATGCCGTTCCAGATTCTGGGGTACCAGAACCGATCTTTGTATCCGCCGACTTCTTTTGCGTATTTGCTTTTACTTTCCATGGGAACTCAGTTTATAAGTCTGTATTGTTTGTTTCGTCAGATTCAGTCGAGCTGTCGCTGTCGTCTCGAGGAATGCGTTTGACGGCGACGAGTTTGTCGTTGGCGTCGAGTTTCATCAAGCGGACGCCCTGAGTGTTACGACCGGTGTCGCGAACTTCGTCCAGCGAGATGCGCTGCAGTTTGCCGCGGGCGGTCATCATCAGGACTTCGTCGCCGGAATAAATCCTGGCGATGCCGATAACCTTGCCGTTGCGTTCGGTCGTGCGAATGTCGCGAATTCCTTTGCCTCCGCGCCCTTGCGTTCGATAGCAGCGGGAACTGTTGGGAGCGTTGGAATCGGCGGCGGAATCGTCGGTTTCCGGCGAGTCCGTTTCGGGAGCTGCGGTTTCCGGAGCGGTTTCAGCTTCGGCAGATTCCGGCGCGTCGGAGTCGTCGGCGTCTTCTCCGCCGATAATTGTCGTTGAACCGGGCCCGAACGGGGTCTTTTTGCCGAACCCGTTTTCGCAAACGGTCAGCAGCGAGGCGGTCGGGTCTGCAACGACCATGCCGACAACGCGGTCAGTTCCGACAAGGCGGATGCCTTTAACGCCGGAGGAGTCTCGCCCGGAGGCGCGGACGGTAGCCGCTTGGAATCGAATCGCCATGCCGGTCTGCGTTGACAGAACCAGCTCGTCTGTTTGGGACGTAACGGCGACGTCGACCAGTTCGTCTCCTTCGCGGAGTTTAATCGCTTTCAAGCCGGCTTTCCACGGTCGTTTATAGGCGGAAAGAGCCGTTCTCTTCACCAGACCGTTGGCGGTGGCGAAGGTCATGTAATGTTCCGGCAAGTCGTAATCTCGAACCGCCAGACAGTCGGCAATGACTTCGCCTTTATCCAGATTGAGCAGGTTGACGATGGCGCGTCCTTTTGCGTCTCGAGCCGCCTGGGGCAGGTCGTAGATCTTCTTCCAGTAGCATTTCCCGAAGTTCGTAAAGAACATCAAATAGGCGTGCGTGGACGCGACGAACAGGTGCTGAATCGGGTCTTCGTCTTCGACCTTGGCGCCTTTGATGCCTTTGCCGCCGCGGCGCTGAGCTTTGTATTCGTCCGCCGGCGTGCGCTTGATGTACCCGTTGGAGGAAATCGAAACAACCATGGTTTCTTCCTCGATGAGGTCTTCCAGGTCGATGTCGCCGATGTCCTGACCGGAAATTTCTGTACGGCGCTTGTCGCCAAACTTGCGTTTGATGTCCAGCGTATCGCTGCGGACAATCGCCAGAATGTTGGCGTCGTCGGAAAGAATCGTTAAGTACGAGTGAATGTCCGCCATGAGGCTGCGGAATTCCTCAATGAGCTTTTCCTGTTCCAGGTTGACCAACTGCCCCAAGGTCATGTGGAGAATGGCGTCCGCCTGAACCGGGGTGAGGGAGTATTCGTCTTTAATGCCGTGATCTTCGGCGAATTCCTTGAACCCGTCTTCGCCCAGGGCGCGTTCAATCAGCGCGCGCGGACATTGAATTTCCGCCATCAAGCGCGCTTTGGCTTCCTGCTGAGTGGAACTGGTGCGAATGACCTTGATAACCTCGTCGATATTGGCGTGAGCGAGCATAAGCCCTTCGACGATGTGTTTGCGCGCCCGCGCTTTTTCCAGCAGGAAGATCGTTCGGCGGCGAATAACGGTCATGCGGTGCCGCAGGAACTCTTCCAGAATTTCCTTAAACGTCAGCGTTCGCGGCTTGCCGTCTACCAGAGCGACAAAGTTAATCGAGAACGAGCTTTGCAGCGGCGTGTATTCGTACAGCTGATTGAGAACGACGTCCGGGTCGGCGTCTCGCTTGAGTTCCAGAACCAGTCGAACCGGTTCCTTGAGGTCTGACTCGTTGCGGATGTTGCTGATGCCCTCGATTTTGCCCTGATTGACCATGTCGGCAATGCGCTCTTCGACGTTGTCGCGCGTGGTCTGATAGGGAATGTCGGTAACGACAATTCGATGGCGGTTGTTTTTCATCTCCTCAATTTTCGCTGTGGCGCGAATGAGGATGGTGCTTCTGCCGGTGTGGTATCCTTTTCGGATTCCGCTTCGACCGCAAATAATGCTGCCGGTGGGGAAGTCCGGTCCTGGGCACAGTTCGAGCAGTTCGTCAATCGAAACGCCGGGATCGTCAATGAGCTTGACGAGGCAGTCGCAGATTTCGCCCAGGTTGTGCGGCGGAATGCTGGTTGCCATGCCGACGGCGATGCCGTTGGTTCCGTTGACCAGCAGGTTGGGGAACTTGGACGGCAAAACCGTCGGTTCCATTCCGCGGCCGTCGTAGGTGGGCATGAAGTCGACGGTGCCGAGGTTGATGTCTTCCAGCATCAACTGGGCGAACCGGGACATGCGCGCTTCTGTATATCGCATAGCGGCAGGCGGAAGACCAGCAATCGAGCCGAAGTTCCCCTGTTTGTCTACCAGAACGTAGCGCATAACCCATTCCTGAGCCATACGAACCAGCGTTGGGTAAATGACGGTTTCGCCGTGGGGGTGATAGTTGCCCGACGTATCGCCCGAGATTTTAGCGCATTTGATTCTGCTGGAGCCGGGGGTCAGATTGAGGTCGTTCATTGCAACCAGAATTCGGCGCTGAGAGGGCTTTAAGCCGTCGCGGACGTCTGGCAGAGCGCGGCTGACGATAACCGACATGGAGTACGTCAAATAGCTTTGCTTGAGTTCGTCTGTAATAGACTGACGAATGAGCGTTGTTCCGTCTTTGAAGTTTGCCAGCGCGTTGGGGCCGGGAACGTACATGTCGGCGTTAGCTGGCGTCTGACCGTCGGGCGTGTTGTTGTTATCAGGGGGGAGTTCGTTGGACACGGTGTATGTTTGTTAGTAGTTAGGAATGGTGAGAATTAGCAATTAGCAATTGTCAATTAGCAATTAGCGCAAGCGCCTCATCAATTGATAATTGCTCATTGCTAATTGATAATTAATATTATAGCGTTTTAGAGATTTTCTGCAAGGGAGAAATGGGAAAAAAGCCGTCTTTTTACGAGAGAATTGAGAGAGTTTTTTGTAATTCGTAAAGCGTAATTGAGGCGCTTTGCGGCGGAAGCTACGAAAGACTTCTGAACGTGGAAAACAGTTTGTGCAACTGGTTCGCGGGCGTCTTCGCCCGCTACAGGAAAAAAGTCCCGCTGACAATCATTTTCGCAGCAAGAAACTGTTCCGGGTCGCGGACGAAGTCCGCAAACCTAATCTTTTTAATCTATTCGTAAGATAAATTTTCGGTTTTGTCGAACGAATCGCGTTGGACGAAGGTTTTCTTTTTTTCTTCGGCGGACTTCGTCCGCGACCCGGTAAGATTTTCGGCTTCGTCGCAGTGCGTGCGCGGGTCTAAGAGGCTTCGGCGGGCGAAGACGCCCGCGAACCAGCGGGTCTGCAGTTTTCGACTGCGAAAAAGATTTTTGGAGGCTGCCGCCGCAAAGCGCGATTCTCAATCGCTTCGCGGTTGCCCGGGAACTCACGTTCCCGCCTCGCCGCCTATTTTCCCCACTTAAACGCTCGCAGGCTCGCGGCGGGGCAGGGGATGGTTACCGAGCCGTTGTTGACGCGGAATTTCTCGCCGGTAACGCAGTCTGTCAAAACGCCGTTGGGGAGGTCGTCGATTTTGACCTTTTGGTCTGTATAAGCGAGGTTGCAGACGGAGTACCAGACGCGGTTCTGTCCGGCGTCGATTTTTCTGACCCATTCCTGACCGTACTTTTCTTTTTGAATCAGCACGCTGGGCAGGGCGGGCAGGGACAGGAACGCCTGAGTAAACTTTCGGTAGACGTCCGGGAATCCGCGCTGATACGTGTTGCCACACAGATACCCGATTTGCGTCGGGTCGCCTTTGGCAACGGCGGCGACTTCCGCCAGGACGCTGAACCGTCCGGCGCGTTCGACGTCCGCAACGAAGTAGCCGAGAATCTCGGTCGCTTTCCCGTCGATTTCAGCGTTCATCTCGTTTTCGTTGAGGCAGAAATGCCGAATCGCGGTCAAGCCGGCGCGGGAGCGGAACTGTTCCATGTCCTCGTCGGCGGAATAGAACTTATTGAACGTATAGGAGAACATGGCGTCGGTGGAGTTCTTAATCCCAGCGGGGTACGCCGGCGGGGTGGAATGTCCGACTTCGTGTCCGCCCCAGTCCATCTGCCAGGACAGAATCGATTTCGGGTACAGATGTTTCTCTAACACCTCGGTCAAGGGCAGCTGTTTGACGTACCGCTTTTCGTAACATTCTTCCTGAACTTTCGTTTCCCAGTATTCCGGGTTGTCGTTGACGACGCACATCTTGTAACGCCAGGAGTCCTTTTTCCCTTCGCCCGCCAGCTGGGAGGGAATCGGCCAGCCGGGTTCGGAACTGTCGGCTGTAAAGAGGACGAACGACTTCGGGTCATTTTTCTCTCGCAGGTACTTCGCGACATTTTCGATGAATTGAGCGCGTTTCGAGAACCACCAGATTCTGTACTTGTCGAGTAGTTGAGAGTCTTTCTGGATGTCCTCTCTTGTAACGGCTTTGCCGCCGTTCGCCTCGGACGCAAACTGTTTGAGGTTGTTGTCGTTGAACGAAACGGGCACGCTTGACGGTCTGCATCGAATCCAGGCGCCGAGGAATTTCGGGACAACCTTTTTCCCGTCCGCCGTTTCCGCGCCGTCTTTGTATTTCAGAACCGTCAGGTCGAGAATTTTCTGGAAGTCTTTGAGCGTGTCGGGGTCGGCGACGTCGACGTTGGCGCGTTCGCACCACCAGATATGTGTGTACTTGTCGCCGCCGGAGAGACGCTTGGCGCGCTTTTGCGAACCGAGCGCCTTGGACTTGTCGCCCCCGATAGCGCCGTAGTATTCGTAATAGGGCAGAATCGGCATGTCGTACTGCGCTGCCAGAGCGACGAGATGATCCCACAGGTCGTTGTTAAGCGGCTCGAAAATCCAGCTGTTTCCGCCGTAGGGTTCGGAATTCCAGCCCTGATTGTATCCGAATTCCAGCAGGTCTTTGCAGAAGACGTTGACGCCCATCGCCTTCGACCATTTCATTTTATATTCGTACCAGTCGGGAATGTTGGTAACGCCTCGATAAACCGGCTGACGCTGCTCCGCGTTCTTTTCCATTGTAACAGCGCCGTCCGCCATCTCTTCTCGCCAGAACAGGCGGCGTTTGGGCAAATCCTCCGGCGGATAGTTTATCTTCGCCGTCAGCTTGGACTCGTCTTTGACGGAGTACAGACGAATCGTCGCCGCTGCCGCGCCTTTGGACAGCGGATCTAAATACCCCGGCAGCTGGCTCAAAATGACCCAGAACCCGTCTTCCGGATTGAGTTCCCGCTTGCCGGCGCCCCGATACCTCGTAATCGGGCAGAAGCGGTCGTGAAGCCAGAACAGACCCGACCACGTTTCCAAACGTCCGGACAAGGGCAGCGAGAGCGATTCCGGGTTCGTGTTGACGTACCGACCCATCAACGCGTCGCCAACCGTCGCCCCGGTCGAAACGCCGTTAATCGTCTCGTTCCCTCCGTTGTGAACGAAAAACGCCCGGCTGGCGTCTTCGGGAAATTCGACGCACAAAATATACGCCTTCCCCGGCTGTAGGTTCAAGCCTTTCCCGACTTTCCACGCCATGTACTGTGGCGATTTCTCGTTGGGAGGCAGAACCCGGCACGGACGTCCGCAAAGCGTCTCGACCTTGGACGCGCCCGCAGGGAATTCCGTAAACAATTCAGAATCGGAAATCGCGTCTGAACAACGGATTTCCTGAACCAAAGTCAGCTCGCCCCATTCCGGGGGAACAGCCGCCTGAGAGGCTCTGACAAATGACAGTAACGCGACAAGGGTTAGTGTGATGGTACGCATGGCAATTAGTTGGGAGTTAGGAGTTAGGAGTGAGGAGTGAGGAGTTACGCAAAGCGCCTCAACAATTATTAATTAATTTTACTCGGTTGTTAATCAAAATACAAGACGGATTTGAGAATAAAAAGTAAAATAGATAAAATGTAGCGATTTTTCCGATAAAATTGATTATTTCGATTAAGTTGAGTTTAACGGCGGACGATAGAGGGGATAAGGGGCAGTAAAAGGATAGAAATTCTGTATTTGAATTGCTGGTTACCCCGTCCTGACTGTTCCAGACAATCCCTAACTTCATAAATGTCAAATCATGTATAGCGTAAATCGGATTTTCACCCTGTTTGTCATTCTGGCGGTCTTTGCGTCTGCTCGTTCTTTCGGGAGTGAATTTACTCCCATGACAACGCTTTTCGATTCCGTTGGCGGTCAGCAGACGCCTAATTCAGACAGTAGGCAAGAGACAGTAGGCAGTAGTTTAAAGGATCCTACCGTCTCTCACGCGCCCCTCGTGTCGCTGCCGAACAGTCCGGAGGATATCCAGTTCCCAGAACCGACCAACGATGTCGATTTGACGTTGATTCCGGCTCCGCATTCGGAGATAGTAGGCAATAGGCAAGAGACAGTAGGCAGCAGTAATTTGCCAGAGGCGAATTCAGCTCCTACCCCTCAGGCAACTCCTAATGCTCAACCAACCAATTCAATCGAGCAGGTCGGATTTTATCTGCCGGAACAAACCCCGATTCCGGTAGCTCCCCGGTCTACGCTTCCCGAACCGTCTGTTAACGATTTCACAAATTATCGCTTGATCGAAAAACCGAAAAAAGTTTATGTCAATTCGATTGCAGCGTCGCCGCAGTTGACTTCTGTCCCGGCGGACGTCAAGGCGATTGTCGAAACTCCCGTAACGACCCCTGTTGCGAATCCGTTTGTTCAGGATCCGGTGGCGGGGTTAGGCAGTAGGCAAGAGGCAGTAGGCAGTAGTAATTCTCCTCTCGCAACTCGCACCGACAGGGTCGGTTCCCAATTGGAAGCGGGTAGCGCCAAAACCGACTTATTAGGAGGCATAACCTCATCAACTCGCCCGTACGGCTACGCACCGCAACTCGCAACTAATCCTCAAGCCGCGCCGTTGGAGCCGATGGTTGAAGGATCGAATCCGCAGTTATTCCGCGAAGATTTTGATTATCAGCAGTTTCGTTCAGAAATGATAGGCGAAATCGACAAACGCGCTTGGCGGTCCGGCGATTTCCAGATAATTCCCTACGGAAAGCTTTGGGCAAGCATGTCCTACGAAACCAAGCCGACGCAAATCGGAGCCGCTCCGTTTTTTGTAACAGCGCCGTCCAATACCGGCAAACAGGCGCACGTCGATTATCGCGGCACGATTTTAGGCGCCAACATTAAAGCTCCCGGATTGACTTTTTGGGAGAACTTCAGATTTAGCGGCAAAGTGGAATTCGACCTCCAAAGAACAATCGATTTCGACAACAAAACGACAGTCCATTTGCGACACTGTTACGTTGAAGCGGTTTCAGACGAATGGCGGATTTTAATCGGGCAAACATGGGACGTTGTTTCTCCTTTGGCGCCTGGAACGCTGATGTATTCCGCCGGCTGGATGGACGGCAACGTGGGGTATCGCCGCGCCCAGTTCCGATTGGAACGCTTTATCAACGTTTCGCCATGTTTCCAATGGAAACTGCAGGGCTGTTTGAGCGCTCCGTTTGCTGGTGATTCCAACAGCTTGCTGGGGTCTGACTATCGATTAAAATACGGTTCCTGGCCCATCGTTCAGGGACGCATTGCCGCCGTGCTGGGCAATCGCCGCTGTCCACAAAAGCCGATGGAAATCGGATTTGCCGCTCATATCGGCGACTTGCAATACGGCAAAATTAATGCCGGCGCCGAAGATACAAACTATAGCGCCAAAACGTGGGGTATGTTCCTTGACGCCTATATTCCAATTACCTGCCGATTCGGCGTTCAGGGCGAACTGTTCAAAGGCGAAAACCTCGCTATGTTCCTGGGTGGAATCAATCAGGGCGTTATGAGAAGCCCTGCTGGAACGCCGGAATCAATCGCCGCTCAGGGCGGATGGATTAACCTGTGGTTCAATCTCAACGACTATACCCAGTTCCGCGTCGGATACATGATTGACGACCCGCAGGGCCGCATAGATGAGATTGCGGCTGGTTCTGCATTGCAAGCGCGAACGCTCAACCATAGCCTGTTTGCCAATATCAAGTGTGACATCACAAAGATGTGGTGGATTGGTCTGGAATACAGCCACGTGGAAACCAGCTGGACTGGAAAAGAAACGGGCGTATCCGCCTGCGACCGCGTCGACTTTGTCAGCTACTTCTCGTTCTAGCGGCGAGGCTCCATTCGCAAAGCGCAGGAAACGAGCCGCGGGTGTAAACCCGTGGCTCGTCTAAGCGTACCTACGCTCCCGTTGGTCGCTCCGTTACCGCCTTTCATTGTGGTTAAAATATTTCCTTTGGCGGCAGGGGACTGCCGCGAGCTGGACTCATCAGAGTTTGTCTTTGTGCTCCCTGCTTGTATTTTGAACGATTCCTTATATAATACGTGCATAAAGATAATTTGTCTGGGCGACAATTATTTCTCAACCGCTGAAAACCAATAGACTTATTTCCGAAACGCCGTCAAAGATGAAAGTATTAGGAATCGACCCCGGACTGGGTATTACAGGATACGCTGTTATCGAGCGCGTCGATGGGAAAATACGGTTGCTGGAAGCCGGCGTGATTCGTGGAAAATCCAAAACGACTCTGCCAGAACGAATTCACGAAATCTACGTTGGTCTGGAAGAAATCGTCAATCAGTTCAAGCCAGACGCCATGGGGCTGGAAGAATTGTACAGTTTCTATAAACGCCCTCGCACGGCGATTTTAATGGGACACGCCCGAGGCGCGATCGTGCTCGCCGCCGCTAACGCCGGGATTCCCGTCTATTCGTATTCTGCGACGAGAATCAAAAAAGTTGTTACCGGAAGCGGTCAGGCAAGCAAAGCGCAAATGCAGCGCGCTATCATGCACGAATTCAAATTGACTGAAATTCCCAAACCTCCAGACGTCGCCGACGCTCTTGGCATTGCCCTGACGTGCCTGACTCTGGTGAAATCCGATTCCACGAAGTTGAAAGACATTTTAAATAACATAGGGAAGAGACAGTAGGCTGTAGCCGTGGTTTTAACCCACGGAGGCAATAGTTATTTAAACAGACGCGATAGCGTTCCCCTAGAACCGCATAGCGGTTTAATATTTATAGCCGTGGGTTTTAACCCACGGAGGAAGTCGTTCCTGTTCCCTATTCCTTAAAATCGATAAAATTTGCAAATTTAGCCTATATTTTCCATAAATCCTTGTTAGAAAGTACGGAAATTTCGATTTTAATCGTAAAATTTTCAAAATTTTTCAAGAAAATAGTTGACCAAAACTCAATACTAAGATAAACTATAGTATAGGTAATAATATAATTCATTTTTTGAATCATTAGTAATCGTCGGTTTGTATGGTGTCAAACCATGTTTTCAAATCGGCAAAATCTGACGAATCAATTTTATAAGGAATCACGTTATGGCACGAAATGCCGGAGTATGGGGCATAGACATTGGCAACTGCGCGTTGAAAGCGCTGCACTGTTATATCAATCGCGATGACGGAACAGTAGTCGCCGACGCGTTTGATTATATTGAGTATCCAAATATATTAACGGAACCGGATATTGAACGCGGCGACATGGTTCATGACGCCTTGCAGCAGTTTCTTTCCCGAAACAACATCAAAGGCGACAAGGTTGCTATTAGCGTAGCGGGTAAAAACGGCATTACTCGTTTTATCAAGCTGCCTCCAGTGGAGTCCAAGCGCATTCCAGACTTGATCAAGTACGAAGCCAAGCAGGTAATTCCGTTTGATTTGAAAGAAGTCATTCTGGACTATCAGCGTCTGGGCGGCGATAAAAGCGACATGTCTCTGGAAGTTGACATTGGTCTGTTTGCCATGAAGCGCGACATCGCCTATAAACTTCTGGAACCGTTTGACGATGCTCACATTCCGGTAGATTTTGTACAGCTTGCTCCGATTTCGCTGTACAACATGGCGATGCACGAGTACATGACCAACCTTCCGTCGCCTGATGAATACGATCCGGAAAATCCGCCGCCGTTTATTGGTTTCTTATCGATGGGAACGGACAACACCGACCTTGTTCTTACCAATGGTTTCAAGATTTGGGTTCGAGACATTCCTATTGGCGGCAATCAGTTTACCAAGGCTTTGACGACGGAAATGAAGCTGACTTTTGCCAAGGCAGAACATCTCAAACGCAACGCCAACCAGTCGACGGACAAAAAGGCTCTTTTCCAGTCAATGCGTTCGGTCTTTAGCAACTTTGTAGAAGAAATTCAGCGATCAATTCGATTCTTTATCAGTCTTGACCGCTATGCTACTATTGACAAGATCGTCGGGTTTGGCAACGCCATCCAACTGGCAGGGTTAAGAAAATATCTTGAACAGAATCTTGGAATTACCGTAGAAGTTGCTAACGATTTTAACAACGTCAATTTGACGGAAATCAATAACAATCCCTCTTTTACAGAAAACATCAAAACGTTTGCGGTCTGTTACGGTCTTTGTCTTCAGGGTTTGGGCTTGTCGAATCTTGGAACAAACTTCCTTCCTCGAGAGATTGTTCATGCCAGAATAATTAACTCTAAAAAGCCGTGGATGGCGGCGGCTGCGGCGTTAATGCTTTTGGGCGCTACGATCAATTTCGGCTCTCACGTTTCACATTGTGAAACTTCCAAAAATCCAGCGTTTAGTTCTTTGATCAGCCAAGCAGAAAGCATTACCAGAGAAGTTAATGAATTCCAAACGCAAAAAGAGGATCAAGATAAACAATTCAATGACAATAAAGCTATCGGAAACGATTTGCTGACCAACGCAGGGCGTTCTGTTGAGTGGCTTGAATTGATGAAAATTGTCGATTTTGTTCTCCCGTCAGACCCGTCTGGCGTTAACGTTCAGGATATTCCAATTCAGCGACGCAATCAGGTTCAGATTGAAAGCATTGAAGCTCAGCCGTTTGGAAAAGTTGATCTTTGGAAAGAGTACGTTACCAAAGCCCGGTATTATAAACCCACTGCATCCAAACAGACAGAAGAGAATTCAGAGGAGACCGCGACTGAAGGGCAAAGCGGCGAAGCGTCGTCTGATTCTTCCGGATCTTCAGATGAATCTTCGGAATCTGCGGCTCCAAAAACCTGGCTGGTTCAGATTACCGGGTTCCATTATCATAACCGCACTCCAGAAGACAAAACTGTCGCTCCGGAAGGCGCCAGTTACATTCGGGAAACGATTATTAAAAATTTACAGGACGGAAAAATCAAACTTGCTCTGCCTCCGACGTTTGAATCATGGAAAAAAGAGCAGACTGCCAAGCTGCAAAACGAACAGACAGAGGAACCCGTGGACGAATCCGAAGGCGCTTCAACGTCTGTTCCCAAACAGTATAAGGTTTATCATGCTCAGGGCGACGATAAAGACGGCGTCATTTATACTATGCAGCAAATGGGAATTTCGTATCCTGTTTTGATTGAAGTTCCAGAATGCGAGATTAAAGAAGTCGAAGTTCCTCTTTACGAAGACCGAAACGAAGAAAAGACTGTTTCCAGTGTGAATGACGCAGGTCGTGGAATGACGAGCGCTGATGGCCCGACTGGCGGTATTGAACCCAATAAATCCAAAACGATCAAACTGAACAAATATCCGTTTATTATTCAGTTCCTCTGGACTCCTACGGATCCGCTTCAGCGAGAAATCGACCGTCAGACAACTCTTCAGAAAGAAGAAGAGGAACGCATTGCCAGAGAAAAGGCTGAACAGGAAGCCGCTCAAAATGAGGAAGGAGAAGAATCTTCCAATTAATTAAATTCAAACTTGTTTTTTGTTTTCAGTCAGATTAATTTTTTAATCGCCTTTTAATAAAAGAAGATATAAATATGGAAAACGCAATTCGATTTGCCAAGAAATATTATTTTTGGCCGGTATGTTTGATAGCCTTGGGGCTGGCTCTGTTTTTTTGGAGTACTTCAATTGGCGAGCTGGATAACGAGTTCACCTCTAACGAGTCCAATTATAACAAAAGCAAAAGCAGCGTTGACGGCATTCCCCAGAATCCGCCCAACGATAAAATGTTGAAAACTGTTGAGCGCAAGAAAAACAACCTGGTGCATAACGTCTACGACGCTTGGGAGCTGCTTTACAAAAAACAAAACGAAAACAATAAATGGCCGGAAATTTTTATCAACGGTCAACTGGTAGACTTCAATGTTGACAGGATCACTGTTGACGGCGCAACGGAACAGTATCGCTACCGTATTGTCGAAGAGTTTAAAAATTTGGTCGATACGCTTCATCTGGTTTCCGAACGAGACAAAAACGGCATCTCAATGAACGACGAAATTCACGCCGCCGCCATGGATTCTGCCACTGCAGAATTGGCAAATGCCGTTGCCAAGAAAGATGACAAAACGTCAGCCAATGTCAAAAAAGAACTGGTGGTCTGGTCTGAAAACGATATCGACAAATTAATTGAAGACCGTTTGTCTTTGCCTCCCAATCCTACGAAGCTTCAAATTGACATTGTTCAGGAAAATTTCTGGATTTTCCAGAATCTTATTGACGCCATCAAGACGCTAAACGAAGGCGTTGACAATCGAAATAACGCCTCTCTTAAAGAGGTTCGTTCGCTTCTGATTGTCAACGATGCCGTTGAAAAATTTCAGACTCGTCAGGAGAACGGATTTTTTGATGAAAAGAACTTTTCCAAAACAAGCAATTCAGAAGACGAAGGCGTTACTGAAGGGGAGGGCGGTTCTTCTGGCGTTTCTTCTGGAGGAGAAGGCGGCGAATCGTTGAAAAGAGAGTATCGCGAACTGTTTGACATGCGTTACGTCGATAAAAATGGACGAGGTCTGTCTGCCGAGCAGTTTAACGCCATCAATAACGTGGAAGTTGCCGGAATCAATGCCAGTAAAACCAGAAACGTGCCGATTTATATGTCGCTGGTTATCAAACAGAATCGTCTTTCAGATTTGATGTCTGCTTTGGCAAACGCTGAAAAACCGGTTGAAATCAAACTGGTTTTGATCAATCCTGGTCAGGAATGGTTGAAGCCCAAATTTGATTTCTCGTTGTTTGAGGAGGATAATGGGGAAAATCCGGAAGGCATGGCAAGCGACTCTCCTCGAGGAGGACGCGGGTCTGCTGGAAAATCCGGGCGGCGTTCATCGTCACGAAATTCCGATCGTTCCCGTTCCAATGATCATGCTAAAATTAATAGCGATGAGGTTGTCGTTGATATTTACGGTATAATCAATTTGTTCAACGTTCCATCGAAGAAGTTGTTCCCGAGTCTGGAACAAAATGACGAGAACGCCATCGATGAATCTGACGAAAACAATGCGGATAATGCAGAGGAATCGGACGATGCCGCTGCTAAAAATGAGGATGAATAACGATTCAGAATAACAGGATGCAATCGAACCATTTCGATTTCGTTTAATGTATATTTTGTATAATTGAGTTTTAACAGGATTTGAATAATCATGCGTTTTAATAAGGATTCAATGAAAAACTTTTTTGTGAATCACACCGAAAAAGTCATATTTGGATTTTTTGTGCTGGGTTTTCTCCTCATGGTTTGGGGCGGATTTTCCCTTCAGCCGTTGTCAATTTCTCCGTCACAGCTTGAAGCAAGCGTTAAACAGGGAAGACAAAAACTGGAAGATTCCCAACCTGACGTTTCTCAGTACACGTCCATTGACTACATCAGCGAGGCGAGTTTATCATCCAAAGCCATTTCTCCTAAGGCTCTGGCTTTGTTGAAAATGAACAATGATTTTCGTCATCCGATTGCTCAGCCGCAGGTTAAGCGAACTCAACCGCCCGTATTGAGCGTTACTTCTCTTCAAGCCAGTACCGGAGTGGGTTTTTGTCAGAATATTCAAAATGATTCAATGACGTCTTCTCGTTCCGGTCAGAATTCAAGAAAGCCGCAGCTCAAGCTTACCCCAGGCGTTCGTTGGGTTGTCATAACCGCATTAATTCCTAATCTTGAGCAGGAAAAGAGATTTTTTGAAACGTTCCAGAATTCCGATGTTAAATATCCGGATTCCGATCGTCCGTCTTACTATTCATATTATGTTGAACGAGAAGAAATTGACAGTTCCGGATCGCAAGGTTGGAAACCATTAGACGTCAAGGAAGCCTCCTTTATTAATGAAAAGTACAGCGAAGGCGGAAACGAAATTGTCGATCAGGAATTTCGTACGGAAAAGCCTACGGCAATTTCCTATTCAGCAAAAGCTGGCGAACAGCAGAGTTCTCTGCCAACGCCTGTTTCAATGGCTATGCCGTTGATGAACGTTACAAAACATCAGTGGGGAGCGGACTGCGTGCACTTGCCGGAAATTCCGGTTTCTACCGTTGGAAATCGAAATGAAGAAATGACGGAAGACGAAGAGGGCGTTGCGACGGCTCCTGAAGTAACGGAAAGAGACAGCGTTCAGACTATTCCAACGTATAAACTGTTCCGTTTCTTTGATACGAAAGTTGAAGGCGGAAAGAAATATCGTTATCGATTCAAACTGATTTTGAAGAACCCTAACTACAACGTTAAACCAGAGTACGTTGAATCAGAAGCTATCACAGTCAGTCCGTTTATTGAAGGCGATTGGAGTCAGCCGTCTCCGGTTGCAGAAGTTCCTCTTGATACGCGACTGTATTGCGTAGGATCCCGAACCGAGCGCGCCGCGCAGAGTACTCCCAAACTGGATGACTTTGCCGGACCTGTCGGGCAACTTTTGGTTTTGAAATTTGACGAAGTGAAAGGTTTGGAAATTTCCAAAACGCTCAATAAAGAAAACGTTTTACCGGGTATGATTTTGAATTTCTACAACACAGAATTCAGCAATCAGTCAGACGTTTTCCGGGAATCGTCAACCGGAGCGGACTTTATTACCAATGACGTTGTTTTGGACTATTCCAGCAAAACGAAACCGTCCGGGTCTTTATTTAGAGGACTTCCCGCACCGCCGGTTCGTGCGCTGTTAATGTCGAAAGACGGCAGAGTTTTTGTTTTGTCTGAAGATAAAGACAAGCCTGCGGTTTATTTGAAGTCAAACAAACCGTCGGTGAATGCGTCAACTTCCAGTATTGACAGAGGCGGAGCAATTGACGACGACAGAGGCGGACGTCAAACGCCAAAGCGGAATACAAAACCGATCCCTGGCGATCATGGCATTTTTGAATGATTTGTCAAATTGGGCATTTACGAAACAGCCCTTGAAAAACATATGCCGCTTCTCTCGTTCCTGGAGAATCGTCTGAGGCGGCGGTTAATCCCGATTTACGGTCAATACCGTTATTTATAGAAATCACACGCAACTTTGTTTATTTGTATCATTTTTATTTAAAAGAGAAAATGAGGTAATCATGGATTTTAATTTTGGCAACAATGACGAATCTGCAAATCCGGAAGAAAACAACGAAATGTTTTCTTTTAATCCGGATAATAACGGCGCTGATGCAGATAACAGCGTTGCGGATGATGCCGCTACCTTTGATTGGATGCCGGATGAAACCACAAATTCTGAAGAAGCAGAGCAAATTCCGGATGATTTTATCAATGGAGACAATGCCGATGAGGAAGGGGTTGAGGTTATAACGGACCTTTCTGACGATGCGTTTGATGAAGTAGCTGCTGAAGTTGAGAACGATATTGTCAATAATGATTCAGACGAGAGTTATGATGAACAGCCGTCAGAGAATATGTTTGATGATAATTCAGAAGAAATCGCAGTTTCAGAATCAGATCTATATGAAGAGCAGCCGGAATCTGACGCTCAAGAGGACGATCAAATGAATGGATTCGAAGAATCCCAGCTTGATGGCGACGCTCCTGTCCCTCCACAAGAGGAAACCGTTCCACTTCCAGCGGCGTTAGATAAAAAAGTTCGAACTCCCGATGGAGAACAGGAATATCTTCTTAGCGAACTGATTGACGTCGAAACGGGCGAACTTCTTGATCTGACGTCTCTCATTCCAGAAGAACTCTTGTCAGGTTCAGAGGCGGCAATGACAACCGCAACCGGATTTGCGTTTGGAGGCTCTGAACCGGCGGCAGGCGGTTTCGATATGTCTGCCGGCAGCGAAGCTCCAGCGACCGGCAAGAAAAAACGCCCCGCTCGTCCCAAGACCGAAAAGAAGAAGGGCAGCGGCGTTGTGAGCTATATTTTGGGGCTTCTGTTGGCTTTAATACTTTTCCCCTACGTCATGGCGATTTTTGCAATGTGTGGTTGGGAGTCTAACTTCCCAGTTCCAGCGCCAGGCATTCCGTCAACCTATAAGCACATTCCCGACTGGTGGCCGGAATGGGCGATGTTCGTTTTCCCGGGAAGAACGGCGACTGCTGACAATCCGGCAGACAATCCGGCTGATAAACCAGCAGACAAATCGGCTGACAATGCCGCTCCCGCTGCTGACGTAAAGGCTCCTGAAGGCGATACGCAAGCTCCTGCTGACGCTGCAGACCAGGCAGATCAGCCTGATCAAGCAAACGCTGCTGCAGCGGAGGATGGCGATTTTGATCCGGATGCTTTTTTGGGAAATGAAGGCGCAGAAAACAACGCTCAACCGGCGGACGTTCCTGCTGAACCCGTTAAACCGGGCGTAGTCAATCCGCCTCAGTACACGTCTACTGACGTAAGCGAAGCTGTTGCAAAAGTTGGAGCGGCGTTCAAGGCTACCAAGGCAATAGACGACAACGTTTACGCTGCATTAAACCAGATGGCGGAAAAGTCAACGTTTGTCGATACCAAAAATGCAGACGCAACTCTTAAAGAATCAATGGATAAAGTCAAAAAAGCGATGGGAAACTTCGGAACGAAGGACGATTTGGCGGCGGCTTTGTCTGATAAATGGGAAGCTCGAGCTGAAGACGAATCTGACAATGCAGGCGTTATGCTTGTTGGAACTCTGAAGAACGTTTCCGAACGAGACGGTTATCAAATTAACATTGTTGAAATTCAGGGTAAAGACGGTTTGGCGGTTGAAGTTGTTGGACTTCGTAAAATTAAGCCGGTTGAGGGCGATAAAGTTGTCGTCTGTGGAAAGCGCATTGCCGACCCGTCAACGGATTTGGGCGGTTTCAACGCTACCCTGCATCCCGTTATTTGGGGTGGAATCGTTATCAAGGCGGAATCCAAATAACATTGTCAAGAAACCTTTTATCGAGAGAGGTTAAAGTTCAAAATACGATTAAGAATCGTTCGCTTTTTCCTCTCCCAACCGTATAACGTTATTAACAAGTTTCAGCGCGATTTTTTTCGCGCTTTTGGAGTCGATAACGATGATTTTTTTTTAGAATTGCCGTTTATCGATTCTATGTTACTCAACAACCCTTATTAGCATGGAGAAAGCTATGAAGAAAGAATTGAAAAAGGCGTTACAGGACGCTGCCAAGGAAACTCTGAAAAAGGAATTGAAGAAAAAGACCAAGAAAGAAGTGAAAAAAGCTGTTAAATCTGCCAAGAAAAAGGCAGTGAAGAAGACGTTGAAGAATGCGTTAAAATAGACGCGCTTACGATTGTCTGATTTATAATAGTTTGTTACATATAATCAGATATAAAATCTGTTTGGATTTTAATAACGGACTTTTAGAGCCGCTTGTCAAAAGTATAGACTCATCCGACAGTTGTACTCGTATATATTCACGATAATTATACTTGCGTGCAATTGTTCGATGAGTCTTTTTTTGAAATGACAACTGAAATTGAAAGCTGTCAGGACGATAAATTTTGGGTTGCGAAAATAGATAAGATGAATATAGGATCGCGTCTCGAAAAGACGCCATTTCTATAACCGTCGACTTTAGTCTACGGACGGCGAAACGCTCTCGCCTCACATCTAATCGAGACAGTCTCTTTTCTTCCACTCGGCTCTGGAGGAGGCGTCGGGAGGGAAAGAAAAGTGTATTTGTCGTTTTTTTATTATCCACGGCTAGAAACATTGAACCGATAACGCGGTTCTAGCAGACGCTAAAGCGTCTGTAATTAAACCTTACCCCCAAATTTGAACGCACCCAAAGCTGTCAGGATTCTGCGCCCCCTGTTGCTAAACCTGAAATTCCATATATAATACAACTATGACTTCCATATTGATAAAAATACTGTCGTGGTGGCTGCCCAAACGTCGTTATACTCAATGGCATTGTAATATTTTGGAATTGTTGACAGCTGGATTCCTTTTCCTGTTTTTGCCAACGATAACCTCATTGGTCGTTTATCCGATTCTGGATAACGCGTTAGTTATTTCAGAGCCAGAGGAAATAACAGACGATTCTCAATCCAGCCTGACAGAATTATTCAAAACAGATAAATCCCAAAAAGAACATCCTGTAATACGGTTGGTTCAAACAAAGAACTGGACGTTTATAGCTCTTGGATTTTATATGGCTTGCGTTTTAGCGCCGATCAATGAAGAACTTCTCTTTCGAGGCGGGCTTCAAAGCTGTTTACAGGGCTTTTTAACGCTCCTGTGCAGGAAGAATATCCGGATGAGCGCAAGGAACAGCCGTTTTATAATTGCAATAATCAGCGTAACTTTCCCGGCGTTGTTTTTTGCTTTGATCCATTATCGATCAGAGGAATCAGGCAGTATTTCCATGAAAGATCTCATTTACAATATATTCAATGCATGTATTGCGTGGACGTTCTTTGCGGGAATATGTTTTACATATCTGTTTGGCGTTCGTCAATTGCGTTTTCGCGACTTGTTTGGGTCGTGGCGCGAGCTTCCAGGGCTGATTGGCGCCGGAGTCAAATGGATTTGGATTATTTTTCCAACATTTATAATCGCTATCATTGTAAATGTTATTATGATTTTAACTAAAACGCATTTTGTTCCAGATCCAATTCCCCTGATTCCTCTTGCTCTTGTATTTGGTTTTTTATATTATAGAACGCAGTCTGTTCTTCCAAGTATGGCGCTTCATTTTTTATTTAACTTTATTAACATGAGTTTAGCAATAATGTTCCTTGGGTTATGAAATACCTTGTTACTGGTCCCGGCGGATTTTTGGGACGACATATCGTAGAAAAGCTGCTTGCGCGCGGGGATTCCGTTCGCGGCTTCGCACGACGTCCACAGCCTGAACTGGAAGCTCGGGGGCTGGAAATGCGTTTAGGCGATTTGTCGGATTCATCTGCCGTATTGGACGCCTGTAATGGCGTTGACGCGGTGTTTCATGTAGCCGCCATTGCAGGAATCGGCGCGAACTGGAATCGATACTATTTAACCAACGTCGTCGGGACGGAAAACATTCTCAACGGCTGTCTGAAATCCAACGTCAGTAGAATGGTTTATACGTCCAGCCCGAGCGTTGTTTTTACTAATTATTCTCTGGAAAACGTTGACGAATCGACTCCATATCCTAAATCGTTCAACGCCCATTATCCTCGCAGCAAGGCGATGGCGGAACAGAAAACGCTGGCGTTCAATGGACGTCAGACGGCTGACGGACAGACTCTGTCCACCTGCGCTTTACGTCCGCATCTGATTTGGGGACCTGGCGATCACAATCTCATTCCCCGTCTTATTCAGAGAGCCAAAGCGGGAATTCTGCGCCGAGTTGGAGAGGGGAAGAATCTCGTCGACACAACCTATGTTGAAAACGCCGCTGACGGACACATAGCCGCCATGGACGCAATGCTTGCTGGAACAACGTCGATTCCCGCCGGAAAAGCGTATTTTTTGTCTCAGGACGATCCCGTCAACTGCTGGGGCTGGATTGACCAGTTACTGAAAATTTACCATCTTCCGCCGGTTAAAAAGACAATGTCGTTTTCTGTCGCATACGCTATTGGCGCTGTATACGATTTTATCTGGTCGCTAATCGGGCGAGAGTCCGACCCGCCCATGTCAAAGTTTCTCGCTGTTCAGCTGTCGGTGAGCAACTATTTCAACATCTCCGCCGCCAAACGCGATTTCGGCTACAAACCGAAAATCAGCAATGCGGAAGGCATGAAACGTATGGCGGAAGAAGCGGATAAGAAATAGAGAGACGCTGGAATCAGAAGTGAATGGAAGGCGGTAATGAAGCGACTAGCAGGAACGTAGTTACGCAGCCGACAAGGTCGGTTCCTGATTGGAAGCAGGTAGCGCCAAAATTAGATTTTCGGAGGTAAAACCTCATCCACTTGCCTGTGCGGCTTCGCACGCCGAAGGCAAACCAAAAAGTTGTTCCGTTGTCATGTTCGCCTGACGGCGAATGCGTAATTCCGTTCGCTAACGCTCACTTCATTACCGCCTTTCAATCTTCCCCTATTCGTTGCATTCTGACAGAAACTTTAAACGTACTTTTCCGAGTCGGAAACGCCCAGCAACTCCGGAAGCGCGGCGGTAACGCCCAAAGATCCCAATCCAACGAGAATGTAAATCGTCCGCGTCAAAAACGAGTTGTCGCCGAATATATAGCTTACCAGATTGAAGTCGAAAAGACCGACCAATCCCCAGTTCAGACCGCCGATAATCAACAGCAGCAGTCCCGTAAATTTCAGTATTTTATTGGCATTCATGAATCTGTCTCCTAAAAAACGGGTTACGAATAAAACTCTTACTGTGGTTATTATACGCAACCCGTAAAGTCGAATCGATTCTGTTGGAGCGCCTCAAACGTTATTTAACTTTCGGCAAGCCGTTGACCCATTCCAGTTCAACGCGTGACAGATACCATGATTTTCCATGGTTGTCGTTGCCTTGGAAGAACAGCCAGGTTTTGCCGGTTTCGGGGTCAATAAAGATGCCGGGATGACCGGACTCGCTGTAGTTCCATTGTCCTTTCGGTCCGTTGGTAATAAACGGGACGTTCCAGACGCGCGTCCAGTGGATGCCGTCTTCCGACTGCGCCAGCCCGATGTGCTGTGGGTCGTTGTTGTATCCGCCCGCATAGAACATGAACAGCTTCCCGTCGCGTTCGCAAACGGACGCTGCTTCAATACAACGCGTTTCCCACGGCAGCGTCGGTTCCAAAATCGAATGATCGCATTGCTTCCACTGGTCCGGGGCGAGATTGTCCCGACTCTCCGCTACGGCGACAACCTGTTTCTGAATTTTCCCTTCCGGGTCCCGGGTCGCGGCATAGAGGAAGCATTTCCCCTTGAACTCGATAAAGTCAGCGTCGATCGCCCGACCGTTTGTCCAGTCGCCCTTGGAATAGAATATCGCCGTTGGATAAACGCACTTGAAATTGATTCCATCTTCTGACGTTGCGTAATAAATAGAATCTTTGGGACCGTTTCCGTAGGCTTGATAAAACATGTGAACTTTATCGTCCCAAACTTTGACGCAGGGCGCGCCTAATCCTCTCTTGTCGCCATTGCAAAGCGGCGTAACTTTACCGACTTGAGTCCAATTGGTCAAATCGTCGCTGGTCGCGATGCCAATGTGAAGATTGTATCCCGTTTCTTTTGGGTTGCTGGAGAACAGGGAATAGTACATCCAGTATTTTCCTTTGAACCGAATTACCGACGGGTCTTTGGCAAGCATGCGACCGTCGATGCTAGGTTGACTGAACTTCATAGCCGGATTCTTCAGGCTGGGATGATCGGCAGGCGTAATCGCGTTGCCGGGCTTGTAGTCGTCTGCATAGCTGGATGTGGACAGCAAAAGCAGCAGCGTCGTTAAAACGATTGATAATGAGTGTTTCATGATAGCATTTTACAATTGAGTTGCGAGTTATTGAAAGGCGGTAACGGAGCGACCAGCGGGAGCGTAGTTACGCTTTCGCCGCAAGGCGAACGAGTTTCTCGTATTGCTATATTCTATTTCATATTATAATAGAATCGTAAGAAGAATAAAAGAGGGCGCTGGAAAAAATTCGGCGCCGTCTTGACGATTAAGACGTACTCGATATAATTAATAACAAGCAGCTAGCAATTTGTAATTGACGCAAGCGCTTCAATAATTGCTAATTGCTCATTGATAATTGCTAATTCTCCCAAACATCATGGAAAAAACCTGCCAACTTCGATTGCCGATTCACGTTGTTTTGATTGAAAACGGGTTCGTCTGCCTGTCGACGGACGCACATACGGAAGAGAACCCGGAATTCGCGATTGCTCTGTTTCAGGAAGAACGCTCGGCAGAGAAGTTTGTCGAAAAAGCCGCCATTCTCGGCGCGGAAGTCCGAACAGTGTTCACGTACAAAGACCTCGTATTCTTCCTGACGCTGTTTAACAAACCGTATACCCATTTGGCGTGGAATCCGATAGTTACAGAAGACGGCTCCGTAAAAACTGAATGGATTGACTCCATCGACAACATTCTGGAGCAGCTTCCGCCTGTATCCAAACAGGAGGGCGAAGACCGCGAAGCTCCGTGGCAGTATCCCGCTTACGTTATGTCCAAAATTGGAGTGGAAAAGGAATACGTTGCGATCAACACTCAAATGCCCGATGGCAAACCGATTTCAGCAGTCGTTCTGTTTTCGTCAAGCGTCATTGCTGACGAATTCGCTAAAAAGTCTAAAATACTCGGTTTGACAGTAGAGAAGGTCGAAAACCACGCTCAAATGACCGATATCTTCCGAGTCTGGAAATCGCTCTATGACGCCGTTGCCGTTGACCCGGTTATCACCGACGACGGCAAACAGTCCGCAATTTGCCTCTGGACGGAAAGCCTGTGGGAAAAATACTTTGAGTAACAGATAATGAAAGGCGGTAACGGAGCGACCAGCGGGAGCGTAGTTACGCTTTCGCCGAAGGCGAATAGCTACTCCCTACTCCCTGCTCAATCTTCGTCCCCTGATAATCTAGGTAATCTTTAACGGTTATTCTGAACGTAACGAGAAACTTTTACTATTAAAACGGAATAACCGATTCTATAAAAAACGGAACTCAGGGTAAAAAATACTCCGAGAACTGGTTAGAGGAGTATCTACGCAACTCGTAACCAGCGCCTCGATCCTACCTATATTATCAGACTTGGTTAAAATGAACGTATCCCGTAATTTCGTATTACTGTCCTTATGTTGGGCGACCATTATTTCATGCGTTTGCCTGATTTATCCGGACTGGTCTTACGGACGCGATAATCCGGTTGTGAAAGCCGCTGCTGCGGCGCGCCCCAGCGTTGTCAATATTCGCGGCGAAAAAGAAATATACTCTTCAGACGAAAACGCCAATGATACCGTTCGACGCGTTAAAGGCATGGGCGCCGGCGTTATTATCGACTCTCGAGGCTACATCGTTACCAATTTCCATGTTATTGACTCCATCAAGGAAATTCAGGTAACTACGGCAGACGGAAAGATTTACGTCGCCCGCTGCATTGCTCGCGACGCAGCTACGGACTTGGCTATTATTAAAATTGAAACGGACGTCCCGTTGCAGACCATCGCCATTGGCGACTCCAACGAGCTGGAAATCGGCGAAACGGTTATCGCCATGGGCAACGCCTACGGATACGAACACACCGTTACGATGGGCATCGTCAGCGCTCTGCACCGAACGGTTCAGGCGTCAGACGTCCAGACGTACGTCAATCTTATTCAGACGGACGCCAGCATCAACCCCGGCAACTCCGGCGGACCGCTTCTCAACATTGACGGCGAGATGATCGGCATCAACGCCGCTGTTCGAGCGGGCGCTCAGGGAATCGGGTTTGCTATTCCGGTCGACGCTGCTTTGGAACGCGTTGCGGACATGCTTCAAAATCAGACGAATCAGCTTGCCCGACATGGACTTACGGTTGCCGCCGTCGTCCTGCCAGACGGTCGCAAGGCGGTTCAGGTCAAAAAGGTCGACAACAACTCGCCCGCTCAGCGCGTCGGGATTCATCAGGGGGATTTCATTCGCTCCGTAGACGGCGTTACCGTAACCAATCGGGTGGATTTCGCCTGCGCTCTGGTTGAGAACTACGGCGGCGCGTCGGTCAACATGGAAATTATCCGCAATAACGAGCCTTATAAGTTTGAGTTGGAACTGCAAGCGCCAGCTGGTTTCAGCGGAGACGACTTGACGGTTTGGAACGTCCTCGGACTGCAACTGACCGAAATTCCCGCGTCTGAGTTCAAACAGAAATACGGTTCTCAGTACCGCGGCGGCATGAAAGTCGTTCGAGTTCGCGCCGGGTCACCAGCCGACCAGCAGGGAATCGAACCGGGCGACGCGATTATCGGGCTTCATAAATGGGAAACCCTTTCCATGGAAAACGTTATGTACGTTTTGACCAGAGACGACCTGGCTTCCTTCTCGCCGCTGAAGTTTTTGGTAATCCGCAATCAAAACGTCCTCTACGGATCCATGACGCTTACCAAGTCCAATAACAATAACGTCGCGAGTTACTAAGAATTAGGCAGTAGGCAATAGACAGTAGTTTTTAAAACAGACGCGATAGCGTTCCTATAGAACCGCTTTAGCGGTTCAATGTTAGTAGCCGTGGGTTTTAACCCACGGAAGAAGTAAAAAGGACGCAAGCGGTTCACTAACTACTTACAACTAACTACTTACAACTAACTACTTACAACTAACTACTTACAACTAACTACTTACAACTAACTACTTACCACTTCTTCCCATGTCTTCCCTTGAATCCGACGTCTTTCGCTGGCTCCAGAGCCGTGGGTTGTGGACACAAACGCGCGATTCCAATCCCAACGTTGTCGTGGGACCGGGCGACGACGCTGCCGTCTTGGCGCGGCCGTCTGGGGACGTTGTTGTCAGTACCGACATGCTTTCTGACGACGTCGATTTCCTCCTGGCGGAAGCGAAGCCGGAACTGGTGGGAAGAAAAGCGCTGGGCGTCAATCTGTCAGATCTGGCGGCGATGGCGGCGACTCCGATCGGGTTTACCGCCTCGGTTGCCGTCGATAAAAATTGGTCGAAACCCGCATACGGGAACCTGTCTTGTCTGAATTATCTCAAACGTCTTTGCGAGGGCATGCTAACCCTGGCGGACGAGTTCAACTGCCCGTTGGTTGGCGGCGACACCAACTGCTTTAACGGCCCGCTGACGATTTCCATTACCGTCTTCGGCGTGATTCCGCGCAATTCGCAAGGGCGGAAAACGTATATCCCCTGGACGAGAAGCGCCGCTCAGCCCAGCGACGCAATTCTGCTTACCGGCGCGGTCGGCGGAAGCATTCACGGACGCCAGTTCACCTTCACGCCCCGCGTCAACGAAGCCTTGTATTTACGGCAGAACTACGACGTCCACGCCGCCATGGACATCTCTGACGGGTTGTCGCTTGACCTTTTCCGAATGACGACCGCGTCCAACGTCGGGGCGGATCTTGACCTCGACGCCATCCCGATTCACCGCGACGTTAAAAAGACGCACGACAACGTAACTCCTTTACAGCACGCTCTTTCTGACGGCGAAGATTTCGAGCTGATTCTGACTGCGTCGCCCAAAACAGCGGAAAAGATTCTCAAGGATGAAACGCTCCGTTCGCTGGGCGCGAAGATTGCCAGAATCGGAACCGTCGTGAACCAGCCCGGTCTGTGGACGACAAACGGGAAAGAAATCTCCCCCTCCGGCTGGCTGCATTGAAGGGTGCGTTCAAAAATGGGGGCAGATGGAATGTAGAAAAATGTCTTTAACCATTATTGATGACCCCAGATTTATATGTTCTTATCCCCACGTCTTTAGACGTGGGAAATAAAAACAATTCAAAAATCGTAGCCCCCAGATTTATCTGGGGGACTAAACAAAGA
>JAFSMW010000166.1 GCA_017447745.1 Thermoguttaceae bacterium
AAGATCAACATCGAACTGTTGTTGGCTAACCACGACCGCGAATGCACCATGTGCCCGAAAAGCGACACCTGCTCTCTGCAGAGCATTGCTCGCCGTTTGGGCGTTCACGAAGTCCGTTACAAGGCTCCGCGTCACGAACACCCGATTGACAAGTCCTCTCCGTCTTTGGATCGCAACCCCAACAAGTGCATCCTTTGCGGCGACTGCGTCCGCGTCTGCTCGGAAATTCAGGGCATTGGAGCTATCAACTTCACAAACCGCGGCAGCAACGCTTTGGTTGCCCCGGCGTTCAACAACGATTTAGGCAAAGTCGAATGCGTCAACTGCGGTCAGTGCGCCGCCGTCTGCCCGACTGGCGCCTTAACCCCGCGCGACGACACGGACAAAGTTTGGAAAGCTCTGTACGATACCAGCAAAACGGTTGTCGTTCAGATCGCGCCGTCCGTCCGAGTCGGCTTGGGCGAAATGTTCGGCTGCCCGGTTGGCGAAAACGTTGCCGGCAAACTCGTTGCCGCTTTGAAGCTCATGGGCTTCAAGTACGTTTACGACACCAACTTCACCGCCGACATGACCATCTTCGAAGAAGCGACCGAATTCATCGATCGATTCACGAAGAAGGAAAAGTTGCCTCTGTTTACGTCCTGCTGCCCGGCGTGGGTCAAGTTTGCTGAAAGCTACTTCCCGGAATTCCTGCCCAACGTTTCCACCTGCCGTTCTCCGCAAGGCATGTTCGGAGCTATCGCTCAGGACATTCTTCCGCAGCAGCTCGGCTGCAAGCGAGAAGACCTCTTCGTCGTTTCCATCATGCCCTGCACAGCAAAGAAGTTTGAAATTCAGCTTCCGAAACTGGGTACCGACGGCAAACCGGACGTTGACGTTGTTATCACCACCGCAGAAGTTGGCCGTATGATCCACTCGATGGGCATCGACATCAACACGCTTGCTCCGCAGGCGTTCGACATGCCTTGGGGTCTGGCGACTGGCGGCGGCGTCATCTTCGGCGCGTCCGGAGGCGTTATGGAAGCCGCTCTTCGTTTCGCGGTCGAAAAGATTACCGGCGAAACGCTCAAAGACGTCAACTTCACGATGGTTCGCGGTATGGACAACCGCAAGACCGCTACGCTCAACGTTGCTGGCAACGAAGTCAAAGTTGCCGTCGTTTACGGCTTGGCGGCTGCGAAGAAACTGCTCAACGAACTCAAATCTGGCGAATCCTACTTTGACTTCATCGAAGTCATGGCTTGCCCGGGCGGATGCATTTCCGGCGGCGGTCAGCCCTACGGCGCTGACAACGCCATTCGCAAGCAGCGTCAGGACGGTCTGTACACGATCGACGCCACTTGCCAGCTTAAGAAGTCGCAAGAAAACTACATGGTCGACAAGTGCTACGAAGAACACCTCGGCGGACATGCAGGTTCTCACAAGGCTCACGAACTGCTGCACACTCACTATCAGAACCGCAGCCAGCTCTTCGACGCCAAGCTCCCGATTATTCGCGGAACGAAAGATCGTCGTCTGACTGTTACTGTTACGATTCCCACCACCGGCGACAACGCCGCGGCTACGGAACTTCTGGGAGCCGTTTCCCAGTTCGTCCAGGACAGCGGATACATGGACAGCGTTGACCTCGACGCCGCGTTCACGGCTCAAAACGTCAACTGCGTTACCGTTGACTGCGAAGAAGTCGCCCCGACGATTGACAGCGTCAAAGAAGCGATCGAAAAGGGAGTCAAAGCTCTCTAAACGATACTTATCGGAAAGTAAAAAACGAGAAGTAAGAGACGTAATCTTTTACTTCTCGTTTTTTTATTGGATATTAACACAACCCGATTTTTCAAGGTGACATTTTTCGGAGTGCGAGAGGGAAGCGTTAGCGGAACTCTCGCTTTTTTCTAGTTCGGACTGCTCAAACCGTCAAGCGTAGCTTGATAAGAGAGAAAAAAACTATTAGCGTCAAGTACACAAGCGACCAGCGGGAGCGATTATAATACGTCTCGCGCGGAAGCGCGGACTGGGGGCGGCGCCTCGCCGCTTGACGGCAAGCCGTCAAGTACGAAAGCGGGAGCTTTGCTCCCGCACTCCAAAATTTTTTATGTTCGCTTCGCTCACGCCCACGGGTTAACACCCGTGGCTCGCCTAAGCGTAACTACGTTCGCTTCGCTCACTCCGTTACCGCCTTTCATATTCGCGAACAACCTCCGCTACTCCGCGGCTCCGCGTGAGTTTTTTCTTCGGTGGCTGAAACAGCCGCGATCAAGAGGGACGGAGGGGTTATTCTGCGAAAGAGATTGTTCGTCATACCTGCAATGCGGCAGGGAACTGCCGCGTGCCGGGAGTTCAGGCGGGCTTTCCTACGAAAGAAATTTTTCTTGTACCAGCAACGTAGCCCGGGGACGGGCTACATCCAGAGGAGGTGGTTTTCAGCTTATGCAATACGGGATTTCCCCCTTCGAACAAAGCGTAACTACGTTCGCTTCGCTCTCTCCGTTACCGCCTTCCATATTCGCGAACATCCTCCGCTACTCCGCGGCTCCGCGTGAGATTTTGGGGCGACTGAAACAGCCGCGATCCAGCGGGGCGGGGGCTTTTCTGCCTGTTTGATTTAGATAAACAGCGCGGCGAGGCAGGCGGTGATGAATGCGGCGAGGGTTCCGCTGACAAGCGACGGGATTGCCAGTTTGGCGATTTCCGCCCGGCGGGTGGGGACGAGCGAGCCGAGTCCGCCGATCATGATTGCCAACGATCCGAAGTTGGCGAATCCGCACAAAGCGTATGACATGATAACTCGCGAGCGTTCTGAAAGCTGCGAGAGGTTGTCGGGATTGGTCATGTCAAGATAGGCGATAAATTCGTTGAGAATCGTTTTTTCGCCCAGCAACTGACCGGCAAAGTGACATTCATTCCACGGCACGCCCATGAGATACGCGAAGGGCGCGAACAGCCAGCCGAAAAAGCGCTGAACTGTCAGCGGGGCATCGCCGACGTTTCCGAACAAGCCCAGCAACAGATTCAACAACGCCAGCAAAGAGCTAAACGCGATGAGCATTGCCATGACGTTAATCGCCAGAGCCATGCCCTCGCCGCCGCCGCGGCAAATCGCGTCGAGCAGGTTGGCGTCTGAACCGTTCTGTTCTTTCTGGCTGGTTTCAGCAAAGCTGTTTGCCGTTTCCGGGTCTGTTTCCGGAACGATAATCTTGGAAATGACGATTGCAGAGAAGACCGTCAAAATTGACGCGATAATCAAATGTCCCGGCGACGTTCCCGCCTTTTGTAACATACCGCCGTAGACGACCATGACCCCGCCGGCAATCGACGCCATGCCGCAGGTCATCATGCAGAACAGCTGCGAACGGGTAAAGCGCGGCAAGTACGGTTTGACGGCAAACGGGGACTCGACCATGCCCAGGAACATGTTGGCGACGGAAATTAACGCTTCCGCCCCGGAAATGCGCGTTACTTTTGTAACAAGCGCCGCGAAAATCCGAATGACAAACTGAAGAACGCCCAAGTAATACAACGCGGCGGACAGCGACCCGATAAAAATCAGCGACGGCAAAAACGTCAGCCCGGCGCAGCACAGGTCAGACGCGCCGCTGATGAGCTTTTCGTTGAAAATCGCTTTTGCGCCCTCGTCCGCGCATTGAATAAAAGCGGTAATGCCGTTGCCTCCGGCTTCTTTGATCGTATTCCCAAACTTCGTTCCCAGCAGCGCCCAGCCGAAAACAAAGACCATTGCCATTCCCAAGAGAACCGGTCGCCAAACAATCTGTTTGCGATTCTCTGACATCAACCAGGCGATAAACAAAAAAACGGCGATTCCGAGGAGGGGGAGGATGTAGTGCATGGGGGGTAAGGCAGTAGGCAGTAGGCAGTAGTTATTGAAAGGCGGTAATGAAGTGAGCGAAGCGAACGAAATTACGCTTAAATCTACTGCTCAATAAAGCGTAACTACGCGTCCGGTGGACGCTCCGTTACCGCCTTTCATTTTCTTGCAACTATTTTAAATTGAGAACCGGATTCTGCCGCCGACGATCGTGTAAACGGCGCGACCAGTAAGCGTCCAACCGTTGTACGGAGTGTTGCGGCTCTTGGTTTTGAACTGGCTGGCGTCAACCGTCCATTGCATATCCGGGTCGATAATTGTAATGTCGGCGTCCGCGCCAACTTCCAGCGATCCCTTTTTGAGGTTGAGCAGTCGAGCGGGATTGATGGTCATTTTTTCAATCAGCTGCGGCCAGGTCAGGTGTCCGGGAACGATAAGCTTTGTACACAGAACGCCCAGCGCCGTTTCCAGCCCGACGATTCCAAACGGGGCGCGGTCCAGCTCGACCATCTTCTTTTCCGGCGCGTGGGGCGCGTGGTCGGTGCCGATGATATCCAGCGTACCGTCTTTGAGTCCTTCGATACAGGCGTCGACGTCTTCCTGAGAACGCAGCGGCGGGTTCATCTTGTAACAGGAGTCGAACGTTCGCAGACATTCGTCCGTCAGGGAGATGTGGTGCGGGGTAACTTCGGCGGTAACGCGAACGCCTCGAGCCTTGGCGCGGCGAATGAGGTCTACGGAGCCTTTAGAGGAAACGTGCTGTTCGTGCAGACGCCCGCCGGTGAGTTCCGCCAGGGTGATGTCGCGGGCTATCATGATTTCTTCCGCCGCGGCGGGAATGCCCGCCAATCCCAGTTCGACGCTCACCAAGCCCTCGTGCATGACGCAGCCGTGAGTAAGCGACTTGTCTTCTGGATGGTTCATAATCGCCTTGTCGAACATGATGGAATACTCGAACGCCCGGCGCATGAGTTCCGCGTTGGAAACCGGCGCGCCGTCGTCTGAAAAGGCGACTGCTCCCGCTTCGGACAGCTGCCCCATTTCCGCCAGCGATTCGCCCGCTCGCCCCTGGCTGATGCACGCCACCGGGTAAACGTTGCAGTTGTCAGCGCGCTGCGCCTGATGGAGAATGAACTCGACCGAGGCGCGGGAGTCGACCGGCGGGTTGGTGTTGGGCATACAGGCGATCGACGTAAATCCGCCTGCGACTGCCGCCGCGGTGCCGGTGGCAATGGTTTCGTCTTCTTCAAATCCCGGTTCGCGAAGATGAACGTGCGGGTCAATCAGACCGGGAACGACTAGCTTGCCAGTCGCGTCGATAACCTTGTCTTCACCGCGAGAATTGAGGTCGTAGCTGGTAACTCGACCGTTTTCAATTAAAACATTGGTAACTCTGTCGACGCCGTTGGCGGGGTCGATTACGCGTCCGTTTTTAATCAGTAAACTTGCCATGAGGGATTTTCAGATGTTAGGTCGTCAAAGCGCAGGCGATCATCGCGCGCTCAAGTTCAAATACTCTATATCTATATTGTATCCCAAATTTTTATCTTTGCAAGGGCGGACGGGAACGTTGAAGATGAGAAAGCACAGAATGCGATTATATCGAATTGATCAAATTGTTCGGATAGAGGAATATCGAATAATCGAAACGACTCATTCTTTGATAATGTCAGTTAATGTTGACAAATATAATTTTATAAAAAACGGCGTAATTCTCTTTCAAATTTGGAAATTGGAGTTATAATTAATATTTAAATAGTATAGTATAGTATAAAGAAATGGAGACGTTTAGTAGAAACAGAGAAACGAGGAAGTTTGTTTCTGCGTCTGGCTCCATATTTCAGACCCTTTATAACGTTAGTGTTTAAAAGCCATGTCAGAAAAGAAAAAAATAAGCGCAATAATTGGTTCAGCAGTTTCGCTGTTGATTTTGGTTGCAATCGGATGTGTTGTGTATTTTCAATACCAAAAATCTCTGCAAAAGGTTGCATTGCCGGAACCGGATCAAGTGATTGTCCGCATTTTTACCGTTGGACAGACCAACGAGTCGGATTTGAGAACGTTCCCGGGCTTTGCCAAAGAAGCGCGCCGCACAAAGGCGTCTTTCCGCATTCCCGGAGAGCTTTGCGAGCTTAACGCAACGCTCGGCGCCGCTGTCAATCAGGACGACGTTCTGGCGAAGCTGGATCCGCGCGATTTCGAGCTTGCCGTAGAGCGTCTGGAATACAGCCTGACTGAAGCCAATGCCATTTACACGGCGTTAAAAACCGGGGCGAGAGCGGAAGACGTAGCGTCGTTAAAGTCTCAGCTTGAAGCGGCTAAGTCGTCAGAGGAAACCGCGAAAGTCCAGTTTGAGCGAATGGCGAACCTACTGGAATCTCAGACGGCGTCTAAAGCCATGTACGATAAAGCCAAGATGGATTACGACGTTGCCAAAGCCGCTCGAGAGTCGTTGGAAAATCAGCTTGAAAAGGCAACTACCGGCGCGCGCCCTGAAGAGATTGAGGCGGCGGAAGCGAAGATTGCCGGAATCAAGACAAGTCTGAAAACGGCGAAAAACGCCTTGGCTGACACCGTTTTAAAAGCCCCCTTCGACGGCGTTATCGTTCAGAAGTTTGTTGAAAATCACGAGGTTATTGTTCCCGGTCAGGGGATTGTCGAGCTGTCGGATTCCAAGCAGATTGAAGTTTCCATCAGTATTCCGGAATCCATTTTGATTCGCGAAAAGGACTTCGATCAGGATCGCTTTACGTGTTCCTTTGAAGCGTTCCCCGGCAAGACGTTCCCGGCGAAGATCAAGGAAATCGGTTCGTCGATTCAGCTGGGGCGGCAGTCCTACCCAATGACGCTCACAGTCAGCTTGCCGGACAACGACGATCCGGATTTTGTTCTCGTTCGTCCCAACATGGCGGCAACCGTTACGTTGGCATTCAAGCGGACCAATCCATATTTTGTAATTCCTCAAAGCAGTATGGTTGCGCCGCCGGCGGACAGCAAAGACGCCGGTAAGGGGAACACGGCTCAAGTCATGCTTTACGACGCTAACACGTCTACGGTTACCGCCCAGACGATTACGATTCATCAGATTCGTCCAGAGGGCGTTGAAGTGGAGTCCGGACTCAAGCCGGGAGACGTTATCGTTTCCGCCGGCGCTCGATTCCTGGAATCAGGACAAAAGGTTAAACTGGAATCGTCAGAAGACAAATAATAATAAGCAATTTGAAATCAATAATTAAATCATGCTTCCACAATATGCGATAAATAACCGAAAAGTTGTAGCGTTCTGTGTAACATTGATAATACTGGGCGGGATATATTCCTATTTTTCCATGGGACGTCTGGAAGACCCGGAATTTGCGGTCAAGACGGCTGTTGTTGCAACAATGTACCCCGGCGCCAGCGCAGAACAGGTTCAAAACGAGGTTACAGACAAAGTCGAGAGAATTGTTCAGCGGCTGCAGGGGCTGGATCATATCCGTTCCATTTCCAAGCCGGGGCAGTCGATTGTTTTTGTAGACGTCAAGTCAAACGTTCCGACAAATAAACTGCCGCAAATCTGGCAGAATTTGCGGAACAAGCTTTCCACCGCTAAACTGTCGCTTCCCGCTGAGGCGATGGCTCCGATTGTCATCGACGATTTCGGAGACGTCTACGGGATTGTAATTGCGCTGTCGTCCAACGACTATCCCGCGTCAGAACTGCGCGACAAGGCGAAACTGCTTCAAAAAGAACTTCAGCTTGTTAATCAGGTGGGACGAGTTGAACTGTGGGGCGAACAGAAAGAGATTATCGAAATTGAAGTTTCACGCGCTAAAATGGCGGAATTGGCAGTTCCGCCCGCCGCGCTGGTTTTGGCGCTGCAAAGTCAAAACGCGAAGATGTCCGCTGGGGACATGGTCGTTGACGGCGAGACGATTCGTCTGGCTCCGCAGGGCGTTTTCGGAAGCGTCGAAGAAATTGAAGACCTGATTCTCCCGGAAACGGTTTCCAATCAAGTGGAGAAACAGGCGGCTCAATTATTGAAAAATTCGGAACTGGCAGGATTGGCGCAAACGATTGCGACCAAAAATCAGGCGGGATCAAAGCAGATTCGCCTTAGAGACATTGCGACAGTTAAAAGGGTTTACGAAGACCCGGCAGAAAAAATCCTCCGAGTCAACGGCATTCCGTCTGTCGCATTGGCGATTGCTCCCGTTCCTGGCGGCAACGTTATCGAGATGGGCGACGGCGTACGAAAAAAGTCGGAGGAAATCCTCAAAACCTTCCCGGTCGGATTTGAACTCCAGACAATTGCCTATCAGCCGGACAACGTTCGTATTTCAATTAACGCCTTCATGAAAAACCTTTATGAAGCGGTTATAATTGTTACAATTGTCGTTATGGTTGCCATGGGGTGGCGCAGCGGTCTGCTTATTACCAGCTCGCTTTTGGTTGTAATTTTAGCGACCATGTGCGTCATTTATCCAATGGGAATGACGTTGCACCGCGTTTCTTTGGGCGCGTTTATTGTTGCGTTGGGAATTCTGGTCGACGACGCCGTTGTTGTCGGCGACTTGATTCTCGTCAGAATGCAGCAGGGCATGGAACGAAAAGAAGCCTGTATCGAAGGCGCGAGACGAGTTGCCCATCAGCTCCTTGGCGCGACGATTGTTGGCTTTATCGCATTTCTCCCGGTTTATCTGTCTCAGGACATGTCGGGCGAATACTGCTGCGACCTGTTTTTGGTCTTGACCATCTCGCTTATTATCAGCTGGCTGGTGGCGATGATTCAAACGCCGGTTGTGTATTACACATTTGTTAAACGCATAGCCCCGGCTGCTGGAGGATCGCCGCACGGCGGTCTGGTTTATCGCGGTTACAAAGCGGCTCTGGAATGGTCGCTGCGTCATAAAATAATCGTTTTGCTGGGCGTTGGCATGCTGCTGGCTTTGTCGGTAATTGAATTCCGTCACGTCGAGCAGATATTCTTCCCGCGAGCAACTCGAACCCAGTTTATGGTTGACTACTGGCTTCCGGAAGGAACGTCAATCAATCAGACGTCAGACGATGCAAAGAAGATTGAAGAACATCTTAAATCGCAGACGGGAGTCAAAAATGTCGCCTCGTTTATCGGTTCCGGTCCGCCGCGATTCTATCTTCCGTACGAACCGGAACTGCCGAACTCGTCCTACGCGCATTTTGTTGTAAATGTCGATACGCTCAAAGACGTTGACAATCTTTTAGATCCAACAAGTGAATGGCTGCAAAAGGAATTCCCGCAGGCGTTTACTCGCGCTCAAAGATATTGTCTGGGACCTACAACCAAGTTTGAAGTGGAAACGCGGCTTCGCGGTCCAGATGAAAAGACGCTTCGTCAGCTGGCGTCTCAGGTGGAATCCATTATGCGAAAGAACCCGCATACTCATTCGCCTCAGCTGAACTGGCGTCAACAAACCCTGGCGTGGACTCCCAACTACTCTCAGCCCAAAGGCTCCAGAGCCGGCGTTTCCAGAACGGAAATGGGCGTTATGCTCCGCTGGGCGTCGTCTGGAATTCCCGTCGGTCAGTATGCTGAGGGCGACAACATTCTCCCGATTATCGTTCGCGGAACGGAAGCGGAAAGAAACGACATCGCCAACCTCGACAGCCTCCCGATTTGGGGACGCGCCATGGAATCCGTTCCTCTGGGACAGATAACGACAACCAATCCGTACGTCTGGGAAGAACGGCAGATTCATCGCCGCGACCGGGTCCCAACTCTGACCGTCGGCGTTGACCCGAAAGAGAT
>JAFSMW010000167.1 GCA_017447745.1 Thermoguttaceae bacterium
GGCTTCGCTGCCCGTAGACTAAAGTCGACGGTTATAGAAATGGCGTCCATTCTGGACGCGATGAACGTACCCGCTTTTCACGTTAAATCCGCCCCTCTGACCCCATCCTCTGCGTCTCCGCGGCTCCGCGTGAGTTTTTGTTGTGCGGCAGAGGACTGCCGCGAGCCGGCTCACCAGTGTGCGTGAACAGGACAAACGTTTTGTTCGCCTGTCGGCGAATGCGTAATTCCGCTCCCGATGGTCGCTCCATTACCGCCTTCCATTAATCCTACTGTCTCAACACCCATGAAATTCCCAAAACTCCTCCTTACCCTCGCCGCTATTACGGCGTTGAATATTTCCGTTTCTTTCGCGGCGGCGCCGCAGAGCGTTGTAACGTCGCCCAACGGCGCGGTGAAAATCGTCGTAACGCAAAACGAGTCGTCGCCGACGTACGCTATCTCGTTTAACGGCGCAGCGGTTCTCAACGAGTCCAAAACGGGTCTGAAGTTCAAAGATGTTGACCCGGGGGCCGGGTGGTCGTTTATCGGGACGTCGGAAAGCTCGCAAAACGAGACGTGGACGAACCGGTTTGGGAAGAAGTCGCAGTACGTCGACCATTACAATCAGATTACGCTCGTCTACGCCAACGCCGAGATGGAGTTCCGGTACGTCTTTCGCGCCTACGACGACGCAGCGGCGTTTCGGTACGAGATTCTTCTCAAAAAAGAGCAGACGTACGTTGTTGAGGAAGACTTGACGCAGTACTCGTTCCCCGCCGATTTTGACGTCTGGACGTCCAATCAGGGACGATTCTATACGGATCAGCAGCAGTTCTTCGTCAAGGGGAAGCTGTCACAGATTAAGGAAGACGCCTTTGACGCCTGCCCGGTCGTGGTCCAAACGCCGGACTTTTGCGCGGCGATAACCGAAGCGGCTCTTGTCGACTGGGCGGGCGCTCAGTTCGCCTCGGCGAAAAACGGCTCGACGACGCTTAAAACCCGGCTGTCGCCCCGAAAAGACAAAAACGGCTGCGTCGTTGTTACAAAGTCGACGCCGTCTCCGTGGCGCGTCGTCCTGCTGGGCAAAACGCCAGTGGACCTTGTCAACAACTCCGGCGCCGTTCTCAATTTGAACCCGCGATGTCAGATCGAAGATACCAGCTGGATTAAGCCGGGCGCGTCCGCCTGGGACTGGTGGTCTAACGGCAACAAGGGCATGAACACGCAAACGACCATCGACCGCGTCGACATGGCGGCTCAAATGGGCTGGAAGTACATGACAATCGACGACCCGTGGTACTGCAGCTGGAAAATGAAAAACCGAATCGGCTGCGACATCGACACGCTTCAAAGTACAAGCGCCGTTGACATGCCGGCGATTATCGCTCACGCGAAAGAAAAGGGCGTCGGGATTTTCCTTTGGGTCGAAAGTCAGGACTTGCAGCTCTGCGGCGTCGAAAAGACGTTTCAGCAGTACGAAAAATGGGGCGTCGCCGGCTGTAAAATCGACCACATGAACGCGGACGATCAGGAAACCGTCAACTGGATTAACAATACGCTCGCGCTGGCGGCGAAGTATCATCTGATGGTCAACTTCCACGGCATTTACAAGCCGACGGGAATTGAACGAACGTATCCCAATCTTGTAACAGTCGAAGCCATTCGCGGCAACGAGATGGGCAAGTCTACGCTTGGTTCACAATTGAAAGACCGTAGTGAAGTTGGTACAGAGCGACCAGCGGGAGCGTATTTAGGTAACCGCGCGGTAGCGCGAACTGGGAGCGGCGCCACGCCGTCCGACAGCGCTCATACAGCGACGCTGCCCTTTACGCGGTATCTGTGCGGATTTGGGGACTATACGCCCGGCGGCATGCTCAACCGTCAGCCGGAAAAGTATTCCAAAACGCGTCCGACGCAGGTTATCGGTACCCGGGCGCACGAACTGGCTCTGTGCGTTCTGTACGACAGTCCGATTACGACTCTTTGTGACACGCCGGAACATTATTGCGGCGCTGTGGGCGTTGAGATTCTCAAAAATCTGCCGACAGTCTGGGACGAAACGACGGCTCTGGACGGCGCGATTGGCGAGTTCTTCGTCCAAACCCGCCGAACCGGCTCCGTCTACTACGCCGCAGCGATAACCGACGCGAACGCTCGCCAGTACAAGCTCAACCTCTCGTTCCTCGCGCCGGGCAAGACGTATTCCGCGATGATTGTCAAAGACGTCCCGGACTCCGCCAAAGATGCCGAGAAAGCCGCAGTGGAAACGATCGACGTAACCGCCGAAATGACGCTGACGATCGACATGGTCCGCAACGGCGGCTGGGTAGCGCGGTTTACCGAAAAAGAATAATAGGCGAGCCGGGGTGCGTAAGCCACCCGGAAAAAACTCACGCGGAGCCGCGGAGTTGCGGAGAATGTTTGCGAAGTTTTAAAGATTTCTTTGTGTTCTTTGTGTTCTTTGTGGTAAAATTTCTTCGGCGGACAGGATGTCAGCGAACCAGAGGCGTTTTCGGCTGCGGCGAGGGTTTTCAGCGGGTCAGAACTATTTGTGATAGACCAGACTGAACAAAAAATTGTCTCATATTCCCTTTAACCAAAATGCCTTTTTCTGTTTTATGACGTATGACCACAGAGAAATAGCCGATGGTTCCCGTTCATTGACTTTTTTGTCAAATTAAGTAACGTTTGCTGCGATTTTAGCAAAATTTTCGCTTTTTTTTATCACATCTGCAGCATTCTTGTTAATCTTTTAAAAATTTATGATATAATTTATGTAACGATTGTTAGAATTTGCGTTACTAACTTAACGAGGATTTAATTATGAGTAAATTTAATTCAAAAGAATTCAATTCTCTGTCTGGTCCAGTAGCTAAATTTATGACATGGCTATGTATTATTTGTGGCTTTTTTGCGTTTGCAAATTTGTGTTGTGCCCTATTTGATTTTCAGGGTTATCGGAGCCAGCATTTAATTGCCGCAGCTATATTTTTTGCACCTGTTGCCATTTTATTTGGGGCGAGTTGGATTTTTTGTATTGTCCTTTGTATTAAGAATTCTATTGAACTGAAAAAGGAAGCTATTAAAAACCTTGGGAGAGATGATTACACTCCAGAAGAACTTGCAAAGGAAAAAAAACGCATCATGCGTGAACGCCGAAAACAGTTCTATGCTAACGACAATTCAGATTCAACTTCAGACTCTTCTCCAAAGTCTTAATGATGCATTGGAGTGAATTATGAAACAGACTGAGTCGCCGCAAAGAACCGCGTTAGCGGTTCAATATTAGTAGCCGTGGGTGAAACCCACGGAATTGGAGAGCATAAACGTTCCCCCTTATCGCTGCAGTGGCTTTTCTCTTGCTCTCCCCTAAAAGGGGGAGAGCAAGAGAAAAGAGTATTAGGCGATAATATCTTTTGGTTTGTAATTTTTTTGTTTTTTCGCTGTCCGTGGGTTTCACCCACGGCTAGAGACATTCAACCGCTACGCGGTTGTATAGGAAGCGTAACTTCGCTCACTGCGTTCGCTCCGTTATCGCCTTTCATTTTTAATAACTCAAATTCTCAACGAGCTTCCTTCTTCAACACTCTTACCCCAAACACTCCGCCTGCCAGCGACCGGGACGAGGCAACGAATTTCAGAGTCGCTTTTGTCTTGCCGGCGGTTAGTTCTTTGGGGACGTCAAACGATCGGGTAAAGAACTGTCCGGGTTTGTCGTTGTTGAGTTCAATAACCGCAATCTCTTTGCCGTCCAGCTCCATCGTGAACTTTCGGACGTCGCCGCCCCAGAAGTCAAGCTGAATCTCGTTCTGCTGCGTTGGGCTGACGGCGATATCATAACTAAACCAGCCGCCGGTATGTCTGTACTTCCGTCCGTTGTGCGTACCGGCTTCCGAGTTCTCCGACTGGACGTTGTGGTCGCGTTCGGACTGCATTTCTCCCGGGGCGACGTAGTCCAGCGTTCTTGCTTTGAGTTCCTTCTCCTCCTGTTCCCGCCGTTGGGCTTCCTCCTTGATCGCCTGAACCTGTTCCGGCGTCATGCGGTCAAAGAAAATGCAGTTGCGCCGTTCGTGCAGAGCGTAGAACGGAACGAAGGTCAGGGCGTCGGACGTAAACGCGCCGGGCTTGGCGGTAAGCAGCAACGGGTTGTCGGGCGATTGCTCCAGCCAGTCCGCCGGGTCGTTAGACGAGGAGACGATTGCCGGGACGATGGGCGTCTGATCTCGGTCGCCCAAATCGGCGGTGAGCAGGGCTGGGCCGTAGAAGATCGCGATGCGGTTGGGATTGTCCGGCATGGATTCCGTCCGAAGCGTCATGGGGAAGTTGACTGTTACGCTTTTCGATTCGCCCGCCTTGAGCGCGACGGGGAACGTCTCGAACCCGCTCTTGCCCGTCCAGGACGGAATGCGAACCTTGCAGTCAAACTGGGCGTCTTGCTGGGCGGTAAAAGCAATCTCGACTTTGCCGGATGCCGGGTAGTCGGTTTTGATTTCCGCTTTTACTCCTTGTTCTTCCCACGTATAAACGGACGGGATAAACAGGTTGACGTACAGCGTCTTGTTGTCCAGCGACTTCCAGTAAATCGCGCAGCCGTACTTGCCGGGGTTTTCCATGCCGGTTCCGAAACAGCAGGTAAAGGCGTCGTAGGGGGCTTCGTAAACTCTGGCGCTGCCGGGCTTGAAATGAATAAAGTAACAGGTCAGACCCGCCTGAAACCAGTCGTCGGGCGAAGCGTGGTGGTTAATCGCGCCGAGAATGTGGTTGTACAGAGCTCGTTCGTAGTAGTCCATGTACTGCGGCTCGTTCGGATTCCAGGCGAACAGATGTTCCGTCAGCTTGAGCATGTTGTACGTGTTGCACGTTTCCGTCGGGCAGTCGAACCGGTCGTTGAGCTTGTCCTCCGGACCGAAATGCTCTCTGGACGAGTTCCCGCCTGTTACGTACGTATGATGTTTGACAACCGTGTTCCAGAAGAAGTCCGCCGCGGTTTTCATGGTCTTGTCGCCGGTGATTTCGTACGCCTTGGCGCAGCCCTGCGCTTTGGGAATCTGCGTGTTGGCGTGAATTCCCGGCAGGTTGTCCTGCTGCGCTTTCCAGGATGTTACAACTTCTTTATGCTCAAACCGCAGAGCGAAATCGAGATACTTCTTCTCGCCGGTAATGGAATACAGTTCCAGAATCGGTGTCTGAATGCCGCCGAATTCCGTATGCAGCATCCGTTCGAACTGTTCCGGGGTCAGCGGGTCAAGAAACCGAATCAGCCAGTCCACGTGCTTTTTGGCGACTTCCAGCGCCAGCTCGTTGCCGCAGTATCGATAGGCGTCGAGAAGCCCCGCCAGGATTTTGTGCTGCGTATAGTACGGAACGATCCACGTCTTTCCCATGAGCGTTACGTCCCCGGCGGCGGTGCGTTCAAAGAGGTCTTTCCCGTGGGGAATAGCGTCGACGTACCCCTCCCATCGCGGGTCGGCGCCGAACGCAGCCTGAACTTGCGCCAAGCCTTCGACGGACTTGTCGACGCTGGCTTTGAGCTGTTCGTCTCCTGTGGCAGCGTACATTTTAGACGCCGCGGTCAGAAAATGCCCAAAGGAATGACCCGCCAGCGGGGTGTTCTTTTCCCAGCCGCCGTAAACCTGAGTTCCCGGCTTTGGGGGCAGCCCCGCTTCAGACCGGAATCGAACCAGAAACCGATCCGGCTCCAGCGAGATCAAATACGCCTTTTCCAGATTCTGGACGTCTGCAAACACGCTGGGCGTCAGCCGAACGTTTTCCAGCGGAGCGGGTACGGCAGCCGGCGCGACCGCGTCCTGCTGTTTAACCGGCATTTTGCCGTCGATCCAGTCCGCCTGCGCCAGCGACGCTGTTACGCTCAACGCCGCAACCAATAACCCAATACGCGGTATTAATTGTCTCATGTCAAAAGTTCCTTACAGGATAGTTGAATATATACGTCGCCAGAGATCGTTCCTCTTTGCGTTTCTCGATATCGTAATTCTAAAAGAATCGGGAACGAATGTCAATTCACTATTACGCAAAATTTCTTGTCTTTTTGCGTAGAGGAGGACTCGCCCGCTTGCAATTGGAAAGGGAATGGAGTAGAATAAACGTGGATGTGTTGTCAAGAAGCGTAACTTCGTTCGCTGCGCTCACTCCGTTACCGCCTTTCATTTTATTATCCCCATGCTAAACTCACTTCAAGACTGTTTTGTTTTATCCAACGGCGTGAAAATTCCCTGCGTCGGGTTGGGTACGTTTAGAACGCCGGACGACGAGGTCGGCGCGAAAGCTGTAGAGTACGCGCTTCGTCGCGGGTATCGGCACGTCGATTCGGCGGAAGTCTACGCGAACGAACCTGCCGTTGCAGAAGGGATTCGTCGTTCCGGGCTGGATCGTAAAGACGTCTTTCTGACTGGAAAGGTCTGGAACAATCATCAGGGATACGAGTCGACGCTGACGTCGGTCGCGGACTCGCTCAAACGGCTCAAGATGGACTTTTTCGACTTGTTGCTGATTCATTGGCCGGTTTCGGCGGGACATCAGCAGGACTGGGCGGAACTCAACCGTCAGACGTGGCGGGCGATGGAAAAACTCTACGCCGACGGGGCTGTTCGAGCGCTGGGCGTGAGCAATTTCATGGACTACCATCTCGAACCGCTGCTGAAGTTCGCCAGCGTGGCGCCGATGGTCAATCAGATTGAGCTTCATCCCGCGTGCCCGCAAAAGAAGATTGTCGAGTTCTGCAAGGCGCATAACATTCTCCCGGAAGCGTGGGCGCCGCTGCAGCGCGGAGGGGTGTTTAGCAACCCGGCGTTTGTCGCGATGGGAAAGAAATACGGCAAGACGGCAGGACAGGTCGCTCTGCGCTGGCTGTTGCAGAACGGAATCTGCCCGCTGCCGAAATCGGTTACGCCGGCGCGAATCGACGAAAACGCCGACCTGTTCGACTTCGCTCTGACGGAATCCGACCTGGCTCAGCTCGACGCCAACGGCGTTTCCCCGACTGACAACTACCATCGCGACCCGCATACGACGGCGTTCTGAGGCAGGCGCCCCGGAAAAACTCACGCGGAGACAGGCGAACAAAACCGGGTTGCGTAAACGCCCAGAAAAACTCACGCGGAGCCGCGGAGACGCTGAGGATGTTCGCGAAGTTTTAAAAACTTTGCACTCTATTCGTTCTTTGCGGCTTAATTAAACTGAATGCAGCTGATACGCCCGCTTTTTAGCACACAGGCGCCAACTTATCGGACAAGCCAAATTTTCAGAATTTTGTTTTTCCTCCCCCCCTTGTGGAAATTGGAAAAAAGAGTAAAATAATCGCTCAAAAATAATTTTAAGGTTTTCCTGAGAAATCAGGGATTGATGAATAAACAATTTTAAACAACGTAAGGAGATAAACCGTGGGAACGAAAGTTAGCGGAAAAGGTCGTAGAAAGCTGGGTCGAAAAAAGCGCAAGATGCGTTCCAAGATTCGCCA
>JAFSMW010000168.1 GCA_017447745.1 Thermoguttaceae bacterium
CTAGCCGTGGGTTTTAACCCACGGACTTAAAGATTAACAAAAAAAGTCGACAAATCCCTTTTCTTACCCTCCCTCACGCTTGCGTGAGGGAGGGTAAGAAAAGGGGCGGGTTCGATTAGGAGAGAGTGTAGAGCGCTGCGCCGCCCGTAGACTAAAGTCGACGGTTATAGAAATGGCGTCTTTTCGAGACGCGGTTCAGCTTCTCGTCTTGTCTATCTTCGCCGGAAAAATTTGCGTGCACCCGGATGAACCATAATTTTACTGTTCCTCCTTGACGCTTTGGATCATTTCGTCTACAAACATATTATAAAATTCCAGCATGATTTCTTCCGTTATGACGTTGAGGTCGTATCGACAGGAAATAAACGCCTCGTTATGACACTGCATAACGCCAAAAGAAAGGGGCGTATGCTGACGCGTTGGCGGGGCGCAGAGCGTTCGAATCAGCTGAAGAGGGTACTGATCGTGCTCAATTCGAATGTCGTCGTTTTGACAATATTCTTCTTGTAGGCTTTTATTACAGACGCTTCCGATATTTGAAAGAATAGTAGTGCAATGACACGTTTTTTCTGACGTCATCAAGTTCATCATCCCCGGAATCTTTCTCAAAATCTTAATCACTTTGAGAAATGTTGTTCCAGAATTAAAATTCTTGCATTTTGTAATATATTTTTGAATTGACTGAAGAAATTCGTCAGACCGATCGCATTCAACAGGGCTTTTGTCATAGAAAATATATCCAACGATATTGGCGCAGGGAATCGTGCGATGGAAATCGGTGCGAATATTAATCGGAATGAGCATACGAAACCAGCGATTTTGACGTTCGACGGGTTTGTCGTCGACAGGATGAATTTCGATCCATTTACGCAGCGCCAAATACATGTCCCTCATCATGAGCGTATTAGAGCTGACGCCTAACGAATGAGCTTTTTCCCGGTATTTCAAAAAGAAATCTTTGTCGATGCGGCGCCAGTACATCGGAAATGTATCGGACAGCTTTGATCTATCGATATTGTCTTCTTTAAACATCGGTAGAACGCGATGAGAAAAGAATCTTGCTATCCCGCGAAGAATGTCGTAGATTTTTTTTGACAACGGCAATTTTTGTTTGGGGATAAAATGAAATTCTTCACGTCTGGGAAACAGATCGCCGTCCGGGTAGCTAATCTGCGTTGATGCGTCCGTTTGACCGTGGAGCAGTAAATCGTACTCTTTCATCCAGCGGGTAAAGCACTGACTCAGACCGATGCCGTCGCCAATAGCATGGTGAACGTAAAGTTCAATCGCCACGCCGTCTGAGTATTCGCGAATGACAATTTTACCACAACTCTTTTCCGGATTATCGGAGACAACGTATCGGGTTCCTTCGCATTGCTCGATGGACTTGTCAGTTGTTTCAAACGACAGGGGAATGAGATACTGGTCGTCAACGTTCCAGAAATATTCGCCCTTTTGTTTGGAAAGAACGGCTCTAAAAAGAGGTTCGTACTTCGCGGCGCGTTTGTAGGATTCTACGATTAAATCGCGGTTAATCTTCCCCCTGAATGCCCATTCCATCAGGATAGCCATATCGTATCCCGGATGGCTATCCAGAACCATATAATTTTCAAACGCAGTTAATGGCAATAAAGTCATGATAATCTGTTTATAATATGTCTTTACAAACTAATAATTATTTCTTTTATCGCCCAATTGCGGGGGCAATATTACATTATTAAACAGAATTATGCTAAATTACTCTCGAGTTGATTTTCAATAATGACAATTTTGATAATTTATTTAATACTAAATTTTGGGAAAATTTGATAATCTCTAATAATTTTATCAAAATTGAATTATAATTAGAGTAATGTAGTAAGTGTACGGAATATAACGATTGTAAAAGCTAAAAAAATGTATTTATAAGGCTAAAACCATTGACAAGTTTGTTAGATGTGGTAAAATAGATAATAAGGAAAAGATTTGTTTAAAAGTCGTAGAGCGTTATATAAAATGCCAGAATATCAGAGATTATGATTGTTTTGACGTTTAAATTGATGTTCGGTTAAGATTTTAAGACATTGCACGTTGATGTCGAACAATACAATATAAATATTATAAATGCAAAATAACGATAAAGCGCGAACTATTGACTGCCCTTTTGAGCCGCTGGCAATTATCGGCGCATCCTGTTGTGTTCCAGGAGCGTTTTCTCCAGAGGAGTTTTGGGATAATCTGTCGCAGGGAAAGGTTTTCATCGGAGCGATTCCGGATGCGCGTTATTCGTTTGAAGTCTATCAGTCTGAAGAAAGTGGAGTTTGGGGAAAGAGCTATAATAACATTGCGAGCGTATTAGACCTTCTTAAATTTAACAGACTCTACAAGCCTCGATACATAAAAGAACTTTTGGAGGGCGGCGTTCCTCAAGACAGGATTCCGACTGAAACTGGAATTCTTTTGACTTCTTTCACGGCGTATAATGCGATTAAAAGCGCAGGCTTCGATCCGTTTAACATGCCTGACGTTCCTTTCAGCGTTTATACCGGCATGGTTCGGCAGTCAGAAGGCGTTACGAATTATTTCGTTCGAGAAGCGCTGCCATTGTGGCTGCAAATGCTTCACCAGACGTCTCCTGATTTGACGTCTCAGGACCTTGATTCAATTCATCAGAATATTGAAGACGATCTGAACAAAAATGACGAAGAACTTGAACCGTATTATCATAAATCCAGCCAGATTTATTCTCATTACGTTTCTCGAACGATCCAAAGTCTTTTTAATCTCAACGGACAGGGCTTTGTTTTCGACAATGCCTGTTCGTCTTCTTTGACGGCTTTTTATCTTGCTCAACGGTTTTTGGCTCTTCATCCGGAGGGGATGGCTCTGTGCGGCGGTTTTACAATGATCCGTCGAGAAACTGTAAATTTATTCAGTTACAACAAGGCGTGTTCCGGAAACGGTTCCAAACCGTTTGATCAGCAGGCAGACGGCATCATTCAGGGCGAAGGCTGTTCCTGTTTGGTGGTTCGACCTCTTTCTGCGGCGTTGAAAGCCGGCAATCACATCTTGGGAATTGTTCGCGGCGTTGGCGTTTCGTGCGATGGCAAAGGGAAAGGACACTGGGCGCCGAGCGCTGAAGGACAAAAACTGGCGATTTCAAACGCCTGGAAAGATGCGAATGTTGACAGTTCGGAATCGCCCGCCTATATAGAAGCTCATGCTACCAGTACGCGCTTGGGAGATGCAACGGAACTGGAAGCGGTCAACGGGTTTTTAAGAGAAAACGGTTTTGAGAAGCCAGTTCCAATAACCAGCGTTAAAGCCAACGTTGGACACTTGTGCGAAGCCGCCGGAGCAACCAGCGCGATTAAAGTTTTACAGTCGCTTCGTCATCAGGTCATTCTTCCGCAGACGTCATTTAATGAACCGACGTCCAAATTTGACTGGAACAGTTCAGCTCTCTACGTTCCGACGGAACTGGGGAGCTGGTCTGTTGTCAACGGTAAAAGACGCCTGGCGATGGTTGAAGCGTTTGGCGTTGGCGGATTAAACGCCGCCGTCGTTGTAGAAGGACCGGAAACGGCAGAATTGACCAACAGACAGATTTCTCATGTCCCCGCTCGTCCGAAGGCAATTGCCGTTGTAGGGATTGGATGTCTTGCTCCGAAAGCGTTCAATGTAACAGAATTCAGAAATCGCGTGAAACAGGGAGAAAGCGTCAAGACGTTTGCTCCGACCGATCGCGGCGATCTGTTTTTGACATTGTCGGACGTGGAAGAATTGACTCGTCGCGGCGTCAAAGCGGGGTTTATCAGCGATTACCATTATAACTGGAAACGACACAACATCCCGCCGAAGCAGGTTGCTCAAGGGCATGCGTTGTGGTATTGGTTCCTCGACGCTGTCGATCAGGCGATTGACGACGCGGGAATGCCGCAAAACATCAAAGAGGCAAACGCTTCTCCGGAACGCTGGGATCGTACTAAAACCGCTATTGTTGCCAGTTCCAAAACCGGTACAGATTATTGGAGTTCCATGAACGCGTCCGCCGTATATTACGAGGTTGAACGTTCCATTCGTGAATCTTTGGAGCGATCCGGTTATGACGTCGAAACAATCAACGCGGTTTGTGAACGATTCAAAAAGAACGTCGTGGAAAAGTTCAACAACGGCGAAGACGTATCGGGCGGCGTAACGTACAGTACGTACGGTTCGAAAATAGCGAAGTCGTACGATATTAAAGGTCCTGTCATTTCCCTCGACGGCGGATTATCATCGTCTTTGACCGGGTTGGCAACGGCGTACGATCTGTTACAGGATACTCGGATTGATTGCGTTCTGTGCGTCAGCGGCGACCGGTCGCAGGGAGCAAGCCTTCGCGCCATGCTTCACAACCAGAACGCTTCAATTACGCCTCCGGCTGAAGGCGCAGTTGCGTTTGTACTCAAACGAGCGGACGACGCTCTGGCAAGCGGAGATAAAATTTATGCGATTATTCCGCAAATTGAAGTGGAATCGTCGAACGTTCATATTCAGGACGCGCTCAACAACACATCGAAAACGACAATGCGTTCTTCCGTATCTTCCGAAGTGAACGATATTGACGAACCGATTGTCAAAACGTTTGGCGACTTCGGTCCGGCAAAAGGCATGATGGCTCTTGCCAACGTTTTGCTTGATATTCAAGAGAAAAAGCCGGTTGCTTCGGCGGCTTGGCAAATTCAACATAAAGACAGTGAAGGGATTACTATTACCATGGATATAGAAAATGTTGCATCGTACCGGGAAAGAGGAGAAAAGCGAGGCGACGCGAGAAACGATGTAACGCCAGTAGTTGAGACGTCAGCTGACAAGCGGGAATCGACAGCCGCAACTCTTGCTTCGAGCCGTCCGTTACGCAAGCCGGGTAATCGAGTAGCTTTTCTTTTTGCAGGGCAGGGCGCGCAATATCCCAACATGATGAGCGGCATGACCGAGCTGCCGGGCGCCAAGGAAATTATTGAGGAGCTTGACGATTTCTTAACGACTGTCGGGTTGCCGAATTTCCAAACCGTTTTACAGACCGAAGGGACGAAACTGGGCAAGGATACGTTCAGAACCCAGCTGTCTTTGCTCATTGCTGACACGTTTATTTATCGTCTGTATTTGTCTCAGTGCGTTCGTCCGGACGTTGTGATGGGGCATTCCTACGGCGAGTACCCAGCCATGGCGGCGGCGGGCGTATGGCATTTCCAGGCAGCGGCATTGGCGACGGAGATTCGCTGTCAGGCGATCGAAAACGCTTTGGCTGAATTCACCGCCAAAAGAACGAGAACGGCGATGCTGTCAACCAACGCGTCGGAAGACCAGATCGAAGAAGGAATGGCGACCATTCCGGACGCAGCGACTACGATTTTCGTTTCCAACCGCAACGCGCCTACCCAAACGATTATTGCCGGTACGTATGATTCCATTAAAAAGATGGAGGCGTATTTGCTTTCCTGCCAGCGTCTGGCGTTGATTCTGCCGGTTCCCGCTGCCTTCCATTCTCCGCTCATGGCAGGCGTCTGCAAACCGTTTGCGGAAGGACTCAAACCGTTCACGTTTGATCTGCCGACCGGACTGTTGCTGAGTTCTGTTACAAGCGCGTTTGAATCTGACCCGGACGTCTTCCGCAACAATCTGGTCGAACAAATGACGAAGCCCGTCGATTTCATCTCGATGATTCGCAAGGCGTATAACGTCGGCTGTCGTCATTTTGTCGAAATTGGACCCAAAAAGATTCTGACCAACCTCGCCAAGCAGATTCTGTCTGACTGCTCTGATGTAAAATTTTACATCTCCGACAACAGCAAAGGCGGCGATCCGGAGAAATTCATGGAAATCTGCAGACAGCTTGGTTCTTTGCAGGACGTTCAGAGCGAAGAAAACGAGGTCGTAAACGTTCCGCTGCCTCCTGTCGATATTGTCAAACAGGAAGTCGCAGTGCAGACGCAGAAGCCAACGCCAACCGAAGGAACGCAAATTGCGCCGCACGCCTCGCTCCAAACATCCCGCTATTCAATCAGCATTTGTCGTCAAAAGGGAATGCCGTACGAAATGGGGTTGCAGTACGGCAAACAGTACGCTCAGGAATTGCGAGCGATGGTTCGCCGTTATGTTGACGTTGTCGGTATGGCGGCTGAAAAGCTTTTGCCGCCGGTTCCTGCGATGGATGAGGAATCGTTGGTTACCCGTTTTGGCAAAGACGGACTGGAAGAGATGCGGGGCATGGCTGACGGGGCTGGAATTCCTCTTGAAGTCCTGGTTCGTCACAACGTAAGCGTGTATCCAACTCAGGACACGACCGAGCAAAAAAAATTATACAACGCAGGAAAAACAGTTCATACCAGTTCGACAATAATGAATTCACATTCGTTTGAGCGCATTGCAAGCGGCTGCGTTCAGTTTGCGGGCACGACCCCGAACGGCGCCTTTATTCACGGCTGCAATATCGATTTACCTTTCAAAAGAATTGTCCCGGACAGCATTCAGGTTCAGGTTCAGGTTCGACAGCCAGACAACCGCATTTCACATTGCTTTGTTGGAGTTACTGGATTGCTGGGAACTATCGGCGGCATAAATTCTCGCGGTCTGTGCGTAACAAGCTGCACGCTGCTGGATTATCCGACTCCGTTCCAGCACACGCCCAAAGCGACAGAACATTCTGCGCTTGTCGAGAGAATTCTGTCTGAGTGTTCCAGCATTGAACAGGCGTTACAGCTTATCTATAAAAATGGCGCGATTGGCGGTTGGACGATTGGTTTGACGGAAAACGGCGCTGGAGCGATTGCTCAGGTTGAATACTGCGATAAAATGGTCGTCCATCGCGATGCCATGGACTTCCTCGCCCAGGCAAACCATTCGCAGCTGCTTCGAAGCCAATATCCGGATCGAGGCGTTGAGGTTCCGGAACATTCCAAAATTCGGGAAGCCCGACTCCGTCAGATTCTCACAAACGACGGGTCTGAACAGTCGATGGCTGTTGACGCCTTGACGGCGTTTGCCGCTTTGCGGGACGTTAAACTTCCCAATCAGAGTGAAATGCCTTTGCCGGGCGCGTTTAGAACGATAAACATGCTTCATCGGGTTGACAACGTTTGCTCCTGGATGTTCAATCATACGGCGCAAACGTTGATGGTCGCTTCCACTCCGGACGTCTACGTTTCAGAGGACGACAAGGCTCTTTGGAATGAAATCCCGATTCGGGAACTGCTGCCGGACTTCGACGTCAGAGTTGTTAAGCAGGAAGTAACAAAACAGGTGGAACCGAAGCCGAGCGTTCAGTCGAATGCGTCCGCTGTTCAGAATTTCTCCGTTGCTGAAATCTCCCAGTTTACTCCGGCGCAATTTTATGACAGAATTAAGCAGTCGACGTCGGAAATTGAAAAGTCTGTTACAGCCCGCTATATTGAATGTCTGGTTGAAGCTCCCGCTTTGCCGGAAGCGTCTGCTCTTACTGGTAGAACGCTGATTATCGGTTCGGAAAAGAACCCGGTCGCGATGGAACTGGTGCGTCAGTTAAAGCCGATTTCCAGCGACGTTGTTGTTTTCGATCTGTGCGACAACAACGCTGGAAAGTCGGAAGAAACGATTGTTGCTGAAATTGACGCACTGTGGAAGCAGTCCCCCATTTACAACGTCTTTGTCGTTCCGAGCTGGGACAACGAGACGTCGTACCGGTTTACGCAGTCCGACTGGATGCACATGGAAAATACGACGCTCCTGCCGTTGTATTTGACGCTGCGTCAGATTTACCGCTGCGCCAACGCTCAGAAGGAAGTCGGAAAGCTTCGTCTGGCGGCGGGCGTCCGACTTGGCGGCGACGGCGGCTATGCCGGCTATTCCGATCGCGTTGAAGGCGGCGCGATTGCCGGTCTGGTTCACAATCTCCATGTGGAAAACCTGGCGACGTTCGGCGCCAACACCTGCTTCAAAGCGGTGGACTTCTCCCTCAAGGCGTCTCCGGAATTCGTCGCGAAATCCCTTATTAAAGAACTGGCGCATTTTGAATCCCATTCCGACATTTGCTATCAATCCGAAAAGCGTTATATTTTGACGTTGGCTCCGGAAATTGTTTCAGCGTCTTCCATCAAAGCCGCTTCTGCGTCTGACGCTGAGGAAGTCTGGCTCGTAACAGGCGGAGCGCGCGGCGTTACTGCGGAACTGGCGTACTATCTGGCGAAGAATCGCAAAGTCAAGCTGTATGTTTTGGGATCTTCCCCGCTGCCCAAAGTTGACCCGGCGTGGAGAACGCTCGACGCTGACGGACTCAAACAGCTCAAGCAGAGCATTGTTCGCGCTGCGTTGGCGGAAAAGAAAAAGCCGGCGGCGGAATGGTCGAAGGTCGAAAAGGCGTTAGAAATTGACAGAAACCTCCGCCGTTTGGACGCTGCAAATATTCCGTGGACGTACATGGCGTGCGATTTGAGTTCATACGAAAACGCTGCTCAGGCGGTCAAGCAGATTCTCCGTCAGGAAGGACGCATTGCCGGCGTTCTTCACGGCGCTGGGTTCGAGAAGTCAGCAACGTTCTATAAGAAGGAAGAACGAAACGTTCGCATGACGGCGGACGTCAAAGTCGGTTCGCTGTGGTCGATTCTGGAAACGCTCGAAGGAAACCTGCCGGATTACATCGTCATGATGGGGTCGGCGGCTGGTCGCGTTGGCGGAAACGGTCAGACGGACTACGGAATGTCCAACTACCTCTGCTCAAAAATCCTCAACCGATTCGCTGCACTGCATCCGCAATGCCGCGTTATTACCGCCCACTGGAACGCATGGGACGAAGTCGGAATGTCCGTCAGACCGGAATCGCTCATCGCGTTCAAGGCGATTGGCATGGCGATGATGCCGGTTAAAGAAGGCTGCGATCACTTCTACAACGAATTGGTTCTCGACAAATACCAGCCGGAAATTACGCCGCTGCCGTTCAAACTGTATCAGGACGCGTACTTGAACGAGACGATTCCCGAGAAAGAGGACGTTATGAAAGGCGGTAACGAAGCGAACGCTGAGAACAAGGATAAATTGGAAGGCGGTAACGGAGCGAACGCAGTGAGCGAAGTTACGCTTCCTCAAACAGAATCGACTGCCCAGCCAGCGACTGTTACAGATTTTGTCTTCGGTTCCAATGCCGACGCCTACGAACTGCGCCGCAAGCTGGGCGATTCGCAGCCGGCGGTTCCCGTCCTGATGGTTTGCCGAGACGAACAGCTTACCCGGTTGATGAACAAGGCTCAGATTGAATATCGGTGCAAGACGGTTGAAAAAGCCGCTTTGAAATGGGTTGAAGTCTGCAAGCGATCCGGCGCGACAAAGGTTGTCGTTCCGACGTGTACGTCTGTTGATCCCATCACTCAGGAGTTTATCGAGTCCGTCAAGGCGATTCTGCCGGTCGAACAGATTCAAATTCCGTGGACGACCGAGCCGGCTCAGTGCGCTGACATGATTCTGACCGTCCTGCAAGGCGGCAAAGTCGAGATTGAAAAGCAAGAAGAAAAGCCTGCGTCAACCTCTGATTCCAAACCGTCAAAACCAGCGTTGTTGAGCAACATCTGCTTAATGACGGAAGACGCGATTGAAGCGGAATGTACAATTGACCCGGTCAGCGACGTCTTTTTACAGCAGCATCAGCTCAAGGGACGTCCCATTCTGCCGATTGTTATGGGATTGGAGCTGGTTGCAGAAACGGCGAACGTATTGTCTGTCAAACAAGGGCTTGAACCGATGTCGGCGATTACAGACGTCCGAATTGTCCGCGGCGTATCTTGCACTCAAGACGCGCCGTACAGACTGGTATGCCGTTTGGAAAGAACCGAAACGCCCAACGTCTGGAACGCGTTGGTTAAAGGAGATTTCTATAACAAAGCCGGCAAGAAGATTAACGAGAATTGCCCGTACTATCGGTGCAAAGTTACGTTTGGTTCTAACGGAGTCAAACATGACCTCGTTGCCAAACAGGCTGATTTGAGCCAGACCGCCAATTTCACGTATCCGGTTTTGGGTGAGCGAGACATCTATCACGGTCCGACGCTGCAATGCCTCAAAACGGTTCATTATAATGACGGTTCGTACGCTATAGGCGACATTGTCCCGCAGGAGAGCAGCGCGGTGTTCGGTACAAAAACGGGAGAAATTGCAACAAATCCCGCAATTATGGACGCGTGTCTGTATACATGTGGTATACTAAATTATATCGCCATTCAGCATAAAGCCATTCTCGTTCCGGATCAGTTTGAGTCAATTGAATACGGCGCGGGCAAGGTTGTTCCGGGCGAATGCTGCGAATGTTGCTGCCAGCTGGTTAGAGTAATCGAGCTGCCTGGCGGATACGAACAGAAAATTTTTAATTATACATTATATAACAAACAGGGCGAAGTTATTGTCAACGTATACAATTGTCAGGCGACAATTATTCGGGAATAATTTCGAAAAGAATATTGTAAAATACATTTAACCACTAACCAATAAACAGTATCAAAATGGGTAGATTAGACGGAAGAGTAGCGTTAGTAACTGGCGCGTCGCGAGGCATCGGGCGCGGAACGGCGCTCCGCCTTGCTGAAGAAGGCGCTGACATTGTTATTAATTATGCGTCCTCGCGATCCAATGCAGAGTCGATTGCTCAGCAGATTGCCGATCTGGGTCGCAACGTGTACGTCGTCAAGGCGGACGTGAGCCAGAAAGACGACATTGATTCCATGATTGATTTCATTCGCCGTGAAATTGGTCAGCTTGACATCATCGTGTCCAACGCCGCGACGGGCGGTTTTCGTCCGCTGATGAAAGCCAGTCTCAACAATTTCCGGGCGGCGTTTGAAACCAACACGCTCCCGATGATTCTGCTGGTTCAGGCGGCGCGCGATTTGCTGGAGAATTCCAAATGGCGCGGAAAAGTCGTTGGCATTTCCAGCCATGGGGCGCACAAAGCGTTGGAACAGTATGGCTTGATCGGAGCGTCCAAGGCGGCGTTGGAGGCGATTGTTCGTCATCTGGCGCGCGAGCTGGGCGAAAAGATCAACTTTAACATCGTCAAGGCGGGGTTGGTCGACACGGACTCTGGACGCCGCTTGCCGCATTCTGACTTGATGTTCCAGGAAGCGCCGAAACACGCCTGCGTCGGGAACCGGCTTGTTACGCCGCGCGACGTCGCAAACGCGATTGTTTTCCTCACATCGGAGGAAAGCGACATGGTTCAGGGCGCTGTTCTGCTGGTCGACGGCGGCGCAGACATAAGAGCGTAAAAGAACATTGAATAACACAGATTTGTTCAGATTGCAACATAAACGGTAACTCATAACTCGCAATAATATATGAAGTACATTGCATTGACAGGGGCGACAGGGCTTTTGGGGTCGTATTTGCTTAAAGACCTGCTTCGCCGCGACATTCCCGTTTTGACTTTGATTCGTTCCAGCCGCCGCGAAAGCGCCAAGCAGCGAATTGAAGGGATTCTGCGTCGTTTTGAAGCTCAGCTTGGGCGAGCGCTGCCGCGTCCGGTGATTATGGAATCCGACTTGCACAAGCCGGAACTGGGGCTCAACAAAGCTCAGATTCACTGGATTTCCCAGCATGTAGAGTCCATTCTGCATAACGCCGCCAGTTTGACGTTTGTAGCGGACGAAAGCGGCGAGCCGTACGCGTCCAACGTCAAGGGAATGCAGCACGTCTTGCAGCTGTGTCAAAGCGCCAACATTCGAAAATTTTATCACGTTTCGACCTGTTACGTCTGCGGACTTCGACAGGGCGTCGTTTTGGAATCCGAACTGGACGAAGGACAGGAATTTGGCAATGATTACGAAAAGAGCAAGGTCGAAGCGGAGAAGATGGTTCGCTCCTGCCGGTTTATCGATTCCCTGACCGTTTTCCGTCCGGCGATTATTGTTGGAGACCGTCACACCGGTTACACGCCGACGTTCCACGGCTTTTACGCTCCGATTAAAATCGTTCTTCCGTTCGCTGACCCGGTAAAGACGACAGACAACGACTTCGCCCGATACAGCGAAGTGCTGGGCATGAAGCTGTCCGACCGAAAGAACTTTGTCCCGGTTGACTGGATTTCTCAGGTCATGACTCACGTCATTGCCCATCCGGAACATCACGACAAAACCTATCATCTCTCCGCCGCCAACCGCGTCAAAATTGAAGAGATGGGCAAGGTTATTATCGAGGGAATCAAAAAATACGTCAAACGCGACTCCGCACATCCTGGCATAACCGCCGATTTCGACCAGATTTTACAGACGTTCTCCGGACAGATGGGCGTCTATAAAGCGTACTGGAAAGACGATCCGGAATTCGATATGACCAACACAATTCAGGCGGCTCCGCATTTGCCGCCGCCGATGATGACCCACGATTTGCTTCTGACTCTGGTTCGTTACGCCATGCAGAGTAACTGCGGCTGGCCGCTTCCCAAACCGACCGTGTTGGAAAACGACGTTCAGGCGATTTTTGACGCGTCTGATAAATCAAAAGAAAAGCCGGAATCGGGCTTGGCTACGCCGCCGTCCGAGGGCTTTTCATTCTCGCTTCGCGTTACAGGACGGGGCGGGGGAGACTGGACGGTCTGTTACAATTGCGGTCGAATCGAGACGTATCAGGGGCTTTCCAGTTCAAACGATTCGCCCTTGATGACAATGAACGCGGCGACGTTCCACGGGTTGGACGCCTGTTCAGATTCCGATCTGTTCTGGAACGTCAGCTGGGAAAACGCTTCGCTTGACGCCAAAGGAAAAGCTCTGCAGCTGTTAAAAGCTGTCAGGTCGAGCGCTGAAAATTGAGAGCGTTACAGATTTTCAGAGGTTTTGACCCACTTGTTCAATCCCGGTTATCCATTAAATGTAGCAATTAAAACAATGACGTTATCGAAAATAGCAATAGTTGGAATAGCGTGTCGACTCCCCGGGGCGCCGAACGTAGATGAATTCTGGAAGATGGTCTGCGATGGCCGCACTGCCATCGGTCCCGTTCCGGAATCGCGGTTGAATCGCAAGCTGTTTTACGACCCAAAAAAGGGCGTCAGAAACAAAACGTACACCGATCTGGCGGCGATTATTGACTATCCCGCCGTTGACCGAACTCGAACGCCGTTGCCGCCAAACGCTGAGCAGATTTACGACCGCGTTCCGCTGACGCTGTGCGCTTCCGTTGCAGACGCGTGCCGAAACGCGGGCTGGGATCCATTCAACTTCCCGATTCGCAACGCCGGCGTTTACTTCGGAACAACCCGTCCCGGCGACCGCTCTGAGGTTATTGGGCTTCGCACCTACTGCCCGGAAGCGTTGTACGAACTGGGGCGCGTTGATTCGTTCAAATCTGAATTGGAAGAAACCCAGCGTGACGAAATTCTTTCTGAATTAAAGTCTGAATTCGTTCGCGATTTGGCAGCCAGCCAGTACAATATTACCGATGACATGGAATCGCCGCGGGCGTCTGACGCTGGCGAGCTGATTTCCAGAGCGTTTAATCTCAACGGACCGTATATGGTGTTCAATTCCGCCTGCGCGTCGTCGCTGCATGCGTTGTCTCAGGCGGTTATGGCTCTGCAGGAACACAAAATCGACGCTGCCATCGCCGGCGGAGCAAGCTATTTCCATTCCGATACGCTCGTTCTGTTTGCGTCGTCTCAATCCATGACGACAAACCGTTCCTGTCCGTTTGACGAAGACGCTGACGGCATGGTCGTAGGGGAAGGCAACGTCGTCTTTATCCTCAAACGTCTGGAAGACGCTATTCGTGACAAGGACGACATCAAAGCCGTTATTGCCGGGTACGGAATCGCTTCTGACGGCAAAGGCAAGAGCCTTTGGGCTCCGAGAAAAGAAGGACAGATTGAGGCGATGCGCCGGGCGTACGCTTCCGGGCTTGATCCGGCTGAGATTGACTATATCGAAGGGCACGCAACGTCTACTGCGTTGGGCGACGCGACAGAAATGGAAGCTCTGACGGCTGTCTTCGGCGCTTGCCATCCAGACAAAAAGATTCCCATTGGTTCGTCCAAAGGAAACGTCGGTCACACGTTGGAATCAGCCGGCGCGACGGGCGTTCTCAAAGCGGTTCTGGTTCTGATGAACAAATACTGTCCACCGGTTGCCGGGTTGAAAAAGCTCAGTTCCAAGATTCCGTGGGATAAAGTCCCGGTTGCTGCGTCGAACGAAGGGCATCCGCTGGAAAAGATTTCTGAGGGCGATCGCCCCATGCGCGTTGGCGTCAACTCGTTCGGCATCGGCGGTCTGGACGTCCATCTGGTCATTGAAGAATGGACTGGAAAAGCCGCGTCCGTTCCTGTATCAGCGTCCAGCGCTTCTCAAAATTCTGAACCGATTGCCGTCGTTGGCGTCGGCTGCATTTATCCGGACGCCTACAATATGACGGACTTTGCATCTCTGATATCCGGGGGAAATAACGCGATTAAACTCATCCCGGAAAGCCGCTGGAATTACCTCCAGATTCTCGAACGGCGCGAAGTTGAGTCGGAATACCCGGTCGGTCAGCCGGAGGCGGGGGTTATCGACAAATACGTTTACGACTGGAAAAAGAACAAGATTCCGCCCAAGCAGGTTGCCAACGCCAGCCCGTTACAGTTTATGGCTCTGGACGCGGTCAACGAAGCGTTGGCAGACGCCGGTTTTGACTTCTCCGACGAAAGCCGACGCCGCGCCGGCGTTGTTGTCGGAACGACTTTTGGCGGCTGGTTTGCCGACCAGATGAACCTGATTCTGTGGCTGCCGCTGATGGAGGAATGTCTCCGCAAAGAACTGCGCGCCCGCAGCGTGGACGCCGCGAAAATCGAAAAGATTATCGACGATTTCTCCAACGCGATGCATAAGAAAATGCCGGCTCTGCTCGACGAGACGGGGTCGTTTACTCCCAGCGCGCTGTCGTCCAGAATTACGAAGTCCCTTGACCTTCACGGCGGCGCCGTTGCTCTGGAAGGCGGATTTGCAACAACCGGAATGGCTCTCAACTGCTGTATCGACCAGCTTCGCGTTGGTATGAACGACGTGATGATCTGCATTTGCGGTCAGCAGGATTTCGGTCCGGTCGGAATTGACGAGGCAATGTCCAAAGGCGTTTGGGCGAAAGATGGACGCGTGTCGCCCTTTGACGCCAAAGCGAACGGTTACGTTCATGGCGAAGGCGTTGGCGTCCTGGTTCTTATGCGGTACGACGAAGCTGTCAAACAGGGTCGTAAGATTCACGCGATTATCGAAGACGTGGGCGTTGGCTCCGGTAACTCTGTTACAGACAACGTCTTATTGGCGATGGAACGCGCCGGCGTCAAAGCTGGAAACATGCCGTCGTTTATCGAAGGAGACTTTAACGGCGTTGCGGAAAAGGACGCAGCTGTCGTCGAGGCTATTAGCGTCGCCGCCCGACAGTTTGCCGACGAAGCTAAAACGACGCTTGGTTCTGTTGTCAACCAGATTGGCTATTTGCCCCTTGCGGAAGGCGCTGCATCCATTTTGGCGGCTATCGAAAGTCTGAAAAAGGGCAAATGGAGCAAGTCGCCATGCTTGACTCAACCGGCTCTGTACTACACCCGATATAACAATATCGAGGTTCCGAAAGATGAAAAATCCATGTCGAACGACGCTGTCGTGGGCGTCTGTTCCGGCGACAATATTTGCAGTTTCGTAAGACTACATAAATAAATTTGGAGAGAATTATGAGTAAAGGTCGAATTGTTTTCTTTGACGCTACAGAAGTTCGTCGAGAAAAAATGCGTAACGCGGCTATGGGCGTTCATGCTCCCAAAGCCGTCAATCCTGACGTTGAATTTGTTGACAGAAACGTTACACCCCCGATAGTCGAGACAGCCCCGACACCGGAAGTCAAAGTCGAAAAGCCGGAAGTGATTATCGAGAAACCGGCGCCCGCCGCCCCTGCAATCGCCGTTTCCAAGGAAGAACTTGAAGGCGCCTTGATTGCGTTTGTTGTCGAGCAGACAGGCTATCCGGAAGACATGGTTGAGATGGACGCCGACCTCGAAGGCGACCTGGGTATCGACAGCATCAAAAAGGCGCAGCTGATGGGCGAACTGAACGAGAAGTATCATTTTGTTGACGTCTCCGCCCCGGCTGACAACGATATGTCTCTGGACGATTTCCCGACTCTTGGCTCGATTCGCGATTATCTGCTCAGCAAGGCGGGAGGAAGTGGATTGGAAGGTGGTAACGTAACGACCAGCGAGAGTGAAGTTACGCTTCCTGAAAGTGAACCAACCCCTGCTCTTTCGCCCGCCCCTGCGTCTAAACCGACAGCCGCCGCTCCGTCAATTTCCATTTCCAAAGAAGAACTGGAAGCCGCTCTGGTTTCTTTTGTTGTTGAGCAGACGGGCTATCCGGAAGAGATGGTTGAAATGGACGCCGACCTCGAGGGCGACCTGGGTATCGACAGCATCAAAAAGGCGCAGCTGATGGGCGAACTGAACGAGAAGTATCATTTCGTCGACGTCTCCGCTCCGGCTGACAACGATATGTCTCTGGACGATTTCCCGACGCTCGCATCGATTCGCGATTACCTGCTCAGCAAGGCGAGCGGAAGTGGATTGGAAGACGGTAACGAAACGACCAGCGGGAGTGAAGCTACGCTTCCTGAATCTGAATCCGTGCCCGCTCCGGCGTCTGCGCCAAAAGCTTCCGTCCAAAATCCTGCATTCAAAGAGGAACTTTCCGCATTCCTGATTAACTTCGTTGTCGAACAGACGGGATATCCGGAAGAGATGGTTGATATGGACGTCGATTTGGAAGGCGATTTGGGAATCGACAGCATTAAAAAGGCTCAGCTTTTCGGCGAACTGTCGGAAAAGTATGAACTCGTTCCGCTTGGGGACATGTCGCTGGACGACTTCAAAACGTTGCGTGACATTTACAATGCGATTCTTCAATGCGCTCGATAATTGATTGACCTATGATTAATGCAGCAATAACCGGAATGGCGTTTGCCGTTCCGGAGAAAATATTGGATAACGCTGAGATTCTGCGCCGATTCCCACAGGGGAACATGGAATCTTTCCTCAAGGTTATCGGCATAGAGCAGCGGCACATTCTGTCTGAAGGCGAGTCGGAATCCGACGTTGCCGTCAAGGCGGCGGAGGAACTATTTGCTCAAACGGGCGTTGACCGTTCGGAAATCGACGCCATCGTTTACTGCACGCAGTCGCCTGACCATCTTTCGCCGACCACGGCGACGATTATGCAGGATCGCCTCGGCTTGAACTCCAATATTCTTGCATTTGACATGTCTCAGACCTGTACGTCTTTCGTTCATTTGATGCAGGTCTGCAACAGCCTGATAGCCAGCGGCGCCAGAAAGAAGATTTTGGCGTTTACCGCCGACGCTACGTCACAACTGATTCACCCGATGGACGGGACGCTCGTTCCGATTCACGGCGACGGCGCGATCGCAACGCTCGTTGAGCCTTCTCCGGACAACGCTCTTTCTTTTGAATGGTTTGACTTCGCTGTCGACGGTTCCCAGAAAGACCGTCTGATCATCCCGATGGGTGGAAGCCGCATGCCCTTCAACGCTGATAAAATCGAAGAAACGGTTGACGGCTTCGGGAACGTTCATACGTCTCAGTATTTGCACATGGACGGCGCAGCAGTGTTCCATTTTGTCGTCCATACTATACCAAAGTTTATCAAACAGGCGTGCCAGAAGAACAACGTCAAGCTGGAAGATTACGATCTGATCGTATTTCATCAGGCGAACAACATGATGGTCGACATGCTTTACAAACTGCTCAAAGTCCCGACGGAAAAACGGATGTACTACATCAAAAACATCGGCAACATGAGCGGCGGCTCTCTCCCGGCGGCTCTCCATGAAGCGATCAGAATCGGGAAATGCGGACCGAACTCCCGCGTTCTGATGACCGGATTCGGCGCCGGCATGAGCTGGGCGTCCATGTCGATCCGCCTCGGCGACGTCATCGTCGGCAACGGCGTAGAATAACGGCGATCTAAATCCTGCGAATCGCCTCCGTTCGTTTGCCAGCGTTTGCGCCAACTCCTCACTCCTCATTCCTCACTTCTAACAGCTTTTCCCTCCCCCTTGAATATTAATTGGGAATTGATAGAATAATATATATTAGGAATTTGTTTTAATCAACCTCTATTGTAAAAAATTCCCATGTCAAATCTGGAAAAATACAACAAGATTTTTATGGATTGTTTTTCGCTGACGGAAGCGGATCTCAATTCTAACCTGAAATATCAAAGCATTCCCGCCTGGGATTCCGTTGGGCACGTCGGCATGATTGCGGAATTGGAAGACGCCTTTGACATCATGTTTGAAACGGAAGACATCATCGACTTCAATTCCTACGAAAAAGGCAAGGAATTGCTGGCGAAGTACGGTATCGAATTCTAAGTCTCTGGGGCAATGAATCGTTTTTCCGATTTAGAACGCTTTGCTGACCGTACTGCATTGATTGCGTCCGACGGTCAGCAGTATTCGTATAAATGGCTGTTGGAATACGGGGACGCAGTCGCCCAACAGGCGGCGCCGCGATCGCTCGTTTTTCTGATTGGTTCCAATACGCCGCAGTGCATTGCTGGCTACGTTGGGTTTATTCGCCGCGGCGTCGTTCCGGTTCTGATTAACCATACGGTCAGTCAGGAAATGATTGACCAGCTAGTCGACGCCTACAAGCCGGAATACGTTTTTCACCCCAACGCGGACGGAGAATACGAACTCTCGCAACTCGCAAGTTCGCCTAACGGCGAAAGCGCAACTGCGCTCCCGTTGGTCGCTTCGTTACCGCCTTCCAATCAACCTTGCTCCTCGCAACTGTATCCGGAACTGGGCTTGATTCTGACGACGTCCGGCAGTACGGGCAGCCCAAAATTCGTTCGGCTGACGTACGAGAACCTGTTTAGCAATGCGGAATCGATTGCCGAGTATCTGGAAATTGCGTCTGACGACAGAGCGATTACGACGCTTCCGATGACGTACTCTTACGGACTGTCGATTATCAATTCCCATTTGATTTCCGGGGCGTGTATTATTCTAACGGATGCGCCGATTATTGGCAAAGATTTCTGGACGCTGTTCAAAGGGCAGAACCCCACCACGTTCGGCGGCGTCCCGTTTGTTTACGACATGCTCAAAAAGCTGCGCTTTGCCAGAATGAACTGTCCGTCGTTAAAATACATTACCCAGGCGGGCGGGCATTTATCGGCAGAGCTGGTAAAAGAATTTGAAGACGTCTGCAAGCAAAAGGGAATCAAGTTCATCGTCATGTACGGACAGACCGAAGCGACGGCGCGAATGGCGTACATGCCGTGGGACAAGCTGGAAGGGCGAGAAAACAGCATCGGAATCGCCATTCCCGGCGGGGAGTTCTTCCTCATTGACGACAACGGCGCAGTTATTGACCAGCCGGACGTGCCGGGCGAGTTGTGCTATCGCGGTCCGAATGTGTCGCTGGGCTACGCAACCTGTCGAGAAGAACTCGCCAAGGGCGACGACAACGGCGGCGTCCTTCATACCGGCGACGTCGCCAAACGCGACGCGGAAGGGTTCTATTATATCGTCGGTAGAAAAAAGCGGTTTTTGAAAATCTTCGGCAACCGGGTAAATCTGGACGAAGTTCAGGAGCTGTTGCTCAAACGCGGGATTGAAGCCGCCTGCGTTGGGAAAGACGACGCGATGAAAGTTTACGTTGTAACAGGAACGGACTGCAATGCCGTCCGACAGCTGCTGGCGGAACTGACGCATCTCAATCAAAGCGCGTTTACGGTTCTGAACATAGACGCTATTCCCCGCAATGACGCTGGCAAGATTTTGTATTCTAAACTGGAGAATTGATGGACGAGCAAAACAACAATTCGTTAGTAGCGCCTCTTTTTGACGTCCCGCCGTTTTCGTGGCTCCAAGCGGAAAAAGACCGTTATTACGACGCTGCGATTGCCGCAATGATGGAAAAGCACTCGCAGGCGTGTCCGGAATTCGCCCGACTTGCCGCCGGCTTTGGCGGGAAAGACGTCTTTCTGCCCGTCCGACTGTTCAAGCAGTATTCTTTACGAAGCGTTCCCCAATCGGAAGTCGTCAAAACCATGACGTCGTCCGGCACGACGGGGCAAACGCCGTCGAGAATCTTTCTGGACAGGAACACGTCCGCCAACCAGTCGAAAGTCCTGATGAAAATCTGCTCCGATTTTCTCGGCTCTAAACGGCTGCCGATGTTGATTATCGACTCGCGCGCCACGATCAAAGATCGCAACCTGTTTTCCGCTCGCGGGGCAGGCATTTTAGGGTTCTCCATGCTGGGTCGAACGCCGACTTACGCCCTGGACGACAACATGAACCTGGACGTTGACGCCGTCATAGCGTTTTTGGAAAAGAACGCCGACAGCGACATTTTCGTCTTCGGGTTTACGTTCATGATTTGGGAGCATTTCTATCGCGCTCTGGTGGACAAGGGCGCTCGTCTGCCGCTGGAAAGAGGAATTCTCATTCACGGCGGCGGCTGGAAGAAACTGCTCGATCAGGCGGTTGACAACGAGACGTTCAAACAAAAGCTCAACGAAGTCTGCGGAATCAAAAAGGTTTACAACTATTACGGCATGGTTGAGCAAACCGGCTCCATTTTCATGGAATGTGAATGCGGTCGCCTGCACGCGTCCAACTATTCAGACGTTATCATTCGCGACCCGCAGACGTTTGAACCCCTGCCCGTTGGTCAGCGCGGGCTGATTCAGCTCGTCTCCCTTTTGCCGGAAAGCTACCCGGGCTTTAGCCTCCTGTCGGAAGACGAGGGCGAACTGACCGGCGTCGACGACTGTCCCTGCGGTCGAAAAGGCAAGACGTTCAAAATTTACGGTCGAATCAAAAACGCCGAAGTCCGCGGCTGTTCCGATACGTATTCTGTCAATAAAGGAATGGGGGGCAAGGAACAGGACGCTGTAAAGCTGTCTGTCTTGTGCGGCAAGTACGACTGCAATGTAACAAACAATGCCCCGGTTTCCCCAGTTGAACCGTATTCTCCGCTGGTTTGCGAGTTCCTGGACGAGCTGTCTCGCCGGCTGCGGTCGGACGCTGAGGCGAAACGGTTCCCGGACGTTCAGACGTTTTCGTTCTGGTGCCGCAAGGGGTCAATTGCCAAAATGAAATCCGCCTACGAGGACGGCAAACGTCGGCTGGGGCGCGGAACAGTATTTCATATCGCGCCGTCGAACGTGCCGATTAATTTCGCGTTCTCGTACGTTTTCGGTCTGCTGGCGGGAAACGCCAACGTCGTTCGCGTCCCGTCCAAACCGTTCCCGCAAACGGACGTTGTCTGCCGCATCGTCAACGAAATCTTTGCCGATCCTAAATGGGACAGAATAGCCAAATCCAGCGCATTTGTCCAGTACGAGCGCAGCGACGAAATCACCGCTCAGCTATCCGCTCAGGCGCAAGCCCGAATCATCTGGGGCGGCGATGCGACGATTCGTCACATACAGCAGTTCCCGATTGACGTCCGCGGCGTGGAAGTCTCCTTTGCGGATCGCTATTCGTTCTGCATGATTAACGCAGACGCGGTCGTTCAGGCGACTGACGAGCAGATCGCCCGGCTCGGTCAGGCGTTCTATAACGACACGTATTTAATGGATCAAAACGCGTGTTCGTCGCCTCATTTGGTTGTATGGTCAGGCTCGGACGTTGCCGCGGCGCAGGAGCGCTTCTGGTCAGCCGTCGAAACTGCGTCGAAGAAGTACGACCTCCCGCCCGTCAAAGCAGTTGACAAGCTCACGAAGATGTGTTGCAACTGCATAGATTTCGACGGCATCGGTCAGACGATTCGTCAAAGCGGAACGCTCTGGCGCGCGCCGATTAGCGCCCTTCCAAAAAATCTCGACCAGCTTCGCGGGCAATTTGGTCTGTTTTACGAATACGCGTTCACGTCGCTGGACGAATTGTCGCCCGTTATTACGTCCCGATTCCAAACACTGACAACCTTCGGCTGGGACAAGACGCAACTGGCGGACTGGATTGTAGAACGCGGCATTACAGGCGTTGACCGCATCGTCAATATCGGCGACGCGCTGGACATCGGCGTCATTTGGGACGGCTATGACATCGTCAAAACGCTCAGCCGAATCGTTACATATTAAATACAGCCTTTTTAAAATATTAAAGCTATGTTGTTACAAGGGAAAAATATTATCGTAACCGGAACAAACCGCGGCATTGGAAAAGCGATGGTTGAAGTCTTCGCCCAGCAAGGCGCCAACGTTTGGGCGTGCGCCCGAAAGCCGTCGGAGGAGTTTGAGGCGTTTCTTCAGCAGACCGCCGCTCAGTACAACGTTACAATTTCTCCGGTTTACTTTGAACTGACGAATTCAGACGAGGTTAAAGCTTCGCTTCGCGCCGTCTTTGCTGAAAAGAAGCCAATCGACGCTCTGGTCAACTGCGCCGGCGCCGTCTCGCCCAACGCATTGTTCGCCATGACGTCGATTGACGTTATGAAAAACCTGTTTGAGGTCAACTTTTTTGCTCAGATGTACATAACGCAGCTCGTTTCCAGAATCATGTCGCGGCAGAAGTCCGGAAGCATCGTGTTTCTCTCTTCCATCGCCGGGCTGGATGGCGATCCGGGTCAGCTGGAATACTGTGCGACGAAGTCCGCTCTAATTGGCGCAATGCGAAAATTGGCTCACGAACTCGGACCGCAGGGCATTCGCGTCAACGCTATCGCTCCCGGGTTGACGGATACCGACATGGCAAAAGGAATGTCAGACGATTTAATGCGTCAAACGATTGACTGCACCGTACTCAAACGCCTGGGCAAGCCGGAAGAAATCGCTAACGCTGCTGCGTTTCTCGTTTCGGACTTTGCATCCTATATCACCGGACAGGTTATCCGAGTCGACGGAGGACGATAAATGAACTTAATTGACGAAGTTATAAAGCCTGCAGCGTTCAGAATGCGTCTAAAGGCGCTGGAAATGGCGTATCATGCCGGCGCTAACGGCGCTCATTTAGGGGGCGGGCTTTCCTGTATTGAAATATTTGCAACCTTGTATAAAGGCATCCTGAAATATAAGGTTGACGATCCAGCATGGGAAGAAAGAGACAGAGTTCTTGTCAGTAAAGCCCATTGCGTTTTGGCTTACTATACCGCACTGGCAGAAGCGGGATTTCTGACAGAAGAAAGTTTAGACGGCTTTGAACAGGACGGCTCTGATCTGCCGGGACATCCATTGCACAATCTGCAAAACGGCATTGAATATTCTGGCGGCAGCTTGGGAATGGCGTTTTCGGTTGGTCTGGGAATGGCTCTTGACGCAAAGCGAAAGAACCGTTCAAATCGCGTTTACGTCATTTTGGGCGACGGCGAATGTGACGAGGGGTCAAACTGGGAAGCGTTCATGTCTGCCGCCCACTATCAACTCAATAACGTTACTGTAATCATTGATCAAAACCAACTGCAATACGACGGACCCACCGACAGCGTTATGAATTTAACGTCCCTGAAAGATAAAATCTCTGCCTTTGGATGGGACGTCAATGAAGTCGACGGGCACAGCGTTTCGGAACTGTACGAGGTCTTAAATCAACCTGAGACAGATCGTCCTCGCGCTATAATTGCCAAAACGATAAAAGGAAAAGGCGTTTCTTTTATGGAAGGCGTAAAAGAATGGCATCATGGCGTTTTGTCGGAAAAACTGTACAAGCAAGCTATTGAAGAGGTGTTACAGTGCAGCAAATAACGCGTGTAAACTGCAAAATTTGGTCACGACTTGGGCAGCGAGGGACTTTTTTCGGCATCGCCCTTCCTGAAATTGCCGCTCAAATGGAAAACGTTTGGGTTTCAACCGCTGATTTGGCAACGCTTTCAGGGCTGGACAGATACCAAAAGGCTTTTCCTGATCGTTTTCTCAACGTTGGAATTGCAGAGCAAAACATGATTGGCATGTCGGCGGGTCTGGCAAAAGAAGGAAACGTTGTTTTTGCCACAACGTACGCTACGTTCATTGCTATGCGTTCGTATGAACAGATCCGGCATAATCTGGGCTATCAGCGCTGCAATGTTAAAGTTGTTGGATCTGCTGCAGGCTTGGTAATGGGAATGTCTGGCAACACTCATTATACGTTTGAAGATATTGCCGTCATGCGGGCGATTCCTGGAATTACCATCATTTCTCCTGCCGATTCCGTCGAAGCGTACAAAGCCGCCTGGGCTGCCGCGAACAGCTCAGAACCTATGTATATTCGTTTGACTGGCGGACTTAACTGCGCGCCCGTTTATACAGAAGACTACGATTTTCAGATTGGCAAAATCCAGACGTTAAAACAAGGGTCAGACGTCGCCATTTTTTCGACCGGAACAATGGTTTCACAATCGCTTGAAGCCGCTAAAATTCTGGACGAGAAAGGCGTCTCGACATCTGTATACAATGTTCATACGATCAAACCGTTAGATACGCAAACGATTATCAGCGCCTGCGCGAGTCACAAAAAGATCGTATCCGTAGAAGAACACAATGTCATCGGCGGTTTAGGATCGGCAATTGCAGAAGTCAAATCAACGCTTGGCAATTCCCCCAGACAACAATTTATTGGCATCCAGGACACGTTCTTTAAGCCAGCTTCTTACGAGCGCCTTTTACAGTCGTGCGGTTTGACCGCGGCGCAAATTGCGGAAAGTATTATTTCAGACAACTAAACAGAACGTCTAAAAAACAGCGAGCGTCAAATCAGCGCTCGCTTTTCTATTAGATTAAATTGGAATCTGTTCAGCTTATTTGAACGCAGCGGCAAGTTCCGTCAACGGGACGTCTTTCTGAGAACCGTCTGCAAGATTTTTAATCTGGACTTTGCCTTCTTCAAACTCTTTGCTGCCGGCAATGACGACGTACTTGAACCCTTTGCGGTCTGCGTACTGCATTTGCGCTTTGATCTTTTTCGGTTCCGGATACAGCTCGACCTTCACGCCGGCGTTACGGAGTTCAACCGACATCTTAATATAGTCGTTGAGCCGTTCGGAATCGAAGAACAGAATCAAAACGTCAGCGGGAGTTTTGGTGTCCGGCAATTTGCCGAGTTCTTCCATAGCCGCCAGAAGTCTGTCCAGCCCCAGCGACGCGCCGATGCCCGGCAGTTGCTGTTTTGTGTACAGTTCCGCAAGGTTGTCGTAACGACCGCCAGAACAGACCGACCCGATTTTGGGAAGTTCCGTTAAGAACGTCTCGAAAATAACGCCGGTGTAGTAGTCCAGCCCGCGGGCGATGGACAGGTCAATTTGAACGGCGGAATCGCCAATGCCAGCTGCCTTCGCGCCGTCGAGAATCTGGCGAAGTCGGGCGATTCCCGCTTGAGCCAGTTCGCTTCCTGCGGCAATCTGTGACAGGCTCGCCAAAACCTCGTCGTTCGTACCGGTCAGAGACGCCATCGCGAGGAGGGATTCGCACTGCTCGTCCGTCGCGCCGGCGGTTTGCTTGAGTTCTTCGATGACCTTTTCCGCCCCGACTTTGGGGAGCTTGTCGATAGCGCGCAAAACGGAAACGGATTTGTCGCGCAGGTTCATCGTCTCCAAAACGCCGTTGAGAATTTGGCGGTTGTTGACGTGAATGACGAACTGATCTTTGAATCCGAGCCGGCAAAAGAGCGTGTAGATTACCAAAACCGCTTCGATATCCGACTCAACGCCCGTCGTGCCAATCGTGTCGAAGTCGCACTGAACGAACTCGCGATAACGCCCGTGCTGCGTGTTCTCTCCACGCCAAACCGGGGCGATGTGGTATCGCTTAAACGGAGTTCCGAGTTCGTTAATATGCTGAGCGGAAAATCGGGCAAGAGGCACGGTCAGGTCAAAGCGCATGCCGACGTTGCGTCCGCCGGCGTCCTGAAACTTGTACATCTGCTTGTCCGTTTCGTCTGAGCCTTTGCCTTGAAGAATCTCCAGATATTCCAGAGCTGGCGTGTCGATCGGCGCGAAACCAAAAGATTCGTAGACCTCCGCCGCGGCATTGATAATCTGACGGCGGGGAATCATCGTTTCCGGAAGGTAGTCCCGGAAACCCTTAAGCGTTTGAGGGGTAATCATATGTATTCGGATGTAAAAGGAAGGAACAAGGAGGGAGGATTAAAATCAGAGTTTGCTATTCTTGAAAAATGGAGGAAATGCGTCAGCAAAACTCGTTGCACATCCACCAGACTTCTTCGCTAAAAACTATTGAGCAGTTCGAATCGACGCGCCGTTTTTCGGTCCCAGCAGGGCTTCTGCGTATTCGTAAAGCTGTTCGGAGTCGTCAAACAGTTTATCGTAGACCCAATTGTCTTCGTACTCGCAGCGATCCGTTGAATAAATGCGGCAGACGTCAGGGCGATGTTTGTAATTTTTGCAGTAGTTGTCGTCGCCGAGGTTTTTGCATTTTGTCGAAACGAGCAAAAACCAGTTGCCATCTTCGGTAAAAATGGCGGCGTTTTCATGCAAAATATACCATCGATAGTTTTCAAAATCTTCCCAGTCCGTTGGGGCGTCGATTGCCAAAGCGAAGTATCGACAGCACTTCCCGTTGCAGTAATCGCACAAATTTGTTCCTTCCGGCAACAAATCCCGATCTGGCTTTTTAAGAGGAATATTTGACGAATTATAAATATGAGCCATTAATAATTCCTGTATTTTGACGTAGAAGAAGGAACTGCTTATTTATCGCGATAAATGATTCGTCCGCGTTCCAAGTCGTAGGGACTAATCGCAACGGTAACGTGGTCGCCAGCAACAACGCGAATAAAGCTCTTTCGCATTTTACCAGCCAAACGACATGTAATAACATGCTCTGAACCGTCAAGCTGAACGATAAACGCCCCGCGAACGGCTTCTTTAACTACTCCGGTAGCTTCAATAAAATCTTCGTCTTTATTACTCATATAGTACCTCATGACTACTGACATCAGAAATATTTACTGTTGACGATAACAGTATAAAATACTTCTTTATAATTCTATTATACCAGTAATTGTGATTTTGTCAAAGTAATAGATTAGAAAAATATCGTAAAAGAGCAAAAAAACAAAAGAATTTTTATATGTTCTAAAATTTTCTGTGAAGATAGGGTATATGCAATAGGTGTAATAGGGCGAAGTCGCGATTTTTCATTTTATCTATTTTTACAGAAACTCGTTTACAATTTGATTTCAAGACGAGTTATTGATGGATAAAGATAGACAAAGTTGCAATCTGGACTTGCATAATGCTTAGTTTGACATTATAATATTAGAAATATCAAAAAACGAATTTTTCAACAAATTACCATTTTAAGGAGATTGCAATGAGTAAAACATTGGTAGCGTATTTCAGCGCCAGCGGCGTTACAGCAGCGGTGGCGAAAAAACTGGCGGCGGCTGTCGGCGCGGACTTGTTTGAGATTCAGCCGGAACAGCTCTATACGGACGACGACCTCAACTGGCAGAACAGCCGCAGCAGAAGTTCTGTCGAAATGAAAGATCGATCCTGCCGTCCGGCGATTGCGTCCGCAGTGGAAAACATGGCTCAGTACGACGCCGTTTTTGTCGGGTTTCCCGTCTGGTGGTATCGGGAACCGTCTATTATTGACACGTTCATGGAAGCGTACGATTTCAGCGGCAAGAAGATCGTTCCCTTCTGCACGTCCGGCGGAAGCGGGTTGGGCGATTCCGCTCAAAACATGCAGGCTCTGGCTCCCGGCGCGACGGTCGTCAACGGCAAGAGGTTCTCTCCCAGCGTTTCGGAAGTCGAACTCAAAGCCTGGGCGGAAAGCGTCGTGGATTAAGCTGTTAGCTATTAGCTAGAGGCTAGCAGCTTATCCTTACCGAATACCCTGTATATGCTCCCAATGACTCCCAAAGCGAATCGAATCGTCCGGCTGGCTCTTGATGCCTTGATGCTGCTTTTGCTGACGCAATTGATGGCGTATCACGCATCAAGCGAAGCGGCGCACGAGTGGCATGGCGTTGCCTTGACCGCGCTGCTTGTCGTCCATCAGTGGCTCAACAGACGCTGGTACGGGGCTCTGTTTTCCGGTCGATACACCGTTCAGCGCGCTGTCATGACAGGCGTTTTTGCGTTGACGCTGATCGCCTATGCTCTGACGGCGTTTTGCGGCTTGTCGATGAGTACCCATGCCGCGCCGTTCCTCTACAGCATGGCGCCGTCAGCGTTCGTTCGACCTGCCCATCTGGCGGCGTCCTACTGGGCGTTTATCCTGACGGGGATTCACGTTGGGCTGCATATCCCTGCAATGTTCGGACGATTTAAGACGGGAAGAGTTGCAAAAGCCCTGTTACATCTTGCAGCGACGGCGATTGCCGGCGTTGGATTTTATCTGTTCCTGAAGAACGGGATTTTCGACTATATTTTCTTGCAGACGTCGTACGCAGCCGTAGACCCGGACAAAACGCTGTGGTTCTCTGTACTGGAAAACACGCTCATTGTGTCGTTTTGGGCGTATGCGGGAGCGATGATTTTTTCAGCAATTAAGACAACAGGCAAGAGACGCTTTTTGCCGCTCTTGGGAATAATTGCCGCGGTTACTGTCGGTTTGACGTTAAATGTAACAGTTCCACAATCAGACGCGCCGGTCGAGGAGATTGAAATCGACTTGGGCGAATCCCTGGATATCCATTCCAGTCCTTTCTGAAAGATTTCCCAGTATCTGTTCAAACATAAGAATCTTGAGACCTGTTCGCAGCAACAGGCGACCATTCTTCTCAGTTGTTGCTAATTAATAATATGGAGAAATTCTGCAGCAGATTTACGATAACTCCGAGATACGAAAAAAATTTTTAAAAAAACGGTAACAGTTTTGTTTACTCATTCGTATATAGCTCTACGAATAAAATTATATTCGACCGATTGTTTCCTTAACAGCTTATCTGTATCAGGTAGGCGCTTATCAGAAGGATCAAAAAAACATGAAATTATTATCCACTTACAACAAACCGAGACTTCCCCATTTATTGCGTTATAATATGGTTTATGAATTGGAGACCTATGTATAAAAACTAAGTTTTTTGGGGTTGTCGCATAGTAAATTGACGAGAACTCCAATGAAACTTATTAACGAACTAATTGAATTTGCCCTTCAGCATGATATGCTCACCGAAGAGCATAAACGAAAGTTGCAAAATGACGGGTTTTACAAGTTTTATCACGAAGACGAACAATGTCGTACGCCATTTGATTATGATTATGATCATGAGGAAAGTGATGAACAAGATGCGTACAGTCTTGAAGATGATGAACTCGACCGAACCTATTATGGCGACTTTTACCATCCCGGCAAACGTTACGGCAGGCGTCATCACGGTGGAGGGAGAAAAACTCACAAAACCAAAAAAACCGAACTGGAAATTCCGGATCTGGAGCAGCGAGTGCGCGCGTCCTTCAAAAAGTGGGACAAATCTCTCAAACCGCTCGTACAGACGGTTTCCTTCCTCACAAATCATGGCATGAACGTTCAGGGACGGAACCTGACCACGTGGCAGAACGCCTCTAACTGGCTTTTCGAGGTTAATGAACAAAGGCTTTTAGACGCAGTCTCCCAACTCGAGGTTGCACAAATGGTCAAGTTCACTCAACTTTGCAGCCTTCTGACGTGGCGCTCTATGCGGGAACAGCTCGCTGAACCGATCCGTCAGTGCAAAGGCGAGTGCGTTACCACGTACAAGGAACTGATTCGGGGAACGAACGAGCCGCTTTCCGAAAGCGCGGAAACTATGATACAGGACAATCTGTTCGCTCAAGTCTACAGACTGGCGACTGGTTGGTCGAAAATCTGTTAATAGTTTTTGGTTAGCAGTTTTCCGTTTTCAGAGAAGTCGTTCCAGACGTTCTGCTGCTCTAACGCATTCCAGAGGAATCCCGACGAGATAGAAACAGAAATTCAAGAGATTTTTCCTAAACTGCGTATCTGTATCAAGTCGGCGATTGTTTAAAGAATCAAAAAATAAGATATTACCCCCGCCCGCCAAAACCCTTGACAGCCCATTTCCCATGTATTATAATTTGGTTTATAAATGGCGACCTTTGGATAAAAACGAAGTTTTAGAGGTTGTCTCCTATTATTCAGAGATGAGAAATCCAATGAAACTTATTACCGAACTTATTAAATTTGCCCTTCAGCGCAATATGCTCACCGAAGAGAATAAACGAAAGTTGCAGGATGACGGGTTTTACACGTTTTATTACGACAGAACCCCGGCATATACGTGGGCAGATGAGTATGAATATGATGATTACAGGGATGTTTTTGAGGACAGTAGTGAAGAGGAAATCGACCGAAAATATTATGGCGACTTTTACCATCCCGGCAATCATAACGGCAGGGGTCGTCACGAGAAACGCCCACCTGTCGGTCCGAAACTCACGGTAGAGGAACTCAACCAGCGCGTTGAGGAGGAATGGAAGAAACTCACGGAAGATTTTTCACGTCTTCTGGCGATTTGGGACTCATGGAAGACGGGAAAACTCGAGCGGGTTTTTGCCGACGGATTCACGCTCAATGACGTTTACGCCCTGATGAAAGTAGATATTCGGGATTATCACGAATTCTCCGGTCCTGCGCCGACCGCATACCGCCAGCTTCTCCGACAGGTCGGGAATGCCATGGGGAAGTACTCGTGGGTGATAAAGTGTCCTGAGATGACATCCATGGTTGAATTACCCAGATTCCGCCAGCAGATTTTAGAGGAAGTCAGGGCGCTGTATGAAACAGACCGCGAACGGTTCAGCTCCCTTAGCAGTCAAAACGGAAAACTGAATTTCCCGTCCTGGGAGAAAGCCGTCCAGACCAACACAACCTCAATGAAAGTTTGGACGATCCTGAATCTGTCTTCCATGCCAGTTACCGTGGAAAGAATCGAAGCAATCCTGACGTGGAAACTTGAACTGGCGATTGCCATGCAGATGGATCTGGACTACTTGACAGAACTGGTTACAAAACTGTCGCAGCGGGATTGGTCCTCATTGGTAGTTATTACTGATCGTGAAATTGACAATACCATCCTGAAATCAGTGATAATTCCCGAAGGCGCATCAACGATTGAAAACAGGGCGTTCAGTTACTGTCGTTCCTTAACGTCTGTTGTAATTTCCGAAGGCGTGAAGGCAATTGGAGAAGAGGCGTTCTGTGGCTGTAGTTCCTTAACGTCCGTGGCGATTCCTGAAGGGGTGACGGATATTAGAAACGGAGCGTTCTGGGGCTGTAGCTCCTTAACGTCCGTGGTTATTCCCAAAGGGGTAAAGACGATTGGACGCGATGCGTTCTGGGAATGTAGTTCCTTAACGACCGTAACAATTTCCAAAGGCGTGAGGGAGATTGTTAGCTGGACGTTCGCCAACTGTAGCTCCTTAAAGTCAGTAACAATTCCCGAAGGGGTGTTTTGGATTGGATGTTGGGCGTTCGAGAACTGCCGTAATGTGACGATACATGCGCCTGCGGGGTCGTATGCGGAGAAATTTGCGAAAGACAACAAATTTCCGTTTCAACCGTTAGAGGAAGAAAAATAATAATCCAGTCCGTTTTCGTTGGGCTAATTTGATAATTTATTAATCAGAACCAAATTTAAGTTTATTCGTTTTTAAGAAAGAATCCAAATGAACAACAACCTTCCAACCGTAACGCTTTCCGAAGCGAAATCAATCATCAAGGCGCTGGCTGCGGATCAGAGCGTGCTGCTTTTGTCCCCTCCGGGAGTCGGGAAGTCGGATTCCGTCATGCAGGCAGCCTCCGACGCAGGGCTTGAGTGCCGTTCGCTGCTCGGAACTCAAATCGCCCCCGAGGACGTTTCCGGCATTCCGCGAATCGTTGGGGAACGCTCGGTTTTCTGTCCTCCGCGCGTACTTTTGCCGGAGGATCCGAAACCGTTCTGTCTGTTCCTGGACGAGTTGCCGGCGTGCACGCCCGACATTCAGAAGTCGTTTTATTCGCTTTTGCTTGAACGACGGCTTGGCGAACACCCGCTCCCGAAAGGGACGTGGGTCGTGGCGGCTGGAAACCGCGCTGAGGACCGGTCGCTGGTTCGTTCGCTTTCGGCGGCGCTGGTAAACCGCGTTATCATTCTTAACGTCCGCGTGGACGTAAACGAATGGCTAACGTGGGGAAAACAGGCGGGAGTGCGTCAGGACGTTCTTTCGTTTATCAAGTCCAATCCAGATTCGCTTATGCGGCCGATTCCGAACACGCCGGCGCCGTTCTCAACGCCTCGCGCGTGGGTGAGTTTAGCCAATTCGCTGGACCTGCTTGAAGAAGCGGGAACGCTTACTTCAGCAGCGGTACGGGCGATCGCTTACGGTCGGGTTTCGCCCGAAGACGCTGAGGCGTTTTACCGATATGTCACTTGAGTCCCTTTTAATTGATGTATCCCTCAAGACGCTTTTGAATGAATGTTAAAATGAAGACTGAGAAATTAAAGAAAGTGAAAGGTTCCAAATGAACGATAACCTTCCAACCGTAACGCTTTCCGAGGCGAAATCGATCATCAAATCGCTGGCGCAGAAACAGAGCGTGCTGCTTTTGTCACCTCCGGGAGTCGGGAAGTCGGATTCCGTCATGCAGGCGGCAGCCGACGCTGGGCTTGAATGCCGCTCGCTGCTCGGAACTCAAATCGCTCCCGAGGACGTTTCCGGGATTCCGCGAATCGTCGGGGAACGCTCGGTTTTCTGCCCTCCGCGCGTGCTTTTGCCGAAAGATCCGAAACCGTTCTGCCTGTTCCTGGACGAGCTGCCAGCGTGTACGCCAGATATTCAAAAGTCGTTTTATTCCCTGCTGCTTGAACGTCGGCTTGGCGAACACCCGCTTCCGAAAGGGACGTGGGTTGTGGCGGCTGGAAATCGCGCCGAAGACCGGTCTCTGGTGCGTTCGCTTTCGGCGGCGCTGATAAACCGCGTCATCATTTTGAACGTCCGTGTAGACGTGAAGGAATGGCTCACATGGGGACATTCCGCAGGAGTGCGATCAGAGGTTCTCTCGTTCATCACGTTTAATCCCGATTCCCTCATGCGGCCAATTCCTGCCACGCCTGCCCCGTTCTCGACGCCGCGCGCGTGGGTGAGTTTATCCCGCTCGCTGGACCTGCTTGAAAAGGCGGGTGCGCTGAATCCCAATTCGATGCGGTCCGTTGCTTATGGTCGGGTTTCGCCCGAGGATGCCGCATTGTTTACCGTTTTCACTGAATCGAATCTCGGGTCGCTCAAAAAACCAATCGAGTACCTCAAGGGAGAGGCTTCGTTGCCGGAAGACCGGACTCAGCGCTGGTTTATCCTGCATGGAATTCGTCAGCTTGTACTGACCCAGTGGGAATTCCTCAAACAAAATGCGTCCGGGGTGAAAATCAATGCTTTCCTTCAAAAAATCAAGCGGGAAGAACGCGCAGCGCTGCTGCTGGAATTGGTCGAGAAGTGGAGCGAACTCGGCGCGGACAAGGCGATTTGCAAAACGCTCGAAGAGATTACGGGAATCACAATTTGAACGATTAATAAATAACGAATAACGAAGAATGAGCAGAAAGACCTCAATGTTTGCTCAGTCCAGAATTTAAACATGGAGCGATCATGTTCAATCATACTGTTGAAAAATTTGAAACGCTGGATCAGAAGACCCGGCTCGTCGCGGCGCTGAATTACGTCTGCGCAGCCCGTCCGTACCTTTCGGGTCTGGCTAGCCTGCTGAAAATTTACGTCTCGAATATGGTGGATACAGCGGGAATCTCCGCGTCGGGCAGACTCCTCATCAATCCCCAATTTCTGGAGAAACAGTCTCTTCAGGATCTCGCCTTCATCCTTGCGCACGAGCTTATGCACCTCGTGTTGCAGACGCACGAACGCGAAGGTAATTTTTCCAACCACGATCTGGTCAACGTCGCCCACGATTTTATCATCAACGATGATTTAATGGAAGATTTCGCGACCAGCAGGAATCCCCGCACACCGGCTGGCGGTCTGTATTGGCCGGATTACGAAGATGCCGTCAAAGACTGGAAACCCGCCGGCGAGTACTCGCTTGAGGAATTGGTCAGCGTTCTGAGAAAACAAAACATCTCCCCCAAACAGGCTTGGGAAAACGTTCGCACCTACACAGTCTCGAGTTCTGACCAAACCCTCTCCGGCGGTGGCGGCGGAGGTTCTTTGGGCGACCTCCTTAAAGAGGCCGTTGTTAACGCTTCCGAACATAATAAAAACAATTCCCGGAAGGAGGCAAAATCCCAAGGCGACAATTCTGCTGACACTCGCTCAAAGAGCAAACAAAGCGGTCTTCGCTTGAGAAGTCGCATTAAGAACCGCTTGGACGTTATTTCTGCGGAGGACGAACTGAGCGTTTTTCCAGATCTGTCACCCGAGTCCCTCACTCGCGAGCAGAAAAGCGTTCAGCAAGCCGCTATTCGTTCCTATACGGAAGCGGTTACGATGGACGCTCTGAAAAAAATCGAAAACGCCAGCGTTGAACGCGGCGATGAATACGGCAACGAGTACGGCATGATTGAATTGCTTCGCGGAAGTTACGTTACGCCGTGGGAGGCAGCCCTTCAGCGCTGGTTCGACTCAGTAACTCCCGGAGACCGCTCGTTTGCAAGAGCGTCCCGCCGCGGCGCCTGGCGAACCGACGTCGTTCTTCCCGGTCGGAAACGGGAAGGCTGGACTATCCATATCGTTCTGGATACCAGCGGATCCATGACCAGCTCTCTCCAGTCTGCTTTAGGAGCCATTGACAATTTCTGCCAGAACAACAACGTGGAAACCATACACATTTTACAATGTGACGTCGGAGTTACTGCGGATGAGTGGCTCGAAGTGGGATCCCTCGAAAACTTTGAGGCAAAAGGTTTCGGAGGAAGCGACATGTCCCCCGCTATGCTGAAGCTGGCGGAAGACCCGGACGTAACCGCCGTCATCGTTCTTACCGATGGATATATCGGCTATCCCGAACAGGAACCCCCATATGAAACCCTTTGGGCGATTGTCGATAGAGGAAATACTGACTTCAATTATGGAACCGCCATCCAGATTGAAACCGATGATTAACAGGGAATAAGCGCTGCGGCTTTTATCGGTTTGATGCTAAATGAACAACTCCTCAATCGGGCTTGCCGGTTGAGGAGTTTTAATTTGACTTGGAAGATTTCCTGTCTGACCCCGTTACTGAACTTGACGTTACGGAACCTCAATAACGGCGACGGCGTTGTAGGAATCCTTGAAAACGTTGAGCGCGATGCCTCTGTTCTTCAAAATCTAATCTTTACTTTTTCCCGCGTTTGCTGGAATTTGTCGCAAAATTTCTGCTCGTGTCGACAAGTTCCAGAATTTTCTCGTCAGGAACGGAATCATCCAGAAGAACGCTGATCCAGTTGGACTGGTTCATGTGATAACAGGGATAGAAGCCAGGAGCAGAGCGCAATTGTTCAAGTTGATCAGGAATGATTTTCATATTTAAAATTTCGACAATTGCTTTGTCTGTCGATTGGACGTTTATTTTTGCAAGGAGGGAAAATTTAGGTATTGGACAAACCAACCCATACCATTTCCGATTATCAGGATAGCGAAAGACGGCGAATTCCGGGTATTTAGCAAACGGATAGTCAGGCGTTTCTCCGTAACGAAGTTCAATCTGAGAGACAATCCGATTTGTCTGTGGAAATATAAACTGTTCATCGCGACAGCAGGACGCTGCAATCTGATGCAAAATCTCCATATAGGCGCGGCGAACCTGACTGACATACGCCCCAATTCTCGAATCGACTCGAATAGGAAGATATTCTTCGTTGACGTCTAAATCAATAACTTTTCCTGAAACGGCTCCCTTTTTGTCTATCAATATTTCAGCCTGAAAATGCTCGTCCATAAAACGCGTTACATATCGATATCCGTTTTTGCGTTTTTTGAATCCAAACGGAATCAGTTTTTCTTCTATAATCGACTTTTTTTGAAACGCTTCTTGTTCAGGATTCATATCAGCGGTTAGAATAATAACTTAATAATACTTCTGCATTGATAAGGTGCAATTTTCAATCAATGCAGAAGTGATGAATGTTTTTCTACTGAACCTCAATAACGGCGACGGCGTTGTAGGAATCTTTGAAAACGTTTTGCCCAGTCAGCAGGACGACGGCTTCTCCGTTTTCGACGTATTCGCGTTTCTTCGCTTCCGCGACGATGTCAGCATAGTTCTTTGCCTTCGGCAGATACATGGGAATTACGCCCCAGTAAAGAGCCATTCTCCGTGCGGCTTCCAGAACCGACGAACAGCCGATCGTTGAGACTGCCGAACGCAGTTGAGCCAAGTCCAGCGCAGTTCGCCCAGTAGATGTTGCCGCGATAATAGCCGACGCCTCAGTCGTGTCTGCAATGCTGACCGCCGCTTCCGCCATGGCGCAGGCGACAAGCGAGCTGGGACGCAGAAGCGTGTTCTCGGAATCGTCGTAAAAACAGGGAACCATCGGTTCCTGTTCGTTGTCACTCTTCGCTCTTTCCTTTTCGGTTTCCAGAGCAATGCGGTGCATCGTCTTGACCGTTTCGACCGGGTAGTCTCCAACGGCGGTTTCCCCGGAAAGCATGATGCAGTCCGCGCCGTCGAAAACTGCGTTGGCAACGTCGGACGCTTCCGCTCTGGTAGGAATGCGGCTGTGCGTCATGCTTTCCAGCATCTGCGTTGCGACAATCACCGGCTTGCCCAGCGCGCGGCAAACGCGAATGATTTCCTTCTGGACGACGCCCATCTTGGCGATGTCGACTTCGACGCCCAGGTCGCCGCGGGCAACCATCACGCCGTCGGACGCCAAAACAATCTGTTCCAGATTCTTGACCGCTTCAGGCTTCTCGATTTTAGCGATAATTCCCGTATTGAGCGGTTTGCCTTTGGGCTTGTTGGCTACGAGGATGTCGCGCAGTTCGTCGATTTCCTCTGGCGTGCGAACGAAGCTGAACCCGAGGTAATCGACGCCGTTTTGAACCGCCCAAATCGCGTTGTCGATGTCGACCGGCTGCAGGGATTTCACCGACAGCTTGACGCCCGGCAGGTTGATTCCCTGACGCGATCGGACGACGCCCGACTGAACGACGACGCCTTCGACGTAGTCGGCGCTTTTTTCGGTAATTTCGACGCTGACCAGACCGTCACACATCAAAACGCGGTCGCCGACGTTGAGTTCGTCAACCAGCGGTTCGTACGTTGACGTCAGCCAGTTCTTTTGCGGCGACTCTTTCCCGCGGATAAACCGGATCTTTTCGCCCTGAACGCAGTCCAGCTCTCCGCCTTCAATTTCGCCCAGACGCATTTTCGGACCCGCCAGGTCCATCAAAACGGCGATCGGCGCGTCCGCTTCCTTTTCCGCCTGACGAATCAGCGCCAGATTGGCGGCAAACGAGTCAATCTTTCCATGAGCGGCGTTAATGCGGAAGACGTCGACTCCCGCCTGAATGAGTTCTACGAGTTTTTCGACCGACAAAATCGCCGGTCCGACAGTTGCGATAATTTTAGTTTGACTTGGACGAAGCATGGTAATTCGGAAATTTTAGTTGCGAGTTGCGAGTTGCGAGAAGTGCAACGCGCGGTTTGCGTTTAATTTTATAATCTGATTGTATTAGATTATCTCTTTTCCGACAAGGGGGGGAGGGGGAATATTTAGCGTGTACCGTATTCGGAATTCCACTTCCCCCTGTTGACGTTTCCCCGATTCCTGTTATAATTTAAGGATAAAAAATATTGCAAGTTTCTATTACGGAGAAGATATTCCCATGTCAGAAACGTCCATGAAAAAACAGGCATTATTAATCGGAATCAACGAATACCAGATTCTGCCGGGTTTGAAATACGCTCGGCAGGACGCGGAAGCGGTCGCAGACTCGCTTAAGCAGAACTATTGCTTTTCGGAAAACGAGGTTATGGTTTTAACCGACGCCAAGCCGGGGCTGTTCAAGCCGACAAGCCGTTTTATTATTCAAGATCATTTAGATAAATTGGCGAATCAGGAACTCGATTTATTTATTTTCGGGTTCTGGGGACACGGTTTGTTCCGTAACGGTAAACGATATCTCTGCCCGCTGGACGTCATGGCAAACAGAGCGGAACATCAGGGATTGCCCTTTGACGAGCTTCAGGAACTCCTTGCTAAAATTCATGCGAAAAATACGTGTTTGATTTTGGACTGCTGTCAGACGATTCACGACCGGGGCGAGGCGGAAACGCTTACCGGCGCTGACCAAACGACCATGGAAAACGCCGCTCGAGATATTGTTCTGAGGAGAAAAAAGCAGATTCCGGATTTCCAGTCTAACGTGGCGATTCTCAATTCCTGCAAGGAAGGGCAGAGCGCCTACGAATGGGACGCTCGCCAGCACGGTCTGTTTACCGCTCATCTTCTCGACGCGATGAAAAAACGCAGTAACAGCGTCATGCAGATCGCCAGCTATATCAGCTCCAATATCGAAAAGACGGCTTTGGAACTGGGCAAAGAGCAAACGCCGTTCTATAAACTGGAAGGCGATATTGTCTTGCCGGTTGAAACGAAATCAACGCCGCTGGTAACCGGAGACGTTTTTATTTCGTATCGGCATTGCAACGCTGACCTTGTTGTGCCGGTTGTAGAGGAATTTAAGCGCCGAGGCATTACCTATTTTGTCGATTGGAAAGATATCGACTCTGGGGAACAGTATTCTGAAGTTATTTCACAATCGATTTTTGCTTGTAAAATTTTGCTCTTGTTCTGGACTTCAGCGGTGAAAGGGTCAAAAGACATTGTCAAAGAAATTAAGCTGGCAGATAGAAGGGGAAAAAGCATTATACCCTACAAGATTGGCGATTTTGACGCCGATCAGCACGATAAGATAATTTACGACCTTGTACCGCTTAGCTGGTACGAAGTTCCTCAGCAAACGCCGGAAACAATTGCTCGACTTGTCGATAAGATTGAATGCATGCTTACCGGACGAGCGCCAGCGCCGCCGGTTGACAATACGCCTTCGAAGCCGGAAACGCCAAAAACTAAACCTGGCAGAAAGAATCCGCTAAAGGAGTTATTAGAACAGGAAGAAAACGAAAAGAGAGAAAGAATCGAACAATTACAAATTGAAGCTGCTTCTGATTATAAGAATAAAGATTATGAAAAAGCCATTCCTAAATTGGAAGAGATTCTGACGTTGGATTCAAGTTTAACGGAAGCTAAAGAAACGTTGGCTCGTTGTAAAGCGAAACTAGAAGAACGCAAACGCCGCGAAGAAGAAGCGAAAAAGCATGACTTATCCGTTCCGGGAACCAAAGCGGGAGAAAAAAAGACCGTTACCGTCAACGGCGTGGAGTTTGCATTCCGATGGTGTCCCGAAGGAACGTTCATGATGGGGTCTCCCTCGGGAGAAGATGGACGTTATGGCGACGAAAAGCAGCATCAAGTAACGCTGACCAAAGGCTTCTGGATGCTGGAAACGGAGGTAACGCAAAAACAGTGGAAAGCGATTATGGGGAGCAATCCGAGTCACTTCAAAGGCGACAATTTGCCTGTGGAAAATGTATCTTGGAACGATTGCCAGGAATTTTGCAAGAAATGCGCTCTGCTTGGCATGCCGGTTCAGCTTCCCACTGAAGCCCAATGGGAATATGCTTGCAGAGCTGGCAGTACTGGTCCATATGCAGGTAACTTGGATGAAATGGCTTGGTTTGAAGATAACAGCGGCAGGAAAACACATCCTGTAGGAACGAAGAAGCCCAACGCGTGGGGCTTGTACGATATGCACGGCAACGTGTGGGAATGGTGCGCTGACTGGTATGATGGAGATTATCCAAGTGGAAGTGTAACAGACCCGATTGGTCCTTCGAATGGCTCCGACCGCGTTGTCCGCGGCGGTAGCTGGTGCTACTACGCCCGGCGCTGCCGGTCGGCGTACCGCGGCTACCGCGCTCCCGGCGGCCGGGACGACGACCTGGGTTTCCGTGTCCTCCGAGGTCAATAACCCGTCCGGAAAATTTGCGAATGTGTCGCGACCGAAGCCGTAACGCCCGCCCGAGGCGGTAGCCGGGCGAGGCGACGGCGAGGGCAGACACAGAGCATAATTTTCCGGACGAAATTTTAGCAAAAAATTCAGAAAAAACTCTATAGGCGCCATATTAACCTGTTATAACTGATTTAATGCAATTCAAGATTTTTCAAGTTCTGTCAACTGATAAAGCTGCCGTAGAAGAGTTAAATCTGTTTTTGCGGAGCCATCGCATAGTATCCATTCAAAAAGCGTTTTCGTTAATTGGCGACGCTTGCGTTTGGAATTTCTGCGTTGAGTATCTGGATTTGGAAACGAAAACGGAATTTAAAAAAAGTAAAAACGAGTCCATAGATTATAAAGATGTTTTGTCTCCTACAGAATTTGAAATGTTTAGTCAATTGCGCGATTTACGAAAGGAATTGGCTCAGAAAGAGGGTATTCCCGTTTACTCTGTTTGTACAAATGAGCAATTGGCGGCAATGATTCAGAAACGCTGCGATACGATTGGCACATTGAAGAAAATTCCGGGTTTTGGCGAAGCGAAAGCAGATAAATATGGGGCGGCTTTTTTAAAACTTCTTTCAACTCTTGATGGCAAAGAAACGGATGAAACGAGCGGGGAATCTGACGACTCGGATAGTGGAGCCGGACAATCTTCGTCTGGCGTGGCTCAAGGCGATTAAAGGAAAACGCGATAAAGATGTTGTTTTGAAATATCGTGAGGATTTAGACGCGAATTTGGAACAATTGGCGTTTTCTTTATATTCCGGCGAGAAGGTTTGGGGACCGTATTATTCTTTTACCATTTACGATCCCAAAGAGCGGATTATTAAAGTAGCTCCTCTGGAAGATCGAATTGCTCATCATGCGATAATGAATATCTGCGAGCCTATTTTTGATTCCTTTCAAATTCAAGATAGCTATGCGTGCCGAAAAAACAAGGGTCAACACCTGGCGCTGTTCCGCGCCGTTGAGTTCTCTCAGCAGTACGAATGGTATTTGAAATGCGACGTTCGGAAATATTTTGACAGAGTTTCTCATTCCATTTTACTGGAATTGCTTGAACGGCGATTCAAAGATCGGACGCTATTGGAAACGTTTACGAATTTAGTGGAATCGTATCATTTTCAGCCCGGGCAGGGCATTCCGATTGGCAATTTGACCAGCCAGTTTTTTGCCAATCATTATTTGGGACAGTTGGATAAATACATCAAAAGAGCATTAGGCATCCAAGCTTATATACGATATATGGACGATTTTGTTGTTTGGGGGCGTCATGAAGAATTACGCAACGTTCACAAATTGATTGAAGAATTCTGTCGTGAAAAACTGTCTTTGGAATTAAAGCCCGTTCAGCTGAATCGAACGAGCATGGGCGTTCCATTTTTAGGCATGCGGGTTTATCCCTGTTCAATACGTCTTTCTCACCGGGCTAGATGTCGATTTCGAGAGAAAGTTCAAAAAAACGTTTCAGAATTGGGATTGGGGGTATTGTCAGTATCGGAGTTTGGCGCTAAAATGAATTCGTTGATTGCGTTTATACGCTTTGCGAAGAGTTTGTCTTTTCGTTTGCGCGTATTTCGCGACAATGGGATTTGTCCGTAATGGCTCCAACCGCGTTATCCGCGGCGGTAGCTGGAACAACAACGCCCAGAACTGCCGGTCGGCGAACCGCAACAACAACGATCCCGACAACCGGAACAACAACCTGGGTTTCCGTGTCCTCAAGCTCAATAATCACGGATTGGATGATCAAAGGGTTATTGACCAGGACGAATTCCTGTTCGCATTTTTGCGACTAAACCATTTTGAAAACGTCATTCTGGTAGCAGCTGCGAACGTCTGACGTTTTCTTTTTTTGTAGAAGGCGGCGCTTAATGGAAGGCGGTAATGGAAAAGAAAAACAATCTTCCGCTAGAACCGCGCAGCGGTTGGGTTGCGGCGAGGACTGCCGCTATCCGGGAAATTATTTCGAGTCTTTTTCCAGCTTTTTGAACGCGGCGGGAAGGAACTCCAAAATGCGTTGGGCTGTAACGGACGTCTGACCGAGGGATCGGGCGGCTAAGTCGCCTGCCAGGCCGTGGACGTAAACGCCGATTTGCGCCGCGTCAAACGGGTCGTACTTCTGAGCGACCAGCGCGGCGATGACGCCTGTCAGGACGTCGCCCGCTCCGCCGGTTGCCATGCCGGGGTTTCCCGTCTTGTTGGTATACGTATGGATTCCGTTTGTAACAACGGTTTTGTGTCCTTTGAGAACGATAATCGCGCTGAGTTTAAGAGCCATCTCTTTGGCTTCTTCAATCTGCTCCTCACGCGTCTGCTTTTCCGCAGCGCCGGTCAGCCGCGCGAATTCCCCCGGATGGGGCGTCAGGATTCTCGGATGAGTCGCCTTGAACTTGAGAGAACTTCTCGACAGGGCGTTGAGAGCGTCCGCGTCGATTACCATCGGCTTGTCGGATTTCTTGTACAGAACCCGAACCAGCTCGTCCAGTTCCTTTGACTGTCCCAGCCCGGGACCGATCGCGATTACCGACGCCTTTTGCGCCTCTTCGAGAATTGGGTTGAGCGCGGAGTTAGAGATTTTCCCGGACTCGTCGCAGGGCAGGGGAAGGGTCGTGTACTGGCGGTCGTATCCCGCCACGACTTCTAAGCAACTTTCAGGAACGGCGACGCGCGCCAGTCCGCAGCCGCTTGCCAGCGCAGAGCTGCCGCACAGCGATGGCGCCCCGTACATGCCGCGGCATCCGCCGACAACCAAAACGGTTCCGAACGTTCCTTTATGCGAATCCGCCTCTCGCGGCGTAAGTTTGAATCTCATCTTGACAAAGCAGGGAAAACGGTTGATAACAGTTATTGATTTCGATATGGTAATTATACCATATAATAAAGAACGTCAAGAGAGAGCAGGGGCAAATAACCGACTCTGAGCGCGGATATCGCCCCGATTTAACCGCTACATGCTCGCTGACGGGAGCGGGTTGGACAGGGTGGCGTTATACTGGTTTATCGCTTTTTGCAGAATTGCTTTTTCTGATTTAGTGAGCATGTCAATCGACAAGACTGTAATAATCTGCTTTCGGTTTTTATCGTAAACGATGGGAATGTACTCGTCCTGATAGCGAATAACCGCCTTACTGCGCGCTAAACTCTGCTTTTTCAAAAAACAGAAATATTTCCCATGAGAGCAAATCTGGCTCATCTCTATATATTGCTTTTTGCTGATTGCTAGTCCAACCCGTTCCAGCGTTCGCCGTTTGGTATGAAGTTCCAGATTTTTGCATTTTGAACGATGTTTTCTTCGCATAATTAATCTCCGATGAATGAAATAGGACTCGTGAAAAATAAATCTAACGAATCTTAACGATATTTGCTCTTCAGGGAAAGCTGATTTTCCAGAAAATCGAAGAAAAATTAAAATTATTGCATTTGAAAAGTTTGCATTATAGCGTTTAGATAAAATAGTAAAATTTCTAGCTCTCTGATAAAATCTCCTATTTTAACATTTCTCGATATTGTAAAAAGCAAAATATTGGATATAATAACCAGAAAAGCAACCAGTATATGAGAATTCGGGCTTTCCCAATGGATGATTTATCTAACAACGCTGACGTCAACGAAACTATCGACACCGCTTTTGGCGTTGAGATGAATCGCGATATACCTCTCGGCGACGGCGAACGGGCGTTATCTGTCCTGTACGCTTTACAGAAGGAGCACGAGTCCAGCGTCGATTCTGGTTCAGTTGAATATCTCGATCCGGAGCTGACAGCGCAGATTGACTCGTTTTCCATGTACGACGTTGTCGTTGAGACGTTGCAGCGGTTTCAAGAGAAAAACGTCTGCCCGTCTGTTCCGATTACGCCCGAGACTCGCCTGGAAGCGCTCTTTCCCGCCAAAGGACGCGAGAAGAACTGGATGCGGTTTATTCTCGATCTGCAACATCAGGATTGGGAGACGGGACGAGCGGAATTTCTCTCATTGCCTCTGTCTGTTATAAAATTTATTACCTGTATTAATGTTGTTTTTGTAGTTATTTTGCTGTCGTCCATTCTGATTGGAATACTCAACGCGGTTAACGTAATTGGATGTTTGCCTCAATGGCAAAAATTTGTCTATTTTTGGACATGTCAGTTTTTGTTTTTCTATCTTGGATTTTACATTCTTATCTACTTTATTATAAACCTTCAGCCTTTCAAATTTTGTACGAAAGAGTTTAAGAGCGAATTTAATACTCTAGAAAAGCTGTCGAGTTATCTCAAGGAAATAAACCTTTTCAGAATTGCCGATCCCGATGCGGAAACGCTTGCCAAATCCGGCTGCCCGATTTGTAAAAAGATACTCGCTGTTCTGTCGCGCCAGTCGAGAATTCCAGAAGAGGAATTGAATCTGCAATCCCGGTTGGATTCTCTATTTCATGGAAACAAAGCGTATTCCGTATGGAATGGGCTGATAAAGGAAATGACGAAAGAGAAATTCAATTTGCCTCACATCATTCCGCAGCGCCTCAGCTCGCACTCAGTAATTATAAACTGGTTTTTGATTTTTCTTAATTGGTTTGTTGGAGCAGGCTTGGTAATTGGAAGCGGATATGTCATTTATGTGAGCGAATTTATTCAATCGAAATCTGGCGCCCCAATAATTGACACTTATATTACTAATCCGATATTTAAAGAGTTATACTTTTTGTTGATTCATATTTTTCTGGGCTTTGTTCTTGTCCTGTTTCTTATAATGTTTATAATGGCGATAATTGCCATGTTCGACTACTTCCTCTTTCCGCGATACAGCTTTCCCGTTCGCTATCAGACCGTTGCCAATCTTGTCAACCGGTTTCGAGCCGCCAACGTGGAATGGCTGGCGGAGAACAGCCCGGAATCGCTGGACGCTAAACTGCGGACGCTGGCGTTTCCTAATGCGGAACAGAAAGAGGTTATCGAGAGGTTAAAATCAGAACAGGAACTGGGCGAAGAGGAACTTGAGGATTTCTGATTATAGAGTTTTTATGTAGCACGTTGGAAAAGGCTGCGCCTCTGGGCGCCGCAATCTCCGAGATTTTAGTTTATCATAATAACCCCGCTTGATCTCGGGTTCATGTTCATCGGGATTTCTTCTGCGCCGAGAATGGTGAGGTAGGGAAATCTGTCCTGGAATAACGCCTGAACCAGAGCGCGAATTTCCGACGACGTAATCAAAACCGGCGGGCGGCGATTCGTGCGGAGCTGTTCGATTTCAATGGCGAGTTTCTGGTTGAGCTGCGCTCTGAGCGAGGGCGAAATGCCGATTTCTACGTCGTTGTCGACGATGCGGCAGTTGTCGCGAATGGTCGTTTGCAGGTCGGGCGAAAGCATAATCGCCAGAATTTCGTTGTCGGAATCGGCGCAGGACGTGCAAATCGTTCTGCCGAGTTTTTGTCGAACGCGTTCGACCTGTTCGATCAGATTCCCTGACGGGGCGCTGCCCAGAACGTCCAAAATCAGTTCCAGCTGACGGATCGGAACGCGTTGTTTGAGCAGTCGCTGTAACACCTGTTCGACGGCGGAAAGCGTCATGACGCTGGGAATCAGCTCGTCGACAACGGCGGGCGACGTCTTGCGAAGCTGGTCGATTAACGCCTTGACGGAATCCCGCGTGAGCAGTTCGTCCGCATGCAGAACGCAAAGCTCCTTGAGATGATTGAAGATCAACTCGGACGGTTCGTGAACGACGTAGCCTTGATTTTTCGCTTCTTCAATTTGAGACCGATTAATCCAGTAGCCCGGATTTTTGGTTTCCGGCTCCTGGTCGAGCAGACCGGCAACCGTCCCGTACGCGTCGCCCAAATCGACCGCAAACGCCATGTCCGGATAAATCATCTTTTTGCAAACCGGGACGCCGTGCAGATTGATTCTATACTCGTTGGGTTCCAGTTCAGCGCTGGAATCTGTAACAGACGTCTTCGGCAGAAGAACACCCCATTCCCGGGCGAAATACCGGCGCGTTTCCCGAATCGCGTCCAGCAGGACATCCTCCTGAGAAAACAATCCTGTAAGCCCGCGGCCGAGCTGAATTTCAATCGGGTCGACGGTTAAGAGATTGTCTACCGCCGACGCCTTTTCCGTTTCCTTCTTTTGAACAAGAATCTCTTCGCTGCGCCGCTGCTGTTCTTTTTTCCGTTCGTTGAGAATCCACGCCAAGCCGACAAATCCGGTCCCCAGCAGCATAAGCGGGATTTTGGGAAGTTGAGTCAGCGTGAGGAGGAACAGAAAAACGCCCGTCGCCAACAGCGCTCCGGAATGGGAAAAGACCTGATGTGACACTTCCTCCGGCAGCTCGGTCTTTTCGGCGCTTCGCGTCATGAGCATTGCCGCCGCCAGCGAAATGAGCAATGCGGGAAGCTGGCTCACAAGGCCGTCGCCGATGGTCAATCGGGTAAAGACGTCCAAGGCGTTTGTAACATTCATGCCCTGCGACAGACCAATAACCAGCCCGCCGACAATGTTGACAGCGGTTATGCAAAGCCCGGCAATGGCGTCTCCGCGGACGAATTTGCTGGCGCCGTCCATAGCCCCGAAGAAGTCGGACTGCCGCCCCAGCTCCGCGCGCCGATTTTGGGCGTCCTGCTGGGTTATCAGCCCGGAATTGAGGTCGGCGTCGATGGCGGCTTGCTTTCCCGGCAGGGAATCCAAGGCGAATCGGGCGGCGACTTCGCTGATTCGCGACGCCCCTTTGGTAATCACCAGGAACTGAATCAGCACCAGAATCAGGAATATCACGACGCCGACAACCAGATTGGAGCCGGTTACGAAATTGCTAAAGGCGTTAATCACCTGTCCCGCCGCCAGCGCGCCGTCAGCCGGGGCGTTGGTAAGAATCAGCCGGGTCGTGGCGATGTTCAAAACGAGACGAAACAGCGTCGCTGCCAAGAGAATCGTGGGGAAGACGCTGAACTCCAGCGGCGTGCGAATAAACAGCACCGTCGAAAGCATCAATACGGCAAACGCCAGGTTAATTGACAGCAGAAAGTCCATCGTCCACGCCGGCAGCGGCGCCAAGAGAACCGCGACCGCCAGGATTATTGAAATCGGCAGCAGCGCAGCGCGGAGGTATCGTCCCCAAGACGAGGACGGCGAGGAATCGACGGTTATCGGGGTGGGCGTTGACATATTATCTATTCGCAGGAAACGAGCGCCCGGCGGATAAACCAATTACCGCTCAGACGGCTCTATCGGCGTCAATAATACATTTTTTTCTCATTTCTGTCCAGAGGAAAATAGAAGGGATAATTCAGTAATAATTTAACAGAAAGCCCCCATTTTAAGAATATTTGGGAAAAATTTCAAAAAAACTATTTGAAATTTTGTTATCTTTAGGGTATAATCACGTATTTAAGTGATAGCAAATGAAAATGAATTCAATTCATATTTTTTCAGAATCGTATAAATATTATCATTGATTGTTTTACGGTGGCGCGGCTACAAAGCCGCTCGGAACATGTAACCCCTTACCCAAATTAACACGCATTATGAACGAAAACACTCCAGACAAAGACGTCAACAACGAATCCATCAACAACGAATCCGCCAACAACGGCGCCAATGCCAATTCTGGTTCAAATTCTGACGCTAAACGCAAAAAGGAAGGTCCGCTCAATCGCTGGATGGGAACCAAAAAAACGAAAGCAAAACGTCTGGGCGTGAAATCTGTCGTATCCTACGGCGACGGCTCTTTGGCGGTTACGACTTTTGGGAGAGGGAATCGATCTGAAATTGTCCTCTCCGCTCCCAACGGCGGAACGGACGTCCCTACGCCGTCGTTCTACGCCCCGATCCAGTTCAACAGTATCTCCAATCAGATTGAAGTCGAACGCGGAGAACTGGCTTCCATCTTGTTCAATCCCGCCTTCAGCGAGGGTGCGTCTTCAGAAGTTCAGTCGGATTATCTCAAATTAAAATCCGTTCTGGAAGAGGAATTCTTTGGAAGATCGTTCCCCAAAGACACGGTTCGCATTCAGATTATTTACAATCTTCTCGACATCTTGAAGATTATCGGCGTTTACGTCAACGACGTCATTTACTCTGTCAACAATCTTCAGCCGGAGCCGACGGACGTTGTCGGTCTGAGCATGACAAGCGGGAATCTCAAAACCGCATTGGCGAACATGTCTCCATTCTTTGGGTTCTTTGGCGACGCGTTCATGGTTGCCAAAAAAGGAAATCAACAGCGTCAAAATGAAGCCGACGAGTACAACGGACAGGTCTTGCGCGTTTTGGGCGCCGTTCGTCAGATGACAGCTCACTTCAAAAATGCAGACACCATGTTTTCCGATCGGAAACGGATTGAAAAGGACTTGAAGCAACTGACAAGCGAGTCCAAAAAGAATCCGATTTCCTGCTGGAAGGTTGTGGAATCGGCTTACGTCAGACGAATCAAAGAAGTCAACGAAGGTTTCCTGAATAACTCTTGCGTCAATTTGGGGATTTTCTTCGATCTCCTGGGCGCGCGCAGCGACGATCAGAAGGCGGAGATCACCCAGGATTACTACCGCTTCTCCATTCTCAAACAGGGCAAGAATCTCGGTTTGAACATGAAAAAGCTCCGCGAGACGATGCTCGACGCATTTTGTCCGTATGTCAAGGAAAAGGAACACGATTCCTACAGACAGAAACTCTACGTCGTTACCGACTTCCTGATGTATCGAACTCTCAACGGAACTGAAATGCTCGACGAGATGGTCGAACAGCTCCGCGTTACTTCAGACGAAGAGGAGAAAGACGAACTCTACGCCCAGTTTGCCGAACAGGTCTGGGAGAAAATGCAAGACGTTCTGACGAAGTTCTACAGTATGTTCAGCAACGGCTTCCCCAAATTTAAAAGCTCTGCTATTTCTGAATCGTGGCTGGGAAAAGCGGCGATGAGAGAAGACAACGGTTTGCCGTTTGTCATGCTCCTTTCGTTCCTGTGCAACTTCATGGAAGCCAACGAAATCAACGAGCTTCTCACCGCCTTTATCAACAAGTTTGAAAACATTCAGTCGATGATCGACACGCTTAAAACGCTCAAGGAAGACGTTTCGTTCTCTGACAAGTACGATGCATTCAACCAGACCGGCGGTCGTTTTGCGGGCGAGGTCGCCAAACAGCTGCGCGCAGTCGTCAGCATCGGCAAGATGAAGCCCGATCTGGAAAGCGCAAAGCGTTTGATGTACATCGCCGCTATCAGGACGCTGGGCATTCCAGACGATTCCGAATACATTTCCGACGCTTGGCTGGAAAACAACGTTCTCCTGACGGCGGAACAGAAGAAGGACGAAGATCGGGTCAAGGAAGTTAACCCGTTCCGAAACTTCATCGCCAACAACGTTATTGAATCCCGCCGGTTCCTCTATCTGGTTCGATACACCAAGCCGGAAACCGTTCGCGCGATTATGACCAACGCAAAGATCGTCCGTTACGCGCTTTCCCGCTTGCCGGAATCCCAGATTAACATGTATTACGACCGCACTGTCGGCGCTGAACAGGACGTTACGCTCGACGAAAAACTCAACGTTCTGACGATCGTTCTGACTGGCTTGTCGTTTGAGACTCTGGTCAAGAACCGCGCTGGCATCATTACAAATACTACAAAGCGTCCGGTTGTTATTGAACGGCTCAAGGCGCAAATCGGGCTTTACCTCGCCGCCGCTTACATGGTTGTAAAGAACCTTGTCAAGACGAACGCTCGATACTACATCGCCTTTTCCGCCTTTGAGCGAGATCTGGCTATGCTCGAGAAAAAAGACTCCGACGCGGTTTCAATCAACTTCGTTCCCTTTACGTACGTCAATAAAAAGGGTGAAACGGTTAAAGACGAAAATCCGCTTTACGCTTTGACGGAATACTACCTCGACCAGGACGACGAAATTCGGTACGTTCCTGAGAACGGCGTCTTTGACAAAGAAGCCTGCCATCGTTACTTTGACGAACATCCCGCTCATTTCACCCGAAAATGGCGCGACATCTTCCGTCAAAAGGAAATCCCCGATGCCAAAAAGACGAATACGACCGGATACCTCGGGATTTTTGTCCGCAACACGGCTGAACACCTCAACGCGCTAACGGCTCTCAAGAAGTACATCAACGGATTCCGCGCCGGTTCAGACGCCCCGATGAGATCCTACTTTGAACTGTATCACTACATCGTTCAGCGTCTGGCTTTGGACTGGAACGACAACCCCGCATGCCAGCCGGGTCAGGAACTCAACCTGGAACCGTATCGCGAGTTTATCGAAAAGAATGGCTTGCCGCATAACGACCTGATTCATATCAGCTACTGCCCGCTAGGATACAATCTCCCGCGGTACAAGAACCTGACCATCGCCGCTCTGTTCGACTCCGATAGCGCCGACGGACAAGAGCGGGCGAAACGTCTGGCAGCCGAATTCGCCAAAAAAGCGAAGAAATAGACTGTCACGAAATGGAGCGGGGCATGCGCTTGCGTCGGGTTACAGCGGCGGCTTGACGCCGCAGTAACCCACGACAAATAGATCTATTTTCTTCAGCCAGTCTCGCTGTGAATAACGCATATTTAGATTCGCATTATTATGAATGAACGCCAATGGAGAACTGTTGTTGTTGACAAGCGCGCCAGATTATATTACTCTCTGGGAGCGATGAAAATAAAAACTCCAGATGGGAAAACGCAGCGAGTTCCTCTGTATAACGTTTGTGCAATAATGATTGTTTCGCACTCGGTTCGAATTTCTTCTTTTCTCATTGATCAGCTTCGACAGCGTAACGTCGCGCTGTCGTTCTGCGATTCCAATAAAATGCCATGCGCCGAGCTGGTCGGCTATTCTCAAACCAATCTAACCGCCGCCAGACTGAAAGAGCAAATTGAATGGTCGCAGCAGGCTAAGGCTTTAGTATGGGGAAGAATTATCCAGTTGAAACTTATCGCTCAGCGGAATGCGCTTCGGGATCTGAAGCTCCCGATCGACGAACGGCGATGGACGAAATTCATTTCTCTCAACGCCCCGGAGGAATGTCCAAATCGGGAAGGACTGGCAGCCAGAATTTACTTTAATACGTTGTTCGGAAAAGATTTCAAACGGTTGGGAAAAACTAAAGCGCATGGAAACGCGATCTCTTTAAATCGTCAGTCAAGAGACAACGTACCCGACAATCCACTCGCGCCGTTGATTGAACAAATCAACTCTGCCCTCAATTATGGTTATGCGATTTTGCGTTCCGCCATGACGAGGGAACTGACGTTAAGAGGATTTAATCCCGCCCTTGGGCTGGCGCATTGCGGAGGAACAAATCCATTTAATTTGACCTACGATCTCATTGAGCCGTTTAGACCGTTTGTCGATAAAATCGTTTTTGCCCGTATAGGACTGCCGTTCAACAGAGATTTCAAAAGAGAACTAATTGCCGTTCTCAACGTACTTGCACAGTACGATAATAAAAACGCAGTCATGATGGAAATCATGAAGTATTACATCAGCGACGCAGTTCGGTCGCTCAGAACGGGAAAAAATCATATTCAAGAAATTCAATTTATAACCCCAAATATAGTTTAGCATGTTATCGAATAGAGGAACCGTCTTGCTGATCTTTTTTGACATATCTGTCAAAACAAAAAGGCAACGGCGGGAATACCGGCGTTTTCGTTCCGCAATGCTGACGATGGGCTTTGCTCAACTGCAAATGTCCATTTATTACAAAATGCTGGCGAACGTTTCCAATATTGCCGCACAAAAGAAAGTACTGTCGAAATTCAAACCTCGGGTGGGAATCGTTCAGTTGCTTCCCTTGCCTTTGAACTTTTTTCTGAAACTGGAAAGCCTTGTTGGTCCACAGTTTGACTTTGCCAGGGAACTCGACCCGGTTTTGGAGTTCGTAGACGATTAGTAAAATGGACTTTACACAAATTTCAAAGAAAAAGAACGCTGACCTTGGAATCATGGAACACCGTATCCATAGAGTATTGCAAAACGTATTACGTTACTGCAAGAAGGAAAATGATAAAATAAGGAGTGTATATAAAATAGGGGATAATTTGCCAATTCTAAAAATGCGTTTATTTTAAATTCGATGTAAATATTTACAAATAAGATGGTTACATGAATTAATTTAAAATCAAAAAAATTTCGAAAAATTTGGGGTGAAAATGAGGTTTTACCCTTGAAATTACGTAAAAATGAGTTATACTTTATTGGGTAAGCAGGCCTACAGGTTTGTAGGCTTCTATAACTTGGCGGATTCGTGGTATGCGCCTCTTGCCATGGTAAGCAGGCCTACAGGTTTGTAGGCTTCTATAACCTATGTTTAACTGCTTAAACGGAATACCGGGGGTAAGCAGCAGGGCTGACGTATGAAACTCTAGGAAAAATATTAAAGATAGAAAAACGTACTATCGATATGATTGATATATATCAATCATTTTTTGAAAGGATAGTACGTATGGGAACACTACCGAAGTATGTTGCTGAAATTTTGAAAGAGTATCAG
>JAFSMW010000169.1 GCA_017447745.1 Thermoguttaceae bacterium
ATAAATCTGGGGGCTACGATTTTTGAATTGTTTTTATTTCCCACGTCTAAAGACGTGGGGATAAGAACAGAGTAATCAGAAGGTTTCGAAAAGGTTTCAAGACATATTCCCTTTCCATGCCCCCCAATTTTGAACGCACCCGCACTCCGACATTGTCCCCTCCTCTTACTTGACTTTTCTTATAAATATAGTAAACTCTGGGATATAAAATATGAAAGGCGTTGCCCGTGTGGTTCGCCTATATCACTTCACTTTAACCCCCTTAAACCCCATGGCTCTTAAAAACACTCGTAAAACGAATTATCCGGAATGGTATCAAAACGTAATTCAGGCTTCCGATATGGCGGAAATTTCCGCGTCGCCGGGCTGTATGGTTATCAAGCCGTGGGGATACGGAATCTGGGAACGCATTCAGCGGCTTCTCGACGACCGGTTCAAGGCGACAGGGCACGAAAACTGCTATTTCCCCCTGTTTATCCCGCTGAGCTTCTTCCAGAAAGAGGCGGATCACGTCGAAGGGTTTGCCAAGGAAATGGCGGTTGTAACGCACAGCCGACTAACTCAGCAGGACGGCAAGCTCGTTCCCGCCAGCCCGCTGGAAGAACCGCTGGTCGTTCGTCCGACATCCGAAACGATTATTGCTGACGCGTTCTCCAAGTGGATTGAATCCTATCGCGATCTGCCGGTTCTGGTCAACCAATGGGCAAACGTCGTTCGATGGGAAATGCGTCCTCGAATCTTCCTCCGCACGCGAGAATTTCTGTGGCAGGAAGGTCACACCGCTCACGCCAGTTACGAAGAGGCGGAAGAAGAAACGAAGAAGATGCTCGGCGTCTACGCGGAATTCGTCGAAAACTGCATGGCGATGCCGGTCTTGCAGGGACGCAAGCCGGAACACGAGAAGTTCCCCGGCGCTATCGATACGTACTGCATCGAAGCCATGATGCAAGACGGCCGCGCCCTCCAGGCGGGTACGTCACACTTCCTCGGGCAGAACTTCGCCAAGTCGGCGGACATCAAATTCCAGTCGGCGGAAGGCAAATTGGAATACGCTTACACGACGTCGTGGGGCGTTTCCACTCGTCTTATCGGCGGCTTGATTATGACTCACGCCGACGACGAAGGCATGGTCGTTCCCCCGGCTCTGGCTCCGTATCAGATTGTTATTGTTCCGATTATCAAAAACAAGGACAAGAAGGGCGAGATTCTCGAATATGCTCAGAAGATTTACGACCTGCTCAAAGACAAGACGTTTATGGGCGAACGCGTTCGCGTCCGGCTGGACGACCGCGCCAAGGAATCCGTCGACAAGAACTGGGAATGGATTCGCAAAGGCGCGCCGATTATCTGCGAAGTCGGTCCACGAGACATCGAAAAACAGGGCGCAATGATCAAAACCCGAATCTATTTCGGAACGCCGGAAGGAAAGCAGATCGTTTCCATCGACGATTTCGCCGCCAATATCGAAGAACGTCTGGCGGGCATTCAAAAGGCGATGTTCGACAAAGCCAACAATCAGCTTCACACCCATATTCGCACCGACATCACAACGCCGGAACAGCTGGAAGAATACTTCACCGCTCAAAACGCGTGGCTGGAAGACAACGCGAATCCGGTCTGCTTCGTTCGAGGCAAATGGTCTGGCGACCCGGCTACGGAAGAAAAGATGAAGTCCATGAGAATTACGATTCGCTGCATTCCGTTTGATCAGAGCGGAACGGAAGGCGTCTGCCTGCTGTCCGGCAAACCCGCGACCATGGACGTTATCTACGCGAGATCATATTGATTTAAATGGATTGAAAGGCGGTAACGAAGTGAGCGAAGCGAACGAAGTTACGCTTCTATAAATCCCGTTACCGCCTTTCAAGGAAGCGTAAGTACGCTCCCGTTGGTCGCTCCGTTACCGCCTTTCATCTTCTGCCTCTTCCTCTTTCTCTTCCTCTTTGGATTCAATGTCGAGGACGATGGGTTCAATTCGTTCCGGGTCTTTGGCTTTTACGATTGGTTCATTGACGCAGTCAGACTTCTTGACGCCGTTTTCGGGAAAGAGCGGGTCGCTTCGCAGCTTCACCAGACGCAGAATCATGATCTTTTGATAGTCGCCGCGAATGGTTGCGTCCGTAAAGAATTGAGACCCCAAAGACGCCGTCTGATCGGGCTGACAGGATAAAACAACCATCTCGCCGGGTTTGAGCTTGACCTTCATCTGAAGAGCGTCAAACGTCTTTCGATTTCGTCCGAATTCCATCCTGACTGCGCCCTGTTCGTAAACATATTGCGGACGCTGCGGTCCATATTGAATTTCCGGCAAGATGGTTAAATCGATAGCGTTGTCCGGACGCGGAGAAGAGTTAATTCTGAAAACGCACTGCGCCTGCTGAAACGACTCGCCGCCCAAGGAACCGTTCGTTTTCTGTAAAACGGTTAAATTATCGTAAACGTCAGACGCCAACGCTTCCGCTGGCTGACCCTCGTTCAATTCAACGTTTCGACACATAACCTTTTCGTCTTTGGTGAATTGAATAGCGTCTTCCCACGAATCCACACTGAAATGCGACCCCGGGTTAACCAGTTTGAGCATATCGATCAAAGCAGACGTCTGCGACGACCCTAAAACGCCAAACTTGAATCCGTTAAGCCGCATTTGATGACGCGTCTGCTCTGGGAACGGCAATTCCGAAACGTTTTCCCAAAGTTCTTTTGCGGAATCGACATTGGTTACGCTTCGACGAATAAAGTATATTTCCACCCCAACAGAATCTGAAGACGGTTTTATTGGGGGAAGCATCGATACGGTGTCAACTTTTCCGTTATCCGGATTATGAAATAGCGTTAAGTTGCTGCAACCAGCAATCAGCGCGGCGAATATTGACAACATCAGGATTCTAAATATCCAATTCATTAACTGGTTATATACTTATTTATTAATATGTTGTCAAGAGAAAAAACGCATCCAGCCTTAATCCATCAGCATTTCATGATTTCATACCCCCAAATTTTGAGCGTCCTCCCTTTTTTCCAATATTCCCTCTCCCCCCTTGAATAAGATTTAAGAATGTGTAATAATGATACTGGGAAACGCGTATGATTCCCCATTCATTTTTTAGCTATCAACATTATGACAATAAATAATCTATTTGAAGTTGCAGAAAGCGGCAATTTGGAACAGGTTAAATCGCTCGTAGAACATGGCGAAAACGTCAACTTAAAAACCGATTTAGGCTGGACAGTCTTACATTCTGCCGCCAAAAGCGATAATCTGGAAACGGTGCAATGGCTGGTAGAACACGGCGCTAAAGTCAACGCAAAAGACTGGCTAAAAATGACCGTCTTGCATTATGCCGCCCAAAACGGTAATCGGGAAATGGTTCAATGGCTCATAGAGCATGGCGAAGACGTCAACGCCAAAGATATAAGTGGTTGTACAGTCTTGTTCTATGCTGCCGAGAGCGGCAATCTGGAACTGGTTAAATGGCTGGTGGAACAAGGGCTGGACGTCAATGTAAAAGACAATGACGGCTGGACGGTCTTACATAATGCCGTCCAGAGCGGTAATCTGAAAGTGGTCAAATGGCTGGTAGAACATGGTTCAGACGTCAACGCAAAAAATGACTATGAAAGGTCGGTTTTGGATTATGCCGACGATAATAAAGACTGGGAAATCTTTAATTGGCTCAAAGAGCACGGAGCTTCCTATTATTAAACGCTTTCATAGGGGGTTGACGGACTGGGCAAAAGGCGTAAAATAAGATAAAAGGCAGTAGACAATAGGCAGTAGGCAGTAGATGTCAGCCCATGCGCCAGATTACTAATTTTATTTCCCCCCATATTAACATGAAAAGCAGCATTAAACAACCCGCCGCGTTTTCCGCAATCCAATTCCCGATTATTCTCTTATCTGTTCTTCTGTTGTCTGCCTTTCTGGCGTCTGCGTCTCAAGCTCAAATTTCCGGCTCTGATCTGAAACGTTTTCAGTACGAATTCTCCGCCCGCATTTATAAGCAGTACGCCGATGCGGTCGTATATGTTACTGGCGAGTTTTCAGATCCCAAGAAAAAGGAACTGAAAGAGTATTTTAAAATTCCCAACCAAAAACCAAACGACTCTATCGGCACAGGATTTTTCATTACCGATACCGGATATATCATTACCAACGCCCATGGAGTTCATAAATCCGTGTCAGCGGTTGTTGAGCTTCGCAATTCTGAACGATACAACGCTCAAGTGGTCGGATTTATGCTGGAATCAGATTTGGCGTTGCTTAAAATCGACCCCAAAGAATCGGTTAAAGCCATTACGTTCAAAGAAGACTCAGAAATCGAAGTCGGAGAGCCAATTACGTCCATTGGTCATCCCCACGGATTAAAATACACTTGCACTCAGGGAATTATCAGCGCAGTTGGACGCCGCTCCCTTCTTTCTGATATTAACGTAACCGTTGACAATCTTATTCAAACAGACATGAGCATCAATCCCGGCTCCTCTGGCGGTCCGTGGTTTGACGTCGAGGGCAAGGTTGTCGCTCTGACTACGTCCCGTCGAGGCGGGTCAGACAACATCGCCTTTGGTCTTTCCGCTCAAAAGATTTTGAAAAAGCTGCCGGAACTGTTCGATTACCCTCACCGTAACGGGTTCGTCCGCGGGTTTGAATTCGCTCTTAAAGACGGCTGCGTTTTCGTGGATAAACTGGACGAAGCGTCTTCTGCCGCCAAAGCTGGACTGAAAAATGGCGACCAAATTCTGTCCGTCAACGACGTCCCAATTACCGGGATTATGTCTTACCTGAATCTGGAAGACAAGTTTCAACCGGAACAAAACGTTAAACTGACGGTTAAAAGCAAGGAACAGAATCCGGAGAACTCAGAACGAACGGTTTCCTTCACGCTGGAAAAATGGAACGCTCCAGACGTCAACGACGCCATGTGGTCTAAAGTCGGATTGAAAGTTCGACAGCTTACCGAGGACGAATTCAAAAACTGCGAGCTGAAATCGTCTTACGCCTACGTTATTACAGAAATCAATAATGAACGATTCGATAAACTCAAATGCAAGGTTTTCCCCGGCGACATCATTGGCAAAATTGCAGGCGTGCGTCCTGAAAACCTGTCGGAACTCAATCGTCTTTTGGCTCGACTTAAGTCTGGAGACAGAATCAACATTACAATTCTTCGCGCTATCAACGCCGAAGATAAAACGTCCTTAACTCTTCCTGTCGCCAGTCAGGCGTCCTCTGAATCCAGCGACGGCAGTCAGCCGGATTCAGACAACAAATCAAATAGCGCTAACGCCTCCAAACCAAAGTCAATTACCAAAACCCGGATTGATATTACCGATTTCAAAGTCGAATAACAGACAGACGCTGTGCTATCGTACGCTTAACGGAATAATTTTTCGTTTTGAACGTTGACGCATTTTACTTACAGCGTCAAAGACGGCAACAATAAACAACAGTATCGAAACTACTGAAAGATTAAAACAAATCAGCCAAATAACGCTTAGGCAGCCAAGGACAAACGACGGTCGCCATATAATAAACGGTTCCGGCGGGAAAAACGCCAGCCAAATTATTACAGGAATTAACAGCATCGACAATATTTGCCAAATCGATACGCTCGGGGCGGCGGCGGTTTGCTGAAGAGAATAACTCAGTACAAACGACGTTCCCGGCGCGCTCGTTCCAACAAGCGAACCTGTGGATGGAAACGATTGCGAGTTAAGTATTGACAGCTGTGATTTCCGAACTTCTGAATTATTATATTCCGAATTCCGAATTTCAGCTTTCGCATTGTCAAGCGCTTCGCGAAGACGAAGAACGTTTTGCATTGCCAGATAAATGGTTCCTGTTTCCGTTGAAGTCGGATTCGGTTTTTGGATTTTTTTAGGCGTGGGAATCAAAACGTTGGAATTTAATCTTGCTTGGATTTTTTCTCCACGATTCTCATATTGCATAAGTTGATATTCAATTACATCCAACTTGCTGGAAAACCTGTCAATCGACACAGGAGAAACGTTTCCCGTCGTTTTCAGGAACTGGAACTGGCTGTTTAATTCGTCTATGAGCCAAATCTGTTTATTAATAAAAGATGTCGTTCTTACAGCCGTCGGCTCTGGATGGTTGAAATTTTTCCATGGTAAAACCATCCATAAAATTTCAGGCTGTTGAGCGTTTTCTATCGTCGGCGGTGCAAAAGCCATCGGATCTGTGTACATGGTTCTACTCAAAGCGGACGTATAAACAATTCGGACGTCAACCGGATCGTTATCCGCAAATACCGGCGCGAGAATCTGATCGGCGTTCTTTTCAATCCAACGAACAGATCTCTGTTCCGACTGAACGTTCAAAACCTTGCTTCCTTTCGGCAGCTGGATGAGGACAGAATCGGTTCCCGATACGGCGCAGGCGAATTCCGCCGTTGCGCAATATTCATTCTCGTTAATTGGACTGACAAACATTTTTAACCCAAAAACCCTGATTTGCGCCTGTTGAGAGCTGCCAGTTGGAAGCTGCAAGACGTTAGCTGCCGTCTGCGGACTGCCAGAATAAACAACAGACCACAATGCCAAGCCTCGTTTTTCCAGTTTCCAGTTTCCTGACATTGGCTCCTTCAACGGGATAGTCAACTCGAAATCGGTATCCGACGTATATGGCGACAGCGGTCGCAAATAATAACGCTGCTGAGTAATCGACAGCTTGTCAAGCTGGCAGTTGAGCGTTGTTTTGGACGAAACCGGGGCGCCACAATTTTCGGGAACGTCAAGGAGAAATTCGTCCAGAATTCCATCTTTAACTTTAATGCGTCCTTTAACGACAATCGATGACGGATTGTCCTGAGCCAACTTTATCGCAGCGTCAATTTCAGCGGAAACGTTGTTCTTACGAACCTCCAAAGAAAGAGCGCATGGCTTTTTACTTGAATCGTTGATCGTAGTCTGCCAGGTTTCCAGCAGTCGCTGATTTCGACCGGAAAATGGGATATCAACCGGCAGCTCCGCCTGCGTCCAGACGGCGGTCTGAGAAGAAGGTCTGTCGAAAAACGTTTGAATTATGCTGTCGTCCGTTCTTCCGATTGCCAATTTGTACTGAGTAACGTTAAGCGTTTTAATTTCCGGAAAACCAAATCCGACTCTCCGCGGCGAGTCTGAATTCACGTTTTCAATAATTGGTCGAAACTCCCCGGTTACCGTCAGTTGACATTCACCCTCGACAGGCGTTCCCCAATACAGTCTGAGTTCATTTCCATCAATACTGGTTGAAACCGAAGAAGAACGTTGAGAATCGTTATTCGATTTTTCAATTATCGCGGAAATAATCGACAGTCGGTTTTCCGGCTTGCACATAGACTCCGGCAGAATAGCGGTATATCCGCTGCACTCGCCGCGGGAAATATTGATAGTCCATTTAATTTGCCACAACATTCGCTCCCAATCAACCAAAACAAACGCTTCCGCCTTCCCTTCAGAAGAAGCTTTCGTACGCTGTACGTTCATTACAACGCTGTCAACAACGCCGGAAGAATCCGTTTTTCTTCTGGAAAGGTTCAAATCGTACGCTACAGTAGGAAGCGCGTTGGAAATTGTCTGCTGCGAACCGGCAGTTGGCTGAGCGCCGGGTTTCGGCGTATTTTTTAAATCTGAATTTCGAATTACGGAATCCGTTTTTTTGTCGTTTTCAGCGTCTATAACAGGAGAGTTTTGTTTTTGGAATCCTCTCCACAATTCCACAAACGACTGCGCCGACATGGGCTTAAGCGATTCAGACGCACATTCATATTGCAGTCTGGAATCAAACGTAAACGCCAGCGCTCGCTGACCGGAACGGCTCGAATCAACAGACGTGGTCGGGAATTGCAAACGTCCAACGCCAAGAGCGTCTTTCCAAATAAAATGCAATTCAAAAGACGTCCGAGTCGTTAAAGGATTGTCAAACTCCACCGTAATTGCGCCTGGCGACAGATCCGATTTCGTTACGCGGAATGACGAATTGTTCAATTCCGAATTCCACATTCCCATTTCCTCGTTAGACAAGGCGAGACGTTCGTCAGCGCTGATTTCCAGCGACGAAACCGCGCCCGAAACGGGCGTTACATTGTATTTGACTTTTACATCGACGCTTTCTGGCGTTACATTCCACCACGTTATTGTATCAACGTCGAACACAGGGCCGTCGGAAAGAAATCCGCCTGCATTCCAGCGAACAGACAGCTGTTTTGATGCGCCAAGTTGAATTCGCTTGAGCTTCAACCCGGGCTGAAGCGGGATTGAAGGATCTGGCAATTCCATATTGGGCGTCAGCTCTGTAATGCCGCTATACGCGTCCGGGAATTCCAGACCCGTTATATTTTCCGGAACCAACAATTCCAGAGTCGAATTGGCGCATTCCAATACAGAAAACGATATCAGGTTTTTATTGTCAACAGTAACAATTGTCGGACGAAATTCAACTTCAATGAGATAGCGGCCCGGTTGAGCAAGTCGAATGTTCCATAATTCATTTTGGGGATTTAATTGAATAAACGCCTGATTGTCAAGTTTATTCCAACTCCAATACAACGTTTCCGATTTTGTATTTTCAGACGTCTCCTCGTCTGGCTTCGAATTTGGAGATTTGAGAATCTGCCCTCGACTGACAGAGATGTTTGACGTTGTTGTAATCATTTCCGGAAGCTGAGTCGGCAGATCCAAAACGACATTGGGCGCCAACGTTTCAATTTCCATGACGCATTTCCATAAACCGGAATCTGTTCGTCGCGGCTTCTGAAACAGTTTCCCGTTATACTGAGTTCGGTATACAATCCAGGAACGATTTGGAGAAATCTTTTCGTTTGGCTGCGTTAAATCGAGCAATTCCTGCGGAACATAATATCCGTTCTTCGGATTCGGACGATTCTCCTTGTCGACTGGTATAAAAACGTCGAACTCTTTGCGTTCATCCGCGCCTTGCTCGTTATACCCCTCTGAAGGTGGCGGCAAAACGGGAGCCTGTCCAGCAAGGGGCGGACATAATATCAATAAAACAACAAGGGAAAAAATTCGCAAAGCTGAAGACGCCGTTCGAGAGTTTAAAATGATTGTCGACGCACTCTTGCCGGCAGAGGTTGACTCTTCGTATCCTTTTGTCTTTTCACGCTTGAACGGTACTGCCAAAACAAGCAGACATATAATCGTTCCCAAAAACGCGCCGGAAAAAGGCAACGATAATAACCACGGAAGCGTCTGACACAAAATACAGCAAACGCCGCAAAAAACGAAAATCCAGCGACGAAAACCCCACGAAGATTTGCTGGGAGTCTCGCTGCTTTGATTTTTATTTTCGACAGCGTCGTTGACTTGACGAGAGGACGATTCCGAGTTGTCCCGAATCTGCGAATTTCCGTTTCCATTGGTTGACTGTCTCAACACGCTGGCGGAATCTGACGAATCTCGAGGCGCAGCTTTTTTCTCGATGCGTTTGAAATATAACGTTAATATCGTGGACACGGTTATTATAAAAAAGAGCCATCGAATACATTCGCTTACTTCGCTTCTGATTATCCAAATATTGTGAGGCGCGTCATGACCGTCAAAATGACAGCAGTTCCAGGTTGAAAAACCGGAAGGCGTATATGTAACAGAATTGGAATCTGCCTTTACAGAGGGCGAATTATTGTTCACGAATTCTGATCCGTTGTTTCCCGACTCCTTCTTTCCCGTCTCTTGACCCTGATTATCAGGATCGTCGTCCCAAATTTGCGAAACAATTCCTAAAATATTCTCCGAATCATGTCGAAGCAACGGGCCGAAAAATCGTTCCAGCCACCCGTCAACAGTTGAATCGTACGATAAAAACGAATTCATTCGGCGATACGACGTCGGATAATACAAATTCCAGCTGGACTGAATCGTTGGAATGTTGAGAATCGGCTTTTGCGGTTCAAAAGAGCTGTAGTTATTGAGCTGTTGATCAAAGCTTGCCCATTGAACGGTCAAGACAAACACTTTCTTTTTGGGCGGCAAGAGAATAATATAGCTGTTCTCGGATTCTCGAATAACCGAGTCGCCGCCGACGGATTCGTTATCAATGCGAACGCCCGTTAAAAACGTTTTATAATCGCGGTACGCCGGACCCGACGGCAATGTTATCTTTAATTGGGTGTTTGACGTATTGGACGAACAGATCAAATTTTGAGGCGGAAAACGGTTTTCAATCGTCCATTGAGCAGACGTCAAAATATTGCCGCTGGTAAAATGACGTTCTTCGACAATCTGATTCCACGCCCAAATTGAGACGTCTGTTTTTGGAACCTTGCTTAAGGACAGCTCTATTCGAGGCGACGAAGCTGAATCCGTCGATAACGATTGAGACAAACGGGAAGCAGACATCGCGTCCGCTGCAGACGAAGCGTCGTTCCCGGCTCCGGAGTCCTGATTCTCAAGCGTTATTTGCTCAGCTCCGTTTGCCTGATCCTTCAGTTCATATTCGTACGTTCCGATCGTAAAATCGGCATTGTTGTCAGTATCACTTGTAATATATTTCATTCCATACGTATGAATATCAAACAACTGCGGCGTTCTGGAAAAAACGCTCACAGAAGACGTCAGACGGGAGCAGTCGTTTGACTTTAACGCCTCAAACGCCCGTTTTTGATTCCAGTCAAATTTTCTGGTTATAACGACAGTAAACGGGCTGGATACGTTTCTCGGGATCTCGATAGCAAAGACATTGCCTTTGATCGGTTCAACTTTGATTTTATACTGATTATTAGACCAGGACAACAATCCTTGCCAAGCGATTGAAGCTTCTGATGAATTGCCGTACGAAAACCGGAATTGATTCACATGAGAACGCTCTCCGGAAAACGCCAGCTCGATTCTTTCTTCCATACAATTTTGATCTGCCCAGACAGTCGTCTTGGCATTGACAGTATAATTGCTCTGAATTGGCTCCAGGGACGCCAGACAATTCCCCCACATCTTCAAATCAATGCAGAATTCGTAGGCGTCAATGCGCCCTGTTCCCGATTCTGTTGCCGGCGACGTATGAGGCGAACACTCAATCCCGATTGGCAATTCCGGGGCGATGTCAGACGCCCAGATTTCCTGTTCCGGAGAATACAAAACGCGTTCTCCAACTAAAAAACGCTGGTTAATCGCTACGTTGACAAACAGCGTTTGCGTGTGAGATTCAAAACGGTCAAAGACGATCGGCGCCAATCGATACAGCTCTATAGGCTTGCTCCAGTCCGCAATTGCATGAGAGCGTATTTTAAGAGTAAGACTCTGTCCTGGACACAGACTCTTGCGAAGGTAAACCGTTAACGTCCTTTTGGCTGGATTTTCGGAATCTGAATAAACCTCCCAGTCTTCAATCATATCGGGCTGTTCCTCGGAAGAGACCTGATCAATGATCAATCCTTCCGGCAAGGCGGCGGTGAGTGAATACAAATGTCCCTCTTCTGCATACAAGTCGATGGAACTGATAAACGAAGCCTGAGATCCATCCCACTGAACAACCGTTTCGGTCTGTGAATAAAACAGCTCTTTATACGGTTCAATTGACAGAACGACGTCGGCGTCTGGAGCGCTGTGTTCCACAATCGTCTGATATTGACGAAATGCAACGCGTTTGCTGTTAACAACGTTACATTTATCCGTCTCCACCGACTTCGGAGATTGAAGCGTATAAATAAGCGCCGTTCCACTTTGCCATCGACCGGACTGAAGCTCAATTCTGGGAAGGAAAAGTGAAGAGATACTGGAAGCCGAGGAATCGTTCTCGCCTTTTGCTTCTTGACTGACGCTTTTAACTTCATCCAGCTGACAACTTGACGTTATGAGCAATTCCGGACGCGGATTATCCGTCTTGCAGGAGCTTAAGTAAACGCGGTATCCCGTTTCAGTAAGATGGACTTCTGCCGGCTGACCGTCAAACGACGCTTCCCAAACAATATGCGGGTCGTGAGCAACGGAAAACGGGATTTCCTGCGGAAAAGAGGACCGAGAATCCGGTTCAAACGTAACTCGACATTGAGTATTCAGATTAAACTGAGTAAATTTATACGTTGTTTGCTGCTGATAAAAACGCCCCCATCGATCCTCTTTTTCATCTGCGGAACTAATATGAACAACCGCCGTTTCCGATTCTGACCATCGAATTGAATACCGCCATGAATCGGACGTCTCGTTTTTCTCTTTGGCAACGACGGCGCAAAGAGGCTCCGTTGAACTGTCTGAACCATCAGAATGCAACGTTATTTTTTTGTCGGACGGAACGTCTATCGTCCAAAGCGATTCCACGCTGCCAGGAGTCTGAATTTGATAGCCGTTAAGACCATGACGTTTGGCTTTCCAACGAAATCGAACCGTCCCTTGAGAGGGAATGTACAAAACCGTCTGCCCATTGGGAAAGGTAGCAGAAACAACGTCCTTTTCGACCGGATAATACGTTTCAGAATCAACCTGAAAAGGAGACTCTTTCTCTGCTTCCGATTCGTTTTTGGGTTCCGGCAACGTCTCAACGGAGGAGTCATAAAAAACAAAATCTGACAGCAATATTTTCAAAGACGATGGAGTCAGAAGCAGGGTGTAAGGATTATTGGGGAAATTTGGCATAAAGGTGGCGCTGGAATCAACTGCCAATTGATAATTGCGGATTGCGGACACCCGCTCTTCTCTCAGCTGCTGATTTACAACCACTTTCCATTCGCCCCAGCCCGAAAGATCGCCCGATTCATTCACCGTTCCATAATATCGAGCGGACTGTATGTAAACATCGGAACTGGGAGGCGTAAAAAACAGATCTGAAAAACTGTTAGAAAAAATGTATCTCCACAATTCGTACTTCAGATCAAATTCCTGGGCGTTGATGGTTGTATACTTGTTATTTCCCAACGGCCATTTTTGAATTTCCGACTCCGGCGCAAATATCTTGCGAATTCCGATAGAAATCGTTCGCTTCGGTCTGGTCGGAACAGACAATTCATCCTGCTTATTTTGCGGAACGGGATTCTCAGACGCAGGTTTGGCGTCATTTTCTGACGTTTCAGTGCCTTCTTTTCCCGTTCCCGCTCTGCTGGTTTTTGTCGCAGACGGATCTGCAGGAGGTTCGGTTAAATCCGCAGACAACTCTTTCCCGCACGCTGTCGAAAAGGCAATAAGAAGTCCTGCAGCAAGAAAAATCATTGCTGTACAATGGCGTTTGAGCAACAGGATTAATTGCCGAATAAGCATAACAAAAATAAAATACGCTTCCTTTAACCTCTTGTATCTGTCTGACGTTTCAACATTGCCTAATTCACAGGCATTCGCGTTGATGTAATTTGGGCAATTGTTGAATCAGAATTGGTCATAATTGGAGTTTTCTTTCTCAACATGTACGACAACGCCAGCAAAGCGCATCCCAGAGCTGACGCCTGCAATACGATCAGAGCCAGTTCCGGCTTCCATAGCGAAACAAAAAATACGACTATCGCCAGCAGGCTCAAAGTCCAAATCTGTCTCAAACTTTTCACATGGAGAATAATCAGTCCCACAACCAATACAACCAGTGAAGAAATCGCCACCAGCGCCGAGCGATCCACCAGCAAAACTTCGACGTTTCTCACCTGACCAAACCCGCTAAAGAGGTAAATGTTTGTCCCCTGCGGCGCTTCGGGAAGATGACGGCTGCCAGACCACTTTTCCAAGGCTCCAAAATCAAAAGCCGAGTTGCGGCTGAAAAACGGTCCCTGAAGCTGCCAGGAATATTCGGTATTTAATTCCGCCGGTGAAGAAAGCAAATGGATGTTCCTGGGAACGCAAAGACTCCAATAAACCCATCGCGTCCATTTGGATTCCTCTATATATGGCAGCTGGATTCTTTCTTTATTAAAGCCATGCGTCGGACGCGTAAAATTATAACTCGTTTCGAGAATATGCGTCTGTCCATCGTTCGGAACGTTTATTACAAGTCGTTGCCCCTGTTCCGGTCGGAACTGATCGGTCGAATGAGAATCCAGCAACACTTCCAGCGACCCCATGTCCACGTCTGGCGGCAAGACAAGCGTAATGCTTGATCTGGTCGCAACAAACTGAAATGACGCGGCGTCTTGTCGGCGCGTTGGCGTCAGCCAGGTTTGAATCCATGCCCGATTTATCGTTAAAGAGTCCCAAACCATTCCTGTTCGCTGCTTAACAGCAATAATCAACAACGGGTTCCGCGATAGGCGCTGCGAATTGCGAGGCGACAAGTTCCATGAATGAAGCGTAATTTGCGAATTTGGAGTAAAAAACGCGGGTTGGGAAACTGACGTCTGCGTTCCCTCGTTTTTCTGATTAATTGCTTCCGGACTGTCGATCGTCAATTGTTCATTACCGATTGTCGCCTCTCGAACATCCAGTTCTTCGCTTGTAACAGAGATTAGCTCGCTGTTTCGTTCAACTCCCAACAGGAAAGATTTGCATGTAACAATTTTGTCGCCATCCGGAGCGTCTGGATTATTGTACAGAAAAAGAGGAACTTTTACGTTGGACTGTTCATCATTTTCGTCTTCGCTCAAAGGCAAAGAATACCTCGCAATTATGACAAAACTCCCAATTTTCGGTTCATCAAGAATTGCTGTTATTTTCGTATTTCCGTCGTCGTCTGCCGTTTTACGAAAACCCAGTTCTTTTCCGTCCAGAGTAAATGTCAGGTCTGACATCTCCGCCAGAATCCCCGAACCGGTAAACAACGCCTGCGAGACAGGTTTGTATAATACGGAAAACTCAAAACGCTGTTCAATGACGCACGTTTTGGAAGATATAACCGCCTGAGCGTAGGTCTGAACTTCTATCTGTTGAGGAAGAACTGTCAAACTGGACTTGAATTGAGCGCTCTGATCGTCGACTCGATAACAAAACAGTTCGCCCGATTCAACTTTTTGCATCTCGGAGGATGTATAATTCTGCCGAACGAGTTTTTCTGTCTTGTCCATCGTGGGGTTGAGCTTGACGTTTGTCGCGCTGACAACGTACAGAATGCCCGGAGAAAGAACCATTTCTTCGTCATCCGAATTCACCCGCGGCTGCGGCATTTGGAATGAAATATCTTTGGCGCCCGGCTCAATATTGGCATAGAGCGTCATGTTCATGGTAACGCTTCCGGTTGCCGGCTGAGTTAAACGCACCGACACCCGACCGTTGTCTTCATGAGATTCCGACGTAAACGCCGTTTCCGGTCCAACGTCTTTGGCTGAACGAAGCTGCCAACCGTTTAAATCCACGTCAAGCCAGTTCACCTGACCGCCGCGAATGTTGTACGTCCAAGAAACGTCAAGACGCTGCTCCTCTTCGCCGATAAAAACCTTGTACTGCGGCTGAACATTGATTCGCCTTCGACCTGTTACAATTCGCGCCATTAAAGAGCAGGGCTGTTCGGAAAACAAAAAAGCGTATTGATAATCGCCTTCATACGACTCCGGAAGCTCGTCAACGCGGCTGACGGATTGACCGGGATTCCATATTACCTGATAGCCTCTGTCTATCTTAACCCCGATGCAGCCATTTTGACGAACAGAACCCCGAATCCCGAATCCCATCAAATCCTGCCAGCTCAGAGACGTTGATTGATCAATCGGAGCGCGCGCATGAAAAGTCAGCTTGACTGAACTCTGATATGTTTTGTTCAAATGTATCTTAACGGCTTTTCGAACGTCGTTTGAAGACGTTGAATCCTGTAACGGTTCTACTGTATACTCGTTAGTTGAACTGGGAAGCGCTTCCGCAGACGGAGGCAGATTCAAAACGAAATCGCTTGGGGACTGATTGACAAATTGCAATTGCATGTTTGCCGTATAGAAAATCAAGCCCGGACGAATGTCAACGTGAATATCGGTATAGGTCTCCAATATTCCGGAATTCGATTTTTGCGATTCCGCCGGCTGCCATTGCATTGAAAAATCCGACCCCAGAGAATACGCGCCGATTCGCGTTCTCTGACCGTCGTCCAGCGACTCTGAAGGGGATATGACTGAATGAGGCGACGCTCTCAACTCAACCGACGGAAACGGCGTTTCAAGGGAAATCTGACTAAAAAGCGCCTTCGGCAATTTCATGGTTAACGTATACAACGACTGGTTTTTCTGTAACGGAACCAGAATCTTTAATGTTATTACATGCTTATGGGACGCTCCAGACGACAACTCGTCGCCAGTAGTCGCCAAAGACGTCGGCGCAGAAGAACCTTCCTCAGATTCCGTTTTCGGATCAGCGTTTTGTTCCTTGACGGATTGTTCGTCTGCTTGTTCCTGAGACGACTCCGGCGCCTGCTCATTAGCGGCGGATTCCGACGGCTGCTCCGGCGCGGATTCGGAAGGTTGCTCCGGTTCACTACTGCCTACTGCCTCTTGCCTATTGCCTTCACTGGATTCTAAAAACAATATATAACCGCCGCCGGGTTGAGGAACCAGATATTCTCCCGATACGTTTTTAGGAGCCTCAAGCAGGATCGCGCCATTGAGCTGCAATGGAATGCGAATTACAGGCTTTTGCGGAACAATAAACTGCATCTTAAGCTGCATTTCCGCTGTATCGCCCTTTTGAACGCCTGTAAGCGTCAGGCTTTCACAAATATAATCCGGGTAATCGGACGGACGCTGAACCTCGTTAACGGACTGAAACAAAGAATCGAGCTTTTCGGGAGTCCAGGTAAACGACTGAACCAGTTCGCCGTTCTTATCTCTTAAATAAAGCGGCGTCAAATCCCTGATTGACTTACGGATATACGTCGGGGGAATCGGATCTCTAGGCGGTGGAATGCTTTCCCCTGGCGAAGCAATAAACGGATCTGGTTTCGGCGCTCCGCCCGATGGTCTATACGGCGCTCCTAAGTCTGTTTGAGCAAACGCGTTCCCAAAAGACAACAAAAGCGCGGATATCGTCAGAAAAAATAATACGACGTTTTTTCGCACGAATATTTTTATTCAATTTCCTAAACGTTCAAATTCAACAGACGTTGTATTTATACAAACCGTCAATATACTTCTACATTTATCCAGTTTACCAGATTATTCAAGTTTTGGGAAGTAGGCAAACCATTTATTTTATAAATATTTTATAAGATAGATAATATATAACGATTAAGACGGAATTTCCTGTCGTTTACGACTGACTATTATGTTAAAATCGGGCAAAAATAGCAATATTATGAACACTAGCGAAAAAAAAAGAAAAAGAGAAGCGAAGGTCCGCGTTGACGAACTCCTCGCTTCTCTTTTCTCACGATTTGTATTTCTTCTCGACTAAATACTGTCGTCCGATTTTAAATCGTTGCTTGTATTAGCATCTTCGCTTGCCGGTAAATCTTTGCCAGCTGATAAATCTTCGTCAGTCGGTAAACTTTCACCGACCGACAAACCTTCGCCAGCGGGTTGACCTTCACTCGCTTGGAGCGCCAACCGAGTTTTCCGGGATCGGAAGTCGTCGAACAAGCTCTTGTTGTCGAAAAAGCGTCCTTTAGACCATGCCAGCAAGGCGGGCATGAAAATCAGGTCGCCGAAGGTGGCGGAGAACAATAGCGTGAGCATCATTACGCCAAAACGCATCGTCGGCGTAAATGTACTGAACATAAACACTGACAATCCCAAACCGGAAATGAGCGTTGTTTGAGTAATGGCGCTTCCACAGCGTTCGTAAGCTTTAATTATAGCCTCCTTATACGTCATACCGGACTCCATGCCGTGTCGGAACCACGTCAGGAAATGAACCGTGTCGTCAACGGCAATACCCAAGGCGACGGACGCCGTCATCATCGTACCGACGTCGCAAAGAACTCCTATCCATGCCATAGTTCCGAACACGACAATAATCGGGAAAATGTTTGGAAGCATGGTTATAAAGCCGCCAACCGTCGAACGGAAAAGGAACATCATCAACAGAGCGATCATGACAAACGACATCAAAACGCTTTCCGTCAGGCTGGAAAGCAGATTGTGCTGCGTTTTATAAACCAGCGGAACCGTTCCGGTATAAATAATTTCGACGCCGTCGATGGGAACGTTCTCGTTTGGCGCGTATTTGGTTCCGTCCTTCTTGACCGTCTTGGCTTCATTTTTCTTGAAGACGTCTGATTTCGCCAGCGACGACATCGGCAAACCTTCTTTAACAAAATTATTGACGATCGGATCAAGTTTATCTTTCAGCTCGTAAATAAATTCGCCGTAATCCAGATCGGTCAGAGCCCAAACGCGAGCGGTAATTCGCCACAAGTCGTTTCCTCGCGGAGTCGCCCATTGCGTTATCAGACGCTTATATTCCTCTTGCTGTTCGTCTGTAAGGAATTCAAACCGTTTTGCTTCGGAAACGTACGGAAGCAGATCAGAAACCTTTTCCATGCCGTTGTCTTTGAATATTTTGACGATAGCTTCGTCCAGTCCCAAATCGGCAATCGGCGTTTCCGGATAACGTTGAATGGCTGAACCGATGTCAATAGTAACAAAATCGCGAAGCTGAGAGCGGTTTGCGTCGATTTTTTGTGAATAAATCGTATCCGCAGACCATGAACCAAGCCGCTGTTCTACCAGATCCGGAGTAACAGTCGCCGCCGACATGGCGCCGCCGACTTTTTCCCTGTCCATTTCATAAATCGCATCAGAAAGCTCTTTTACAAGACGCAACCTCTGAACCGAATTCAACGGACAGGTTTCGTTGTCAAACCGAACGACAATTTCCATCGGAACCAACGGACCGAGCTGCTTTTCCAGCCACGAATAGTCTTTAACAATCGTCGTATCGGGCGTAAAGAACTTCATCAGTTTGACAGACGTCTTTAAGTGACACAATCCCCAGCCGGTTACCAGCATCATGCCAAAACAGATCGCCAACGTTGTTTTGTAATTATAGACAATCTTCTTTCCAAACCAGCTCCAAAACAGAACCAGACGCGAGGCGTGGTCGTCGTCATGACCGTGAGTGGCATGCTGCTGAGCAAAGCGCTTTGACGGGAAAAAGTACAACAGCGCCGGCAGCGTCAAAAACTGAACCAAAAGCGTCAGCAGAACGCCAATCGCGGAATACCAGCCAAATTTTCGAATCGGCAACACCCCGGACGTCAACAGCGACAACAACCCGATAGCAGTTGTCAATTCCGCAAAAAAGCACGGTTTGATGGCATGTTTAAGCGCTCTGTCCGGCGCTCCGAGCAAACCCTCCGGCTCGCGAATGGCGTCATGATAGTAGTTGACGATATGCACCGCCCCCGACATGCCCAAAACGTAACACAGCGGCGGCATGGACAGCAGAATAGCGTCTAAAGTGTCTCCGGAAAAGTAGACAACCGCCAAACACATGCCTGCACATACCAGCGACATGAACAGAACTATGGTCGTCAGACGAAACGAACGGAAAATTGCCGTTGCAATTACAACGCCAACCAACAAGCAAAGCCACGCCAGTTTGATCAGCGTTTTCGTTCCTTCCTGGTCAATAGCGACGTTGTCGACAGGCGGACCGCCTAAATGGACAAGACTTTTAATCTGCTCGTTATCCAAATCCGTTCCGACTCCGCAGCTGCGGCAGACGTCGTATATGTTTTCGATAACCGGACGCATATTTTGACCTTCCGATTCCAACGCAAGGTTGACCATAACGCACGTACTCTTTCCGTCCTGACCGATAAGAGTTCCTTTTAATCGATTGATCGCTTCCTCCGGCGTCAAATTGGGATAGCTGTCAAGCAAAAGCTGAGCCATGTCTTTGCCGGAATACGCCTGAGCAAAATGACGCAGCTTCCAGTCTTCTTTGCAAACTCGACCCTGGGAATCGCGACGGGGAATGATCGCCTTGACTACCTTGTCAAGGCGTGGATCGTCAATCGTACAGCCGTCCCAGCTGAAAACGATAAACTGTTCCAGCGGGAAGTTGCTCTGAAACCAGCGATGGGTTTTGAGTTCTTCCGTTTCCTGCGGCAGCCATTCCTTGATGTTGTTTCGGGGAGACTTAAGCGTCCGAACCGTTCCCGCCCAAATGAGCGGAAATGTAAACACCGTAACAATCAAAATCAAAAGGCTGTATTTTGAAAAAAAGGATTTTTGCATTTTAATTCTCCTGTTTCAGAGACGTTAGGACGTTTATGGCAGGGATTGGGGAATAGAGAATAGAGCGTTTTTAGCTATATCGCTAAAAAAGTCTGAACTGGCGACCGATGTCTATTTTCTGTTTCCCCAATTTTTGATTGTCGTCCAGTATAGCCTTTTTTTCAAATTTTGTCTATAGCGTTTTTTAAATTAGAAATACGAAAAGAACGCGTACAAAAGAGGGCTTTCAAATTCAGACTGCATCAGAAACGAAGAAACAGCAAATCTCATAGAACTGTTCTATAAATTTGGGAGAACGCTATGCGCTCTCCCATCGGTTAAATATATGAACGAAATGAACATTATAAAAGCCATTTGATCAGGACTCATCCGGTAAATTGTCTATCGGATATTCACCGGATGAACCCATTTCAATTATCGTATTACTCCTGATTCTCAAAATCAATTGATTTTCCATCGTTTATTTCGAACAGTTTTCGGAGGAAATCGGTTGAAACGTCCTCTGTGAAATTTCCGACACAGCCGTCGCACATAACTGCCGAAAAAACGCCTCTGAAATAGGAACGAATGCCGTTGGGCGAAACATTGACGCCTTTAATCGCTTCTTCAAACGGGATGTCGGAATTCGGATCCATCCAGCAAACCGGCGAGCGTTCAACAATCATGGCGGTATTAGAACAACCGTCAGTTATTATTGCCATATTAATTCTTTTGGCGCCTGGGAACGCGGTGTTTTCCCCTACCACAACGGCGTACGTTGTTTCATCGGGAGCAAGATTCGCGTTCGGATTTTTATAAACTTTAGGGCATTTGTCGTGGAACTGTTTGTTCCATTCGCTGTCCCACGGTTCGTCCAAACGAATCTGATCGTAAAGCTCTTTCTCATCCAAATATGGCAACAATGCAACGCGCCAGCTGTGCAGACGCTTACCATCCTCGTTAACCGTATAAGGATCGGGAAGACGCTTGAAGATCTGTTCATGTACGAGCATTCCTAACGCCATCTGTTTGAGATTATTGGCGTTAGTCAAATTTCGACCTGCTTCTCTGGCAGACGCAACAGCCGGTAAAAGAAGAGCAACGGCAACGCCAGAAACGGCTGCACCAACGGTAACTACAGAACCATGTTCGGTAAACCAGGAATTAATCTCCTTGTATTTTTCCGGAATATTATTGGATCGAATAGACAGAACGTTGCCTTGAATCTCCAATTCTCGGGCGTTAAAAATGGAATCGAAATAGTCCTGATAATAAGCTTTCATCAGCGCTGGCGAGAGCGGCGAATTCTGCGTCGAATTCTCTGAAGCATACCTTAAATATAACTGAACAAAATACGGTTTGAGGTTTTTGACAAACTCGGCAAATTCTCGAGCGGATTGCTCGTCTTTAGAAATGACATGCAAATTTGCAAACAGTTTATCAGGATGAATTTCCAACGCGATGGCTTTTGCTCCATTGGCGAACTGTTCATCCGTAAACTCTGGCAACAGCTTTGCCAATTCCGGATCTTTCTCTTCCAATCTTTCGCGTAACGGCTCTAACGGAATTATTGGCGAATCCCCAAAACACTGAGCATTAATAACCGCCTGAATACGGCTCAAAGCGGTAGAGTTATCCTTTCGTTGATATTTCCATGAAACCTCAAACGCCTGACGGATTTCCGGAACGTCTTCAGCTTCAAAAGCTTTCAAATTTTGATTAAAAACGTCTCTGGAAACGTCGGGATCGTTTTTAATTCCAAAAATGAGGCAGTTTTTGTAAATAACCCGGAAATACGCGTCTTCCAATGAAGAAACGTCCTCGGGAGATAAAAAGCGCATTTGACGCAGGAAGTAAAACAGTTTTTTGGCTTCCGTTTTTTTCTCTTTATCAAACGGAACTATGACTTTTACAGGCGCAACCTGGTCATTGCAGACGATCAAATAGACGTCCCGTCCGCCAACGGCGTGAATCTGGCTCAACAGTCCGTCAATATCTTTCAGAATCATCTGAACGTAATTGACGCTTTGAGTAATATCACTCGATTTTCCGGAAAACGTCTCTGGTAAAAGACGTTGGAGTTCTTTGAAAACCCTCTGTCCGGCTTTCTCAAAAGAACCGTCTAAACCAACGGTGTCAAAATGAACAACCGCTATTGTCTGTTTGTTAATAAACGGAGCGGCAAGAGAATAAATTCTGTCAGCTTCCTCTTTGACGTCGTCCGTTACCGGCGCATACAGACCGGCGGTTTTGTCGATGTCAAACTTCGGCAAGAGTTCTTCGAATCTCTTGATAACGTTTTTGGCTGACCAGTTTAACGTATTGTCTTTAAGTTCGGGAGTTAACAAATTGAACCCCTGATTAACCAGGTCTGTTATAAACAGACGCAATTCCAGCGATTCTATTGAATTGACAGAATTTTTGAGCGCCAGATTCTTCAATGTGGGCAGCGTCTTGTAAAGAATCTTGGCAGAACGAGCGTCTTTGCTAAAAACCTGAAGACGCAGGTCGAGATCTTCTTTTGACAAGTTCAGTTCGATTGCAACCGACTGAATTCCATTATGAAAAGTATTGGGAACCAGTCCGGCTCTGGCAGCCTCTCTGTCAGCGTTTTCCAGAGCGTCTGCAAACGCTCCGTTCGGAAAGAGATAAACCTGAACGGCAGCGGTTTTCCCTTCCGACATACGGTTAAATAATTTGACATGCGCCTTTTGATCGTCAGAAGCAGACGCGTGGGCAGTATAAACATTGAGCTGTTCAAAGAATTCATCTTTGTTGCCAGAAACATTCTCTGCTGGCGCCAAAACAATGCAATCTTTATACGCCTTAACAAAAAACGATTTCTGCCAATCCTCACGCTGCTCTTCCGGAATAAAATCCCCCTGGACAAACTGAGCCGCTATTTTTTTAGCTTCTTTTGCTTTGGCGGCGTCAGTCGGAATGACAACGATGAATGGCGTCTTGCTGCCAAAACTGTTATTGAAAGTGTCGACAAAAATATACGCCTTATTTCCCCCAACGGAACCAAATTTGTCAATCTGGGATTCAAAAATGTCCAGACCGCTTTCAAACTGTTCAATGATTGCCGTCAGCTCGTTGGGCTCTGTTAGCGTTCGAGGATAGAACTTTTTAAGATAATCCTTTGTCTCCAACCATCCAGCTTTGATTTTAAGAGCCTGAAGATCGACAACAGCAACGCTCATCGGACGCTCCGGCATCCAACGTTTTACAATGTCTGAAGCGCTTTTGTCCTCTGCAAGAGCAACAAAAGCAAACGTCATGGCAAATAAAAATGCCAGAGAACAAACAACTATGGAACGAATGCGTTTCATAAATACACCCCGGTTTGAAAAAAGGTTGTTAAAAGATAACGGGAACGTCAAAACACTATAAATTCCCTGCAGTCATGAATTATTCCATCAAGAATTTGTTCATAAAACTATCATATTATTATAACCAACATAAAATTCTTTATCAAGGGGGCGCTATAGTTTTTTCAACTTTTTGATAAATAATTGCATTAAAAGACGATTCTCTCCTCATCGTCGATTTTGTTCAGACGCAGTTACATAAAAATATAGTATTTGTCTGGAAAAGGTCAATTTTTAAAGAAATTGCTCTTGATTCAAACAGGAAAATAGAAGAAAATACCGTTCATGAACAGATCCGAACAACCTACCCCTGACGACATCGATAAACTCCTTGAACAAGCGCAAAACGCTATTAGCGAGCTGCAAAACGAAACGGCTGTCGAAATTCAGTCAACATCCGAAAAGCCGACAGAACCTCAAAGAGCAAGTTTATCCACAATAATCAGCGCCTTTTCCACTCCGGATTCCGCCGTCAATCTCAACGCGATAAAAGACCTTCAGCTTGACGTCCGAGTGGTATTGGGCGAAGCGGAAATGACGCTCGAAGACGTTATGCGATTGCGAAAAGGATCGGTCGTTCCGCTCAATACGCAATGCGCCGACCCCGTTAATATACTCGTCAACGGTCAGCTTGTCGCTCGCGGCGAAGCCCTGAACCGAAACGGAAAGTTCTGCGTCCGTCTAACAGAAGTTTTAATCAAATAGCGTCTGGTTTTGTTACAATTTTACTGCAAACACCCCATTATTCCCTGTTCCCCCTTTGTCCATTATCCTCATACTGCTCCTGACGATTTTCTCTTTGCCCGTAACGGCAGAAGCGGCTACTCCTCTTGCTCCTGATACAAGAGCTCAGCAGGAAGACAACTCCGCTCAGACTTCTACAGGCGTCAGAATAATGCCGACTATCGGAGCAGTCGCCATTGTTGCTGGAACGTTTGCCTTGATCTTATGGCTGTTAAAAAAATATGAAGGCGGCTCAGGACGAATCATTCCGGATTCAATCGTCAAAACGCTGGGAAAAACCCGAATTGGAACTGCGCCTGTATTTCTTGTTGCTGTTGGGAAGAAGCTGGTACTTGTTGCCGTTTCCTCCAACGGTTTGACCCCGCTGACGGAAATAGACGACCCGGCAGAAGCGGACGTGATTCGCAAAGCGCTCCTTAACGAGGAAAAGGAAGACAAATAATGAGAATCACTGCGATTTTCCTGCTGATTGCGTTGTTTTCGTTCAACTCCGCGTTGGCGCAAAACGACAAGGCGCAATATTCGCCTGACGGCGAAAGCGTAACTGCGCTCCCTGCGGTCGCTCCGTTACCGCCTTCCAACTCTCGCAACTCAGAATCTGATCCTCACTCCTCACTCCTCACTCCTCACTCGCAAAACTCCTTTTCCATCACATCGCTGTTGTCCCCCGGCGGTATAATGGGATCAACGGGAACGCTTCTTGCCCTGGGCGTTTTGACGCTGGCTCCGGCGCTGATCGTTATGACAACCAGTTTCGTTCGGATCGTTGTCGTGCTGGGGCTGCTTCGGCAGGCGTTAGGAATTCAGAACCTGCCGCCGCAGCAGGTAATTACGGGCTTGGCGCTGTTTATCACGTTTTTTGTGATGTATCCTGTTGGAAACGCCATCTATAACGACGCGCTCAAACCGTATGAAGAAGGCAAAATCACTGTAACAGATGCGTGGGATATCGGCGTAAAACCGCTCAGACAGTTCATGAGTAATCAGATTCAAAAAGCAGGCAACGACGCCGACGTCTGGCTCTTTTGGAGAGCGGATCCAAACGCCCCCACCGGCGCCGCCGCTCAAAACCTCACCTACGACGACGTCCCGCTGCACGTTCTCGTTCCAGCGTTCATGACAAGCGAACTGAAAATCGCCTTTTTAATGGGCGTGAAACTGTTTATCCCGTTTTTGATTATCGATTTCCTCGTTTCCGCCATTACAGTTTCCATGGGTATCATGACGCTCCCGCCGGTTATGATTTCCCTCCCGTTAAAGCTGCTGCTTTTTGTCATGCTCGACGGCTGGCGGCTGACGGTTGAAATGCTGCTTACGAGTTTTGGCTAGGAGGCAGTAGGCAATAGGCAGTAGGCAGTAGTGAGACGCAAGCGACCAACGGGAGCGAATCTCGGCAGACGCGCGGCAGCGCGGACAGGGAGCGGCGCCTCGCCGCCTCGCAACTCACAACTAATAAATGGACACAGAACAAATCATCAGTCTCGGACAGCAAGCGCTGACGACGACGCTTCTTTTGGCGTCGCCGGTTTTGCTCATTGGTTTGGCGGCGGCGTTAATAACGGCGTTTATTCAGACGCTGTTTCAAATGCAGGAAGCGACCATTCCGTTAATCGTCAGGCTGCTGACGATGCTTGTCGCTCTTATCGTTTTAACCCCCTGGATTGTCAACTCCCTGCTGAGCTTTTCCAAAGGGATTCTGATTAACGGATAAAGTTGGCAATTGACAACTATTATTCTTTTTTAACGCAACGGAAGCCAAGACTGAAGTATCGGTACGTGGGAATGAGATGATCGCGCTCCGCAGACCGACAAATCTTGGCGGCGGAGATCCAGCTGCCGCCGCGATTGACGCAAAAGGAGCCTTTCGAAGAATCCGAGGGGTCTGTAACCTTTCCTTTTGGATACTTGGCTTTCCAACCCAGACACCACTCCCACACGTTTCCGTGCATGTCATACAATCCCCAGGAGTTGGGCTTCTTCGTTCCAACCGGATGAGTTTTACTACCGCTATTTGAAGAATACCACGCCATCTCGTTCAGATTTCCTGCGTAGGGTTCTGTTGTCCCTGCTCGGCAGGCGTATTCCCACTGCGTTTCTGTTGGAAGCTGCACTGACATGCCAAGCCGAGCGCACCTCTTGCAAAACTCTTGGCAGTCGTTCCAGGAAACGTTCTCCACTGGAAGATCGTCGCCTTCGAAATTACTTGGATTGTTCCCCATAATCATTATCCATTGCTTTTGAGTAACCTCCGTTTCCATAATCCAGAAACCTTTGGTCAGCGTAACCCGATGTTGAGCTTCATCGTCGTCGCGTTCTTCTTCCGATTCCGGCGACCCCATCGTAAACGTACCTGCAGGCGCCCATCGGAACGCAAAATCCACGCCGTTGACGTTTATAACCATTCGTTCGCCAGCAAATCTGCCAATTCCGTTTTTCCAATCATTGAGAATCGTTTCCAGACGCTGTTTAATAACCTTGGCGTCCATGTCGTCGCGTCTGACAAGGTACTTTAAGTGAAGGCGGATTATTTTCATCTGAGCGTCAATCTTCTTTAATTCTGATACGCTCAGAGTTGGATGTATTCGTATCGTTCCTTCCAACGATTCCATGATCGTTTCCCAGTCAGGGGCTTCATTTTCCAGCTTTTCAACTGCCGTTTTCAAAGACTGCAGAAATGGTTTACACATTATCAAAAGGGTTTCGTTACGACGCGTCTCCAGTTCTTCCAGATACTCTACTGAAACGCTCTGTCCTTCTTCCCACGCATTGACAACGTTGCAGAGTTCGTCAATAGCCTGCAGCCAGATGTCACAGGCGATTTCCGGCTGTTTGTTGTTCAAATACGTTTTGGCGTTTCTGCCAGCGTCGTTTACGATCTTGTTACAATCGTTTTTCACTCTCCCAAAGAGGCTTTTTTGAGCGGCGTTCGCAGGTTCTGCAATCAGTTTTGCGATGTCCGGCAACGCTGGCAGTTCGTCGATGGACAACAGTTTCAAACCCGGTATTTTGGATACGGTTTTCTCGACGGCGCCCATCATGGACTGAACCACTTTAATCGAGACTTCAGCCTTCTCGACGTCCGACAGATTCCTCTCGACATTATCCAGATCAATATTGATTTCAGCGCCCGCCATGATCTCATCCAGATTCGAGTCTTCGCCGGAAATATACACGGCTTTATTTTCCTCGTTGAGTTTCAGCTTTTCAAAAGCCAGATTCAGATCCTCCAACGATTTATCCAATCGCTCCTTCTGACGAGTGAATACAACAACGGGTCTTTCATACATTTCCCATTTCTGCCAAGCTCTTTTTGCCTGATTAAACCACGATTTGGAATTCACATCAGAAGATTCTTTCCTGAATTCCTCAACTATTTCTTTAGGCGTTTTCCCTTTGCCGCGAATGAGCTGCAAAAACTCGGTTTTAGCCGCATCGCGCTCTGCGATGCGTTTAATCAACAGTTCTTCCGTCTGTTGGAGTTTATCCTGATAATCTCGGATTTTGTTTTGAATGTCTTCCGACGTTACCTCTTGGCTGTCTTCTTCGGGAGCTTCGGGAGCCTTTGGCGCCTCACACCCCATAATTGACAACAATGCAACAGCCAAAAACAAAGCAAAATAACGTTTCATACAGCGTTCTCGGATATTAAACCTTGGCATCTTTTCCATAATGCAATGCTTTCCTGAACAATCGTTCTTTCAATGTCATTGCAATAATTCCCTATGATATTATTTTATCAGGATTATTATTCAATGCAAGACCTCATAATATATTTCTTGGATGAATTCGCTCCCTCTCCCCTTGTCTTGATTCAAACGTTGTGTATAATATATATAATAAAAAACAGGGAGCGCGGAACTATCCCTATTCCTTGACTATTTAAGCATTAACCCACAATCCATTTACCATGTCCGAACGATACCCACATCTGAAAGAACAAGACCCCGAGATTTACGCCCTGATTCAGAAACAAGCGGCTTACGAAGCCTCAACGCTCAAAATGATTGCGTCTGAAAACTACGCATCGTACAGCGTTCTGGAAGCAACCGGTTCGTCTCTGACAAATAAATACGCCGAAGGCTATCCCGCCGCCCGTTATTACGAAGGCAACGAAGTTATCGACGAAGTCGAAAACCTCTGCATTAATCGTCTGAAGCAGGTCTTCGGCGCGGAACACGCCAACGTTCAGCCCCTGTCCGGCTCGCCGGCAAATTCGGCAGTATATCGAGCTGTCATGGCTGGCGCCGAAAAGGTGATGGGTATGCCCGTCAACCTGGGCGGACACCTCACCCACGGCTGGAAGGTCAACTTCTCCGGCATGGATTACACGCAAGTCCCGTTCGGACCGTCTCCGGAAACCGGTTTGCTGGACTACGACCAGATTCGCGAAATCGCTAAGGCGGAACGACCGCGCATGATTTGGTGCGGCGCAACAGCGTATCCGCGTCGTATTGATTACGAGAAGTTTGCTGAGATCGCCGCAGAAGTCGACGCCTATCTGGTCGCGGACATCGCGCACATTTCCGGCTTGATCGCCGGCGGCGCCCTGCCCTCCCCGGTTCCGTACTGCGACATCGTTACAAGCACAACTCACAAAATGATGCGCGGTCCACGCAGCGGGTTCATCCTCTGCAAGGAAGCAGACCGTTATCAGGAAAAATACTATCCAACCAGCAAGTTCAATCTGGCTAAACGTATTGACCGCGCCGTCTTCCCCGGACTGCAGGGCGGACCGCACGAAAACGTTATTGCCGCCATGGCTGTCGCCTTTGGCGAAGCGCTCAAGCCGGAATTCAAAGACTACGCCGCTCAGGTGATTAAAAACGCGCGTCATCTGGGCGAATGTCTGGTTAGAGAAGGCGTCAACCTCGCCACCGGCGGAACGGACACCCACATGCTTCTGCTGGACTTCCGCAACGAAGAATTCACGGGAAAAGACATGTCCGACGCTCTCGCAAAGGCGGGAATTATCGCCAACTTCAACATGGTTCCTGGCGATCAGCGCAAACCGACCGTTACCAGCGGCGTCCGTATGGGAACAGGCGCTCTGACGACCATGGGTATGAAAGAAAAAGACATGGAACAGGTCGCCAGCTGGATTATCCGAATCGTCCGCGCCATGCCAGACGCATCCGCCGTTTCAGCGCAGATTCGCGGCGAAGTCGCCGAATACTGCAAGCAGTTCAAGGTTCCCGGACTGTACGAGGAATGAGCGGCGGCATGAGAACGTGGTAATCGCTTAGTTGTACTCGGCAAGCACAATGAACGCTTGCGTCCTAACCACTATCCACAAAAAACTTACCACTACTAACTACTGCCTACTGTCTATTGCCTAATCCGTATGTCCGAAACAGACAACGCCGAACTGACGCCTCAAATTAACATTTTCCTCGATAGTAAAGATTACATTTACCATCCCGGAGACTGCTTAACAGGTTTCTACACCATTCTGGACGTTATAACCGACCAGATTGTTTCTGTAGAGCTAACTGTATTTTGGCATACGGAAGGCAAAGGCGATGAAGACTTGACGATTATAGACTATCAATTGCTTTCTCGCCGAAAGGAAGACTGGATCAATCCAAACACTCCCATTAAAATCGAAACCACTTTACCGTTATCGCCGCTAAGTTACGAAGGAACGTTAATCAAAATTCGCTGGGCGGTTCGCGTTTGCATGACTCTTGATTCCGGAAAAGAAATCGTATCGGAACGAGTTTTTTTCCTGAAAAAGCACGAGTCCGTGTAAAATAATACATCATTACCCCCTGTTTTATAAAATCGTAAAAAATAAACCAAACCATTTTTCTTTCTTTTGCGTATAAATGGAAGGACTTGTAAATAAAGCCGATAAGAACCAGGCGTTTAATTATTCAGACGCTTCAGACGAGGAACTGCTTGAACGTTTTAACAGTCAAGCCGATTCGCGCGCCTTTGAGGTTTTGATTCAGCGATATGAAGCTCCATTGTTTAATTATCTGTTTCGATATTTAAGCAATCGGGAAGCTGCTGAAGACGTGTTCCAAGCGTCGTTTTTACAGGTCTATTCCAAAAGCGATCAGTTTGATTCGTCCAAAAAGTTCAAACCGTGGTTGTACACGGTTGCAACCAATCAGGCAATAGATTATCAACGTCGAAACCATCGTAAAACGACCATTAGTCTGGACGCTTCCTACGGTGGAGAAGACGATGAATCTACCGGATCGCTGCAGGAAATTTTAGCCTCCGCAGAACAGGATCCTACGTTTTCCATGGACTCTGCAGAGCAGGCTCAGCTTGTTCGCCAAGCTGTAGATGAACTTCCGGATATTCTCAAAGAAACCGTTTATTTGGTTTACTTTGAAGAAATGAAGTACAAAGACGCCGCAGACATCTTAGGCATTCCTGTTGGAACGGTTAAGAGTCGCCTCCATGCAGCAATGGTAAAACTGGCTGAAAAGCTTGTCGAACGGAAAGAAACAAACGAATAATTGTTAACATTTAACATATAACCTGATAAAATATTCCTTTTTTACCGATAATACCAAATGGGGTTAAGTTTCACGTTTTAATACTCCTTATTCACAATTATTTTCATTCAGATATACCTTAATGATTTGTAAAGAAAACGTCGAAGTTGGTCAATACACCAAAACGCAAAATTCATACAATCAGTATATTTGATATAATTGTCATGTTGGCATATTGGATAATAAATGCATATTTTCAGGCAAGTATTACCACTAACATTAAAGACGCGCCATAGGCGTTCCGGTTTGTAAACTTATGTGTTGGCGTAATGCCATTTATTGTATCATGAACGATAACGAAATCAATGTTTTGTTAGACTTTTTTGTAGGCGGTTTAGATTCGACAGAATCTGCAAACGTTACACAAAAAATTAATTCCCACCCGTTGTGGTCAAAAACATACAATCAGCTTTCTCGTGTTTTCAGCAGTCTTGATACAATAAAAAAACAGAACAGCCAACAAACGGCTCCTGCCGGTCTGGCAAGTAAAACATTTCAAAGAATCCTCGAACAGGAAAACGCTCAACAGGACAATCCAATATACATTGCTCAAAAAGAGTCGTCGAAACAAACCGTTCAACCAACCTCTCATAAACGCTTAACTTCAGTCAAACCGTCTTTTCTGGCTCTTTCCGCATGCACCGGATTTTTGCTGGTTTTCGTTCTGGCGTTTGTCGCATTCAGTTTTCGCAATCAATCTGTCAATAACTTTAATAACATTGCTAACATAAAACATTCGTCCAACCATTCAGACGCCAATACGCCAACAGATTCAGATTTTTACGGTAATTTTGCCGTTACTGGCGCTCAGCAGCCCTCTTCGTCATTCTTCTTCTGTGCTAACAACGCTTCAAACGATCTTACGCCGGTTACTTTTTCCAACAATAATAGCGTTATCATCAATTCTTCTCAAGAGCCCGTCAACATGGTTCCGTCATCGCTTTCCAGCATGCCAGAACAAAAGGTTAGAACGATTAAAATGGCTTGCCCGGACAATGTCGCCGTCTTTTCGTCCCAGCCAAACGATCATCAAATTATTATCGTCCCGCAGCCTCATTTCCCAAATGAACTGCAAGACGTTCAGGACGTCTTTAACCAAACCAACGCCAATTTTGTCGTTCCTGTAAACTACTAATAGCTGTTCTGTTGATACGCGCCAATTGTTTTGAAGCAGCGCCTAAAACAGAATTAACGCTCGTCTTTTCCCATTCGAGTCATAACAAACATGATTAAATTCATTGCTCGGCTGACGCTTGGATTCCTCCTGCTGCTGTCGACAATGACGTTTATTCTGGTCAACGTTCCCGTCGTTCGAGACGTCGCCAAAAGCAAAATGCCGCTGGTGTTCATTTCTGTCGGGATTTCTGAAGCGCTGGCTCTAATTACAGTTTGCGGACTGTTGTACGCTTATAACGTTCTCCATATCTGGAAAAAGAGCATCGGAACAGAGGGCGAATTATTTGTACTCCTGCTTACCGGGTTTTCCGCCTGGGCAACTCTCCGGTTCCCGATCTGGACGCGCTGGGGATTTATAAAACGGTTCTGTGAACTTCAATCCATTGACGCCGACAAATACGAGCAGCTGTTTTATCAGCTGGGCGTTGTCGCCGCTGTTTTATGCGTTCCATTTCTGTACGTCGGCTGGCGATGGCTATACGCAAAATTCATGCCGGGCATTGTCCGATTCTTTCAGAGTTTAACCAGAGCGGAATGGCTGTATTTCAGCCTGTTCTGGGCGCTGGGAACCGTTCTCCTTGTAACGATTTCTTTTCAGACGTCGGTTTTTACTTTTCCCATGCCGATAGAAAAGCCGGACGAAGAATTCCCGATGGGAATTTCCGTCAGCGACTCAGCGCTGTTGATTAACGGCGATACGTTTTGCAACAATACGTCCAGCGCCAACGACGTTCGACAGCCTCTGTTCGCCATTTTTAGCGCTCCGTTTGCGATGTTTTCCCATGCCATGGCGTCAACTCTTTGCCTGACTCTGCCGGGCGTTTTTGAATACAAGTACATCTACGCCATCGCGATTGCTTTTTGGCAAATCGGAGCGTTTGCAGTTGTAGGGTTGCTTCTAAGAAGAATCGTAGCCTCGTTTACAGACGAATCCTTTTCGTGGGCGGTTGTATTCCTGTACAGCGTCAGCTGGTCAACGGTAATTTTCGCCCTGACGGTAGAACAATACGCATTCTCTCTGCTGGCTTTGATTATTTTTATCGCCTACTGCGTCCTGATTTATCAAAAACAAAGCAATGAAGACCAGCAAGAGAATTCACTCGACTTTTCCCTGATTGCCATGGCGGCAATTGGAACGATTACAACTTCGCTCGTTCCTGTCGTTTATTTTACAATCGCGACCGCAAAGAAGATCAAATCGTTTGTCAATCAAACTATTGAGATTATCGCCGTTGGATTGGGATCTGTTATTGTCTTTAGCAAATTTGGGTTACTGTTCAATCTCAATCAGCGCGTAGAAGCGCTTTCCGCATACGCAGATATGGATTCCAGCCAGCTGGGACCTGTCAGTAAAATTCAGCAATATCTGCACTTCGCCTATTCAACGTTTTTCTCGCCCGCTGTTTTCTACAAACACGGCGTTGTTCTGGAAGTTTTGCCGCAGGACATTCCGATCACCGTTTATATCGGTTCGATACTAATTTCCGCCTTTTGCGCGCTGGGATTCATCCTGTTTTTTAAGAACCGATTCGTCCAATGCTCTGCATTATGGATTCTGTTTGGATTCTTCCTCATGGGCGTCATGGGCTGGGGAAGCCGAGAAAACGGCATGGCGCTTTATGCCTCGTATTTCGCTTGGGCGTATATCCCGCTAGCCGTCCTGCCGGTATTCAAACTGACGGGTAACAACTACGTCCGTCTGGGAACGTCAATCGTAACGATTCTGGCTATTATTGTTGCAATGGAAACGTTCTCCTCCGTTTGGGATATCGTGGAACAATCCAAAGACTTCATGCTTCTCACGCCGGTAAATAGCTATATGTAAACTCCGCCCAAGAGTTTTTAATCATGAGCGTCAGACTTCTTTTCCATTTTCCCGAAAACAAGTCTCCCGGCGCTGGTCTGTAACACGCTCGTTACGGAAACTCGAATCAGCTTGCCAATTTCAGAACGACCGTTATCAACGACAACCATCGTACCGTCAGGCAAATAGCCGCAGCCCTGTTGCGGTTCTTCGCCAGCTTTGACAAGCAGAACTTCCAACTGCTCGCCAGGCACAAACACCTGTTTGAGTGCATTGGATAAATCGTTCAAATTCAAAGACTGCGTTCCATGAACCTGAGCAACTTTCGATAAATTATAATCGCTCGTTATAAGCTTGCCTTCCAGCTGCTTGGTCAGAATTACAAGTCGCAACTCCTTCGGATGCTGTAACAATTCCGGGGAATCCGAGTCCAAAACTCTTAAATCAACCCGAGAGTCGTTTTGCAGACGATTGAGAATATCCAAACCGCGGCGACCGCGCGCCCGACGAAGCTTGTCAGAACTGTCTGCATAACTTTGGATTTCAGACACTACGCTTCGCGGAATTATAAGAGGGCAGTCGAAAATGCCAGTCTCCAAAATATCGACAATACGACCGTCAATAACCGCGGACGTATCCAGAACGTAAGGACGCGAACTGCGAATGTCTTTCTTGAACTCAACGTAAGGAAGTATCATTCGGAAGTCGCCTCGCGTCTGCAATAGCAAGCTCGTTGTTATATAACAAGTTACTATTGAGATCAGCAGCTTGACAATCGGCTGTAAGGACGATAGAAATGGACTCTCCTTGAGTTTATCCGTTGGAAACAGCGGCGTAAGAGCCAAAGAAAACATGTACGAAATTATCAATCCGACAATCAGCCCAAAATAAACCGCGGTAATCGCATCAATCTTTTTACGAGGGATCAAAATATCAACTAAAATGACAACTCCCGCCAACGCCAACAAAGAAACAAAAATAAGCGGCGGCGCCCAGGGAGACTGCCCGGTCAATTCTGGCGAATTGATTATCGTTACGCCCAGACCGCTCATCATAGCAACAAACAATATACGAAGTATTATCAAAATCATATTTAGTCCTCAAGAACAAATGTATATATAAAATGTATGTATATCATATGATTATATAATAAAAATAATACAACTTTGCCTCTTTGTCAAGAGACTAAATGAAAAAAACGCAAATTCTTTCATTAAAACCTGAATAAGCGTCCGAACGAATCGTTTATTCTGCAAATAAACCCTTGTTTTCGTTAAAAAAAGTTCCCCTTTCAGATTAAATACAGGCGTTTTTCAGAGAATTTTCGCCAACAATCCGCTTGCAAATATAATAAAAAAACCGAAGACAATATAAACAATTGCCTTCGGTTCAATAATATGTTTTAGCGCTAAATTATTCTTCAGATTCAACAACAGGCTGCTGAGCCTGAACCTTGTTTCGTTCAAACGCGCCTTCATTGCGACCAACGAATTCCAGAATCGCGCGATCGCCAGCGTCTCCCAAACGCGGGGTAGCCAACTTCAGAATACGAGTGTACCCGCCAGCGCGTTCGGCATAACGAGGAGCAATCTTGTCAAACAAAATGGCTACGGCAATCTTGTCGCGAAGAATATCATAAGCACGACGACGAGCGGCAACTACCGGAGCAATTGCTGCAACCCATTGGGCATGCTTTTCGCTTTCACGCCAAGTCTTCCAGCCGTCAGACTTGCGATCGCCATCAAAATCGAGTTCATCAGCCGCCTTCTGAGCTTCCAGAACGCTCTTAGCCAACGTAACGAGCTTCTCAACCATCGGACGAACTTCTTTCGCCTTCGGGAGAGTGGTGATAATTCGACCCTGAATTTTGGCGTCCGGTTTAACGGTACGAATTTGTTTGCCGGTTTTGCCAACATTGTAATTATACTTATCGTAATCTTCCGCCGTCGCTTCGGTAAGAATTAACGATGTCGCAAGCATACGCTTCAAAGCGCGCTGATGATTCGGATTACGTCCAAGTTTTCGACCAATATTTCGATGTCGCATTGTACTACTGCTTGTAAAAAAATGTTATTCTTGTAAACCCGGCAAAAGCGACGCGCCTTAACCGGGAAAAATTCTCAACGATTCACATCGTGAAGATACATATATTTATTACTGGAAGGGATTTGTATAAGCCGGAGGCAAACGCATTCCGAGCTGCAAGCCCATCTCCGCCAACTTTTCGCGAACTTCTTTCAAAGTCGTGTCGCCAAAATTACGAACGTCCAACAATGATTCTTCCGAACGCGAAACCAGCTCTCGAACCGTCATAATATGTTCAGCTTCAAGGCAATTCGTAGCGCGAACCGACAAATGCAAATCAGCAATCGAACGCGATAACTTCAATTCGACTTCTGGAGGCAACCCATCGGAACGAGCGTTTTTGACTTCAGAATGAATCTGAGATCCAAGTTCCGAATATTGAACAAAAGGGTTGAGGTGTTTGCGAAGGATTTTCGCCGATTCTACCAACGCCATCTCGGGAGCCAGAGAACCGTCCGTCCAAATCTCAAATATGAGCTTGTCATAATTGGTCTTCTGACCAACTCGAGTTTCTTCAATCGCATATCGAACGCGAACAACCGGGCTGAAAGCAGCGTCGACCGGAATAACGCCAATTTCCTGATTCTGGTTTTTACGCTCCGCTACCGGAACATAACCGCGTCCTTTTTCAACGACCATTTCCATTACAAACGATACGTCGCCGGTAAGCGTTGCAATGACATGATCTTTGTTGATGACTTCTACCATATCGTCGGTGATAATATCAGCTCCGGTAATGACACCCTTGCTGTGTTTCTCAATACGGAGCGTACGAGGCTGATCCGACATGGATTTTACAATTAACGATTTAACGTTAAGAACGATTTCTGTTACGTCTTCATAAACGCCTGAAATTGTCATGAATTCATGACTGACGCCCTGAATCTTGATTTGCGTAACAGCGCTGCCTTCCAGACTGGAAAGCATAATTCGACGAAGGCTGTTGCCAATCGTTACGCCGAACCCATGTTCGAAAGGCTCAACTACAAACTTGGCATAAGTTGACCCTTCATTTTTTTCACATGATAATTGATTGGGAAGTTCCAAACCACGCCATCGAATTCGCATGGATATCTCCAGTTGAGTTAAAGTGCATGCATCTTATCACATGAACCTGAGCTGAGAATTTTGTGCACTGGTAAATTCAATTCCTTTGAAATGCTATTCAAAGAACAGTCAGGTTCAACACGAACTTTGTCGGCGTCAAATCAGACGCGACGGCGTTTCTTTGGTCGGCACCCATTATGCGGCAATGGGGTTGTGTCTTCAATTGATTTTACTACAAGACCAGCAGCCTGAAGAGCTGTAATGGCGCTTTCACGACCTCCTCCAGGCCCCTTAACCTTGACTTCAACTTCTTTCATACCGAACTTGATCGCTTTCTCAGCTGCCTGCTGAGCCGCCATCTGCCCGGCAAAAGGCGTACTCTTGCGGCTGCCCTTGAAACCATTGGTTCCAGCGGTTGCCCAACAAAGAACGTCGCCTTTCATATCTGTAATACTGACATTCGTGTTATTGAACGTCGCTTTGATGTACGCGATGCCCGCCGTTACATTACGACGAACTTTACGCTTTTTTGCCTTTGCCACTTTATACTCCTGTTCAAATGCAATTCAGAATCAAATATTCACCTGATGGACTACTATCGAATCAGCAAATGGCAGCTTTGCAAAATTCAGCAAACACTGCCAATGTGAACTTAGCGTAAATCCTTGACGCCTTTCTTCCCGGCAACCGTCTTCTTCGGACCCTTGCGGGTGCGAGCATTGGTCTTCGTGCGCTGTCCGCGAACGGGCAGACCGCGTCGATGACGAATACCGCGATAGCAAGCAATGTCCTTCAGGCGCTGGATGTCCTGAAGACGCTGACGACGAAGGTGACCTTCAACCGTGTACTCATTGTCTAGCAATGACGCCAGCTTTTGAACTTGCTCTTCCGTTACTTCGCGCATGCGAACTTGAGGATCAATGCCAACTCGACGGCAAAGTTCACGCGCAATTTGAGGACCAACGCCATAAAGATACGTCAGCGAAATCACTGCTGGACGATCATTAGGAATGTCAACACCTAAAATACGAGGCATAAAGCTCTCCTGATTATATTAAAATTAAAAAATCTAAATCGCTTGTTCTCTGCTGGTCGCCGTTTCCGACGCCAAGATTACAAACTAACCCTGACGCTGCTTATGACGCGGATTTTCGCAAATTACGCGCACAACGCCTTTACGACGAACAACTTTGCATTTTTCACAAATGCGTTTAACACTGGCTCTTACTTTCATTGTATCACCTATTTTGCATATCTTTGAACAAACAATACCGCTTTTAACAGTAAAAACGATTATTATTTTGCCCTAAATACGACTTGTCTATAATTTGTCCCCGGATTTCTCTAAAAATTTTTGAGTTTGAATTATACATTCAAATTCAGATTACTCAAGGGGAGGGATTCGATTTTTTTGGAAAAACTTTAAAAATTTCTTGAAATTAGTATTGACTTGTTATTTTTCAAGTTCATTTTTAAAATTTGCATTCCAATATTCGTCATCTCCAGCTGTCAAAACCCAGGGGCCATCTTCAGTAATGGCGATTGTATGCTCATAGTGAACGCAAAGTTTATGATCTTTGGTTACCAGAGTCCAACCGTCTGAAAGCTGACGGAGGTCAATCGTCCCAACGGTAATCATCGGCTCGACAGCTATTACCACGCCCGGTCGAATCGTAAAATCGTATCCAGGACACGGATAATTTGCCACCTGGGGCGGCTGGTGCATCTCATGACCGATTCCATGACCTACCATGTCTTCAACAACGTGGAAGCCGCAGCTGTGAACGTAGTCTGCCATTTCTTTAGCTATCTGGTTCCAGCGAGTCTTGGTCGCCAGAAGCTCAATAGCAAGATTTAACGTATTGTGTCCGCAAGCCATGAGCTTTTTAACTTCCGGACCAACCGTTCCAACGGCGTGCGTCCAGGCGGAATCGCCGCACCATCCGTTGATTTTGGCGCCGGTGTCACAGCTAAGAATGTCCCCTTCAACCAGTTTGCGATCGTTGGGAATCCCGTGAACCAGCTCCGCATTGACCGACATGCACGTGACAGACGGATAGGGCTTCTGCCGGCGTGACAATTGAACTCCCTTGAAGCATCCGACGGCATTGTTGGCTTCAAAGTACTTTTCAACTTCGGAATCGATTTCTTTCGTTGTTACACCGGGTTTGACCATGCGTTCAACAATTCGATGAGCGTGATAAACCAGCAATCCTGCCTGACGCATCTCGCAAATCTCGCGACGAGAAAGCAATTCCTGCCGAAAACTTTGCATGTTACTTATTAACCTTTTCCATTTGTTCGACAACGCGACCAAAAATCTCGTCAATCGTTCCCAAACCATTAACGCTCTTTAACAAACCGGTTTTGCTGTAATATTCCAGCAACGGAGCAGTCTGATTCCGATAAGCTACCAGACGGTTGCGAATCGTGTCAGGATTGTCGTCTGCGCGACCACGACCCGCCAGACGCGTGAACAATTCTTCTTCCGGAACCTGAAGTTCCAGAACGATGTCAAGCGGAGTCCCCTTTTTGGCAAGCATTTCGTCCAACGCTTCCGCCTGGGCAATGGTGCGAGGAAATCCGTCAAGAAGATAACCGCCGTCACAGTCGCTCTGACCAAGACGTTCTTCAATAATCGAAACGATAATTTCGTCCGGAACCAACGCTCCAGAAGACATGTATTCTTCAGCCTTGAGTCCAACCGGAGTTTTGGCGTCTCGAGCCGCGCGAAGCATGTCTCCCGTTGAAAGATGTGCCATGTTGTACTTCTTAATCAGACGTTCAGCCTGCGTGCCCTTGCCCGCTCCCGGAGGGCCGATGAAAACCATTCTCATTAGTGCAATCCTTCTGTACTGTTAATGGTGAGATTATGATTACTATGTACGCAATTCCCATAAACCATGAATGGAATTTGCGTTTCTTTTATTGCTAGAGGAAATCGAACGATACGATTTCTCAAGTTCTTTCAATGTTGTTTATAATCGCAACATTGAAAGAACCGTAAGACTGTTTTATAAGCTTATTTCTGAAGCAGACCCGTATAATTTCTCATTACAAGATGAGAGTCAATCTTCTGAACCAGGTCAAACGCAACACTGACGGCAATAAGCAGCCCAGTGCCGCCAAAGAAGCTGGATACGTTGTAATCAACGCCCATTTCAGAAGAAATAATCGTCGGCAAAATTGCAACAATGGCAAGGAATGCTGCGCCAACGTATGTAATGCGAACCATTACTTTTTCCAAATAATGAGCCGTTCGCGTGCCAGGACGATGCCCCGGAATGAACGTACCGTAGTTTTTGAGGTTTTCAGCCATGTCCTGCGGATTAAACGTAATTGCAGTCCAGAAATAGCAGAAGAAGTATATCAAAGCAATATACATCAGGTTGTACGTCAAGGAACTTCCGCGATTGAAGCAATCTGCGCTGAAGTTGATGAAATCGCCCCAAAAGCCGTCGAAACGATATCCCTGAAGCCAGCGGAAAAGCAACTGCGGGAACATCAGCAACGAGCTGGCAAAAATGATCGGCATAACGCCCGCCTGATTAACGCGAAGAGGCAAATACTGACGGTTTCCACCGAACTGTTTTCGACCTCGAACGTGTTTGGCGGTTTGGGTTGGAATACGTCGCTGTCCGAGCGTTACGAATACAACGCCTGCAATAACGGCAACAAACATGAATCCCAAAACAAGCAATTTTTCAACGCCGATGCTATCGCCTTCAGAACCGATTTGCAAACCGTTGGTGAAAATTGGTCCAAACAGGTTGGCGGCTGCGCGAGGCATACGAGCAACAATACCCGCCATAATCAACAAACTGATGCCGTTGCCAATGCCGTATTCGTCAATTTGTTCTCCAAGCCACATCAAAAATGCAGTGCCGCATGTCATTGTGAAAATTGACATAAACCACCATGACATGTAAAGTTTCCCATCGGCGCAAAACGTTTCGGAATCATTCATCAATCCGCTTTGTTGCAGATAGCCCAAATATGCTGCAGACTGGAACAAGCAAATGATCACGGTCGCATAACGAGTCCATTCGTTGATCTTTTTTCGACCAGTTTCACCTTCTTTTTGAAGCTTTTTGAGAGGTTCGTATACGCTGCCCAAAAGCTGGAAAATAATCGACGCTGAAATGTAGGGCATAATTCCCAAACCAAAGATGGTTGCCTGAGAAATATCGCTGGCGCTAAAGATCGCCACGGTATTTAACAAAGCGCCCCAGTCGCCCTTTTTCATGTTTTCTGCATACGCAGTCATTTTGTTTTGGTCAATCACTGGGAGGTGAATTATAGAACCGACGCGGAAAACCATAAGGAGCAGAAGCGTAAGCAAGATTTTCTTGCGAAGTTCTGGTATGCTAAATATTACCCTAATTTTTTCCAACATGTTTGATACGTCCTTGTGGGGTTATGGTAACCAGTTTGACGAATCGGACGCATTGAAAATCGACTTACGTTCGACTGCTTAATCACGCAGTCTGCAAAAACGCTGAATTCAGCTCAAAAACGTAAAATCAATCTCGTCTGCGATCTCAATCCGCTAACTAAATACTATTATAATTCCGGAGGAAATCTCCAATGACGCCTCAGCGGAACTTAACGACTGAACCTTGTCTAAAGGAAAACGATTAGTCCAATTTGCCCATCCTGACAAAAAACTGGTAAAAATCGTCATGTCTATCATACGCCAACGCCGACTGAGTATGTAACACAGTCGGCAATGCGTAAACCAAATAAGTTGTTTTGATAAACTTATTTAGCCTTCATTTTATTTTTAACGACCGGCTTGCGTTGTTCAGCGGTTTCCATCGTGCAACCGGCAGCAGCCAGTTTTTCTGCAGCTGTCTTGCTGAACTTGTGAGCCTTGACAGTCAGTTTTTTGGTGATTTCGCCAACGCCGAGAATCTTCAGAATGACAAATTTCTTTGCCAGCGAGTTCTTAATGATTCCTTGTTCTTTAAGCGTTTCAACAGAAACAACGTCGCCGTCTTCGAATGTTGCGTCGAGATCTCCAACGTTGACTGCGAAAACTACGTCAGCAAACTGATTGTTGAATCCACGCATCGGAATACGCTGAACGGTCGGAAGCATACCGCCTTCAAACGTTCCTTTATCATGATGACCAGAACGAGATCCGTCGCCTTTGGCGCCGCGGCCAGAATAACGACCGATGCCGGAACCAGTTCCGCGACCAACGCGTTTGCGGGACTTGTTTTTACTAATGCCTTTATTTACTTCTGTGATATTCATTACAACGATACTCCTCGAAGACGTTCAACTTCTTGCTTGGAACGAACGCTCTGCAAACCGGCAATCGCCGCTTTGACGAGGTTCATTGCGTTACTTGTACCATAACTCTTGGTAAGAATGTCGTGGATGCCAGCCGCTTCGCAAACCGCGCGGACTGCCGCTCCAGCAATAATACCAGTACCAGGACGGGCAGGAACCATTACGACTTTTGCTGAGCCGAATTCTCCAACTACCTGATGCGGAATGGTCGTTCCATCAAGGGAAATTTCAACCAAACTGCGAGTTCCGTCTTTGGTCGCCTTATCTACTGCGGGGGGAACTTCATTGGCTTTGCCATAACCCCAACCAACTCTGCCTTTTCCGTCGCCAACAACTACCATAGCCGCAAAGCTGTAGCGTTTACCGCCTTTGACTACGTTGGAACACCGACGGACACAGACTGTTTTTGATTCCAGTTCGTTTTGATGACTTTCTGAAGACATGCTATTTCGCCTATTTCTAAATGGTTATGATTCGATTGAGGTTATTTCTTGGCTCCCTTGCCTTTGGCAGCTTTTGCTTCCGCCTTAGCGGCTTTCTTCGCTGCGCCAGACTGAGCGGCAACTTTCTTCGGAGCGTTATCGCCTTTAGCTCCAAGGTTGAGACCAGCATCGCGAGCTGCATCCGCCAGAGCTGCCAAACGCCCATGATATTTGTATCCACGACGGTCAAAAGCAGCTTCTTTAACGCCAGCCGCCAATGCACGTTCTGCGATCGCCTTGCCAACAAGAGCCGCAGCAGCGCAGTTGCCACCGTAAACGCCATCGCCGCAAATCGACTTGTCTTGCGTTGACGCGCTGACAATCGTCGTGTGCGTATTATCGTCGATAAGTTGTACGTAAATGTGTTTCAAACTGCGATAAACACACAAACGCGGACGAGACGAAACACGTTTAATATGGTTACTGACTCGCAAAACTCGACGTTTGCGTACAATTCCTTTAGCTTTGCAATGTTCCACAATTATACCTTTTCTTTCAATTCAGGGCAACCCCGAATAATAAAATTTTGATTGATTCCATACAATCTGTTCTATTTTACCCTTTTTTATGTTTTTAGGAATACCCCTCCAACAAAAAAAGGGAATATTGATTTATTTTTATAATCTACCCTGTTCTGGATAGAGCTAAAGAACTTTACTTACCAACGTTCTTGCGTTCCTTACGACGAACCTGCTCGTTCTCGTAGCGAATTCCTTTGCCCAGATAGGGTTCCGGCTTGCGAATCGCTCGAACAGACGCTGCAAAGTTGGTTACGCGCTGCTTGTCAATGCCCTGAATAACAATTGCTTGCTGGTTGGGGCATGTAACTTTCAGATCTGCCGGGATTTCAACATGAATCTCATTGGCAAATCCAACGCGAAGCTGAAGCTGAGTTCCCTGAACGGCGGCAATGTAGCCGGTTCCGACCAACTGAAGCTTGCGTTCGTATCCCTTGGAGACGCCAATAACATTGTTCGCCAACAAAGCGCGAGTAAGACCAAAGAAAGCGCGAGTCTGACGATCTTCAGCTTCAATGCTTACTTTAAGTGCATTGTCTTCAAAAACAACGTTCACTTTCGGTAAAATCGTCAACGACAATTTGCCTTTCGGACCTTCTAATTCAACAATCCCGTTTTCAATTTTAACCTTAACGTCGGCGGGAACTTCAACGGGCTTCTTTCCAATACGTGACATGGATTATCCTTTTGACATAAAAAATTAAACAATATGAGGTTTTCTGCCTATCCCTCAATATTGCGACTTTCCAATAACGGCGTTCCTGAGAACGCCGTTTATCAGAAAAATCAGATTACCAAATTTCGCACAAAACTTCTCCGCCAATATTCTTTTGACGGGCAACGCGGTCACTGACAACGCCGCTGGAACTGCTAATAACGGTAATTCCCAATCCGTTCAAAACCGGTTTGAGTTCCGATGACGAGCTGTAAATGCGGCGGCCCGGCTTGCTCAAGCGTTTAATGTGACGAATGACTTTTTCGCCATTCTGCCCATATTTAAGAGTCAGACGAAGCGTATTGCAGGGCTGAGCTTCAATAATTTCCCAGTCCCAAATGTATCCTTCACTCTTGAGGACGTCTGCAATACCTTTTTTAATATTTGAGTACGGCAAATCGACGTGAGATCGTTCTACGCGCACTGCATTGCGGATACGAGTTAACATATCAGCGATGGGGTCGGTCATCATAGTATTTTATCCCTTTACCAGCTTGCCTTCTTAACACCAGGAATCAAACCCTGATCCGCCAACTTGCGGAAACAGATACGACATAATCCAAATTTGCGATAAACCGCGCGCGGACGACCGCAAAGCTTACAGCGACTTTCTTTGCGCGTCATAAACTTCGGCGCGCGATTCGCTTTTGCTATTTTCGACTTACTAGCCATTCTGATGATTCCTTATTTCTTGTTATCTGTTTTATAAGGCATTCCGAACAATTTCAACAGCAAACGAGCTTCATCGTCACTGGGAACGTTCGTTACCATGGTGATATTTAAACCTTGTGGACGGACGAATTTATCTGGATTCAACTCCGGGAATACCAATTGTTCGGTAAGACCCAGGTTGTAGTTGCCGCGACCATCAAAACCGCTGGGGTTAAGACCGCGGAAGTCGCGAACTCGAGGAATCGCGTACGAAATCAGACGATCCAAAAATTCGTACATGCGCGCTCCGCGAAGCGTAACCTTGCAACCAATCGCCTGACCTTCACGAAGATGGAAGTTGGCAATGGACTTTTTAGCAAGCGTTACTACCGGCTTCTGACCGGTGATGAGGCTCATCGCTTCAACGGCTTCCTCAAGGTGTTTCTTTTCGTTAATCGCGCTTCCAACGCCCATGTTGACCACGATCTTTTCCAGTTTCGGAATCGACATTGGGTTTTCACGCCCTAACTGCCTTTTCAGTTCAGGAACGATTTCCTGCTTGTACTTTGTCAATAAACGGGGTTCCATTTTATTCCTTCGGTTGGAGTTCTATGCCAATCCGGGCGCCGAACTTTGTTAAGCGCCGTATTGTAAACTATTTTTCTGCTTTAGCTTTTTCGCCCTTGACAGTCTGAACCGTCTTGGAACACTTTTTGCAGAACAATTCTTTGGTTCCTTCAGCATTAAACCGAGCGCCAAGTCTCGTCGCTTTGCCGCAAAGTGGGCAAACAAACATAATGTTGGAAAGTTGAACAGGCTGCTCAATTTTCAGGATGCCGCCGCGTGGGTTGCGCTGGCTCGGCTTGACGTGCTTGCTGACCTGCTTAACTCCGGCGACAATTGCACGTCCACTTTTACGGTCGATGCTCATGACCTTGCCGCGCTTGCCTTTGTTTCTGCCGGTGATAACTTCTACAGTATCGTTAACTTTAATTCTCATCACACAACCTCGCTTGCAAGGGAAATAATTTTCATAAAATTGCGTTCACGCAGTTCTCGAGCAACAGCTCCAAAAATACGGGTTCCGCGAGGGTTATTGTCTTTGTCAATAATAACCGCAGCATTGCTGTCGAAACGAACGTAACTGCCATCAGCTCGGCGAACCGGAGATTTTGTTCGTACGATTACCGCTTTGACAACAGAACCTTTTTGAATGTTGCTGCCAGGAATGACGCTTTTAACTGAGCAAACAATCACTTCGCCCAACTTCGCGCAGCGTTTGTGAGTTCCGCCAAGAACCTTGATGCACATCAACTCTTTGGCGCCCGTGTTGTCGGCTACAGTAAGCCGCGTTTGCATCTGAATCATTTTAACACCTTAACGTATTGTTAAATTACTTAACTTAATTGTCGTTGACTACGCCGTCGATGTGACGACATTGCCTGTACTGACGGATCTATTTGCCTTGCGCCGCGGCGCGAAGAGCAGAAATATCAATGATTTCGCCCCGTTCAACGATGCGTACAAGATTCCAGCGCTTCATTTTGGACATCGGACGAGATTCTTCAATTTCGACCATGTCGCCTGTCTTGGACTCGTTGTTTTCGTCGTGGGTAATGCAGACCGTCTTGCGCTTGATATACTTCCCGTACTTAGGATGCTTTTCCAATCGCGAAATTTCAACGCGACGCGTTTTATCCATCTTGTCGGAGGTAACCAGACCAATAAACAACTTCTTCGGCATTTCTAAACCTTTTGTTTTTTGTACCTATCTACGCCATCGCTAAAGTGACGGCGCATAAATTAGCGAAACAACTTATTTGCCCAAACCAAGCTCGCGCTCTCTCTGGACGGTTTTAATCTTTGCGATCAGCTTGCGATTTTTCATCAACTCTGTTGGCGTGTCCAAACGTTCCATCTGCGATTTGATTCGAAGACGAAACATTGCTTTGCGGGCATCTTCTAAAGTTGCATTGAGCTGTTCATCGCTCATTTCGCGCAGTTCGGATGTTTTCGTTAATGACATTTTACTACTCGCTTTTCCTGTTATTACGTCCAGCTTACCCCGGACGAATTACAAACTACATTACTCGACGCGCTACCATTCGAACCGGAACAGGCATCTTGTGAGCAAGACGCGCTAAACACATACGAGCCGCTTCTTCCGTAGTACCGCCGATTTCATAAAGAATCGTTCCGGTATGAACTACAGCTGCCCAATATTCTGGTTCGCCCTTTCCTTTACCCATACGTGTTTCCAACGGAGTGCTGGAAATCGGTTTGGTCGGGAATATTCTTACAAAAAGTCTGCCTTCGCCGCGAAGATATTGTTGAGCGGCGATACGACCGGCTTCGATTGTTGCTGCTGGAATCCAGCCAGACTGCAACGTTTGCAATCCAAAGTCTCCAAAGACTACGCGGTTGCCGCGAGAGGCATTACCTCTTAGCCGTCTTCTTTGTTCTTTGCGATGCTTTACTCTCTTGGGCATATTTGCCATCGTTATTGTCCTCACTGTAAGCGCCCAGGTTTATCCAGACTTGAATTCCGATATGTCCCTGAGCAATCTTGGCTTCACAAAAACCATAATCAATATTCGCACGCAATGTTGAAAGAGGAATTGAACCCTCAATCGCCTTTTCCGTACGAGCCATATCAGCTCCGCCCAAACGACCGGACAACTGAATCTTAATTCCTTTAGCGCCGTCCTTTTCCTTCATGGTAAGCTCCATCGCCTTTTTCATGGCGCGACGGAAGCTGGCGCGCTTGATCAGCTGTTCGCCAATGTCCTCGGCTACCAACTGAGCGTTCAATTCAGGTCGCTTGATTTCCGAAATCGTTAAGTTGATTCGACGACCTGTAATCTTCTGAAGTTCGTTTTGAAGAGCTTCAACCTTTTCTCCTTTCGGACCAATCAACTGACCGGGACGAGCGGAGAAAAGAATTACCTTGACTTCATCTCGTGTACGTTCGATCTCAATCTTGGAGATCATCGGATACATCGGACGACCAACGTTATTCTTGCGAGTTTTGATGAATTCACGGATTCTGAAATCTTCGACCAGCAGATCGGCGAATTCACGCTTGCTAGCGTACCATCGACTCTTCCAGCCAAGGAAAATACCCGTGCGATATCCAGTAGGGTTGACTTTCTGTCCCATAATTCAAATCTCTTTAGACTTTCGTCTGGTGTAAAATTTTGCTATTTAAAAGTACTATTCTTCAGCGTCAATTTCTGATTCACTTTCAAGCGTAACGCTCAAATGTGAAATCTCCTTGACAATGACGGAAGCCATTCCACGAGACTTCGGACGCATACGTTTAATCATGCGAGGTCCGCCGTCAACGCGAGCGTCAACAACAACAAGGGAACCAAGGTCGCTAACGCGTCGATCTTCCGCATTGGCAATAGCGCTTTTAAGAACCTTTTCAAGCATTCGAGCGCCGCGATTCGGGAAAAATTTCAAGGCGTCAACAGCTTCCAGGGCATATTGACCGCGTATAATATCCGCAAACGGGCGAACCTTTTGGGCGCTAATGTGAGCGAATTTGTGAATTGCTTTGTATGACATTATTCTACCTGTAAACTCTAAATTGGGTTACGGAGGCTATGAAACGATTACTATTTCTTGCCGCCTTTGCCAGCGTGACCGCGGAAAATTCGGGTCATCGAAAATTCACCCAGCTTGTGTCCAACCATTTCTTCTGTTACGAAGACTTTATGGAAAATCTTGCCGTTGTGAACCATGAAGGTATGTCCAACAAACTCCGGAACGATTGTGCAGGCTCTTGCCCATGTTTTAATCGGTTCCTTTGCATTCGTCTGGTTAAGCTTATCAACCTTGGCGTACAGTTTCGGGTCAACAAAGGGACCCTTTTTCAATGATCTACTCATGTTTTATACTCAATCCAAAAAGGAAAACCTTTGTTACTTGACCAACTTCAAAATGCCATAACGGCGACTGCGGCGTCGGCGAACAATCGCGCGATTGCTGGCCTTGTGTCGATTTCTGGTGGGTCCACCCTTGGTCGGCTTGCCGGTTGGGGTTACCGGGTTGCGTCCGCCCTTGGTTCGACCTTCGCCACCGCCGTGTGGGTGGTCAATCGGGTTCATGGCAGTGCCGCGGACGTGAGGCTTTTTGCCCATCCAGCGTTTACGACCGGCTTTTCCAAGAACAATGTTCATGTGATCAACGTTGCTTGTAACGCCAATTGTCGCCATGCAGGCTACCGGAATACGTCGAATTTCACCAGAAGGAAGGGTGAGCTGAGCCCAACCGGAATCACGAGCAACCAACGTTGCGTACGCTCCAGCTGAACGGCACAGACGAGCGCCCTGTCCAGGCTGCATCTCAATGCTGTGAATATTTGTCCCCAGCGGGATTTCAGACAGCGGAAGGCAGTTGCCAAGCGTCGGAGCAGAACCAGGACCGCTAACAACTTTGTCGCCTTTTTTCAATCCAACGGGGGCAATAATGTAACGTTTTTCGCCATCGACATAGTTCAAAAGAGCAATACGGGCTGTTCGGTTCGGATCGTATTGAATGGAATCTACAACAGCAGGAACGCCAAACTTGTTACGACGAAAATCAATCAAACGATAGGCGCGCTTGTGCCCGCCACCGCGGAAACGGCAAGTGGTAACGCCTTGATTGTTACGTCCGCCTGTTTTCTTCGCCGGAATCATAAGGGATTTTTCCGGCTTGTAATTCGGGGTCAGGTCCGCAAAATCACTAACCGTGGCTCCTCGTCGCCCCGGTGTAATCGGTTTGTATCTGATAATTCCCATATTAATCTCGCTTTATTTTATCGGGTTAAATTTATTCCACTCACTCACGACTATTAGTAGTAATCAATACGATGTTCTTCGTTGAGAATAACAATCGCCTTTTTCCAGTCGCTTGTATAACGAACGCCTGTTCGCGTACGACGAGCCTTGCCTTTACGAGTCTGAGTGTTGACTTTATCAACCTTGACATTAAAAAGCTCTTCAACAGCTCTTTTAATTTCGGTTTTGGTAGCCAGCGGATTGACCTCGAAGCAATATGCGTTGGTTCGCTCTGATTTATGATACCCCTTTTCCGTAACCAACGGACGCAGAATAATCTGCTGAGGTTCAAGAACCATTTTTGTCTTTTTTGTTTCTACTGGTGTGCGTTTCATTTTGTTACCTGTTCGCAGTAGCGAAAAATTACTCAGTTAAAATTCTAGCCAACCTTGAATAACTCAGTTTCTTTCCTGAGCAACCTTGCCGCGAAATGCGTCCAGAGCGGCTTTGGTAATCAATATGCGCTGCGGTCTGAGAATGTCGTAAGCATTCAATTCTCCAACCGGTTTTACGCTCGCTCCGGCGACGTTCCGGACCGACTTGTATATGTTAGCATTGTATTCAGCAATGGCGAAGATCGTCGTAACTTCATCCAAATTGAGCGCTCTGAGAACAGCGACAAAATCCTTCGTCTTCGGAGCGTCGAGGGAGAAGTCGTCCAAAATGACAATTTCACCATCGTCAATCTTGCTGCGGAGAGCCATTCTCGTAGCAAGCTTGAGAGCTTTACGATTCATACGGTACGACCAATTCGGGTTGTCGATTGCAAATGCGCAACCGCCGCCAACGCGGACGTTAGTGCGTTTCATACCAGCGCGAGCGTTGCCTGTACCCTTCTGACGATACATCTTCTTTTTGCTACCGGCGACGTCTGAACGTCCCTTCGTCTTGACGCTGCCCTGACGAAGATTGTTGCGATACATAACAATTGCGTCATGCAGAAGCTGCTTTGTTACCTTGTCAGCCAGTTCCGTCGTGTCGATTTCGTATTGTCCGACCTCTTTACCGGTCTTGTCAACTATGGGGATTGTAACCATAATTCAACCAACTTTTCCTAGTAGGATTCAAACCGAACTGTTGCCAGCGTCGATTATCTTCCGATGTATGTAAAATTAACTTATTTGTACAATAATTACCAAAATTTCTTCTCGTTTACCCTATTATTCCTTCGATTCTTCTGCGGTGTAATCAACAAGAACTTCCGGGAAAGGTTTAGGAGCGGGAAGATAATTGCTCGGTCTAACCTGGACGTAACCGCCATTGGGACCGGGAACCGCGCCATAGATGAGAAGAAGATTATTGGCTTTGTCTGCCTTAACGATTTTGATGTTGCGCGTTGTGCAGCGAACGGCGCCGTATTGACCAGAGCTGCGAAGACCTTTTTGTACGCGAGACGGGTAAGCGCTACAACCCGTTGAACCAGCGTGACGATGGCATTTTTTAACGCCGTGCGTCATACGCTGACCGCCAAAATTATGGCGTTTCATTGTGCCTGCATAACCGCGTCCTTTGCTAAGCGCTGTTACGTCGACTGAAGCGACTCCATTAAAGACGTCAACGTCTAAAACTTGTCCAACTTCAAAGCCTTCCGGCGAAACGCGGAATTCGCGAACGAACGCCTGCGGTTCACAATTGGCTTTTCTGGAAAGCTCAGCGCCAACTTCCTGCGCCTTCTTTGCGCGTTTGGATTCGATATTGGCAACATGCCCGCGAACTGACTTGGAAGCTGAATTACGGGATTTGTCTCCAAAACCGATCTGAACCGCTTCGTAGGAATCTTTATCCTTCGTCTTAAGCTGCAATACCGGGCACGGACCAAGCTGCAGAACCGTTACCGGAACTGCGCGTCCTGATTGCGTATACACTTGAGTCATTCCGACCTTCTGGCCGAGAAGTCCTATACCACTCATCTTAAATCTCCAGTATTCTTTATCTGTTAGCGATTTGTCGCCTTAATTTTGATGTCAACTCCAGCGGGAAGGCTGATTTTGTTCAGAGCCTCGATTGTTTTCGCAGTTGCCTGAATGATGTCAATCAGACGTTTGTGGGTGCGAATTTCAAACTGCTGACGAGCCTTCTTGTCTACGTGCGGACTGGAAAGAACTGTATATCGCTCAATGCGGGTTGGAAGAGGAATCGGACCTCTGACTATCGAACCTGTGCGCTTGGCGGTATCCATGATTTCGTTCGCGCTCTGATCCAGAATGGCGCTGTCATAGGCTTCCATTCTGATTCGAATTACTTCTAAACTTGTACTCGACATTTATATCTCCTATAGTTACTATAGTCAGTTATGCTGTCAATATCGCTATTAACCTGCTTTTGATTCCTCTTGTTTTCAAAGATCGTTTCTTTTCGGTCGCAGCGTTTGTGGCTGACGACTTGCCTGAAACTTACAAAGACGGGGCAGAGTATACAGTAAATTTTTAATCTGTCAACCGTCTGGAACGCGATTTTTTAGGAAAATTTGGAAAAATCTTCTCTTTCGCTTAAAATTTGGCTTAAACGACAATCTAAAATTCCGAAGTACTGTCTCCCCTGAGCTTGCGCTTATTGTTCCAAATTGAACCAGGTAGGAATTTTAACTTTTAACTTACGCTTACTGTTTATTGCAAGATTCAACAGCAGTCCATAAGCTCAACGATTTCGTTTTGGGACGTCTGTCCCTCGCCACTTCAGGCAAGTTTTAGAATAATACTATTTTTTTGATTTCTTTCAATGGGGGGACGCGTCCATTTTTAAACTTTTTTTCCCTTTTTTTAAAGATTTCTTTTCATTTTCCCGTATTTTCCCCTTTTTCTCTTGTCAACACTCCAATTCTTGGGTATTATATCGATATCAGATAGCATTATTTGGACGTAATATGGAGTGCGGCGGCTTGACGCCGCTTTCATTACCATAACCGCCGAAAACAACAAAAAATGTAATTCGCGCTAAAAACACAATGATAATATTCATATAAACAATACAAAACGTAATTTGCACGAAATACATTTTTGGTAAATCTCATCGTTACCCTTTAAAAGCGACGTCAAGCCGTCGCACTCCAAAAACACACATGTCAGAAATAGTTAAAATCGTTATCCTTGCCATCGTTCAAGGCATTGCAGAATTTCTTCCAATCAGCTCTTCCGGACACTTGGAAGTGATTAGCAAAGCGTTGGAAGAATTTGCAAAACTCAAGCTGGAAAACGGTTTGGATCCGTTGACCGTCAGCGTTATACTTCATTTGGGAACGCTCATGTCGCTGTTAGTCTATTATTGGCGAACGCTGCTTGACATCGTCCTGAAACTGCGGTTTAAGCTGGCGTTTTTGCTGATTTTGGCGTCCATTCCCGCCGCTGCAGCCGGCATTTTACTACACGATTTTTTTGAAGAAAACCTGAGCAACCTTTGGATTATCGGCTGCATGTTTATTTTGACTGCAATTTTACTCATCGCGTCGCAAATGTATTCCAGACGTAAAACGGAAGGCGACGTCGCTCCATCGGACTCGTTTCAAACTATTGATTCCAACGGTTCGGCTAACGCAATTACGGAAGAATTAAGCTCGATTTCATGGGGTCAGGCTCTTGTGATCGGCATTTTTCAGATGTTTGCGATTCTTCCTGGGCTTTCCAGAAGCGGATCTACAATCGCCGGCGGACTGTTTTCCGGTTTAAAGCAAAGCGCTGCGGCGAATTTTTCGTTTTTAATGGCGATCCCAGTTATTGGAGGAGCGGGGATTTTAGAACTGCTCAAGCTGTTCAAACATCATCAAATGATTCCGATAACAACGCTGTCAATCGGCTTTTTGGTCAGTTTTGTTGTCGGATTATTTGCGTTATACTGGGTAATAAACTGGATTAAAAAGGGAAAGCTGACCTGGTTTGCCTATTGGCTTTTCTTCATGGCTGCATTTTCGTTTTGTTTGGCTTTGCTTTAGACATCAATATGGAGTGCGACGCCCGACAAGGTCGGTCCCTGATTGGACGTGGGCATCTTCGAAACAGGCTTATTCGGAGAAATAACCTTGTCCTACTGTCCATGCGGCTTCGCACCTTGGCGTCGCTTTGATTACCAGCTCCGTCGAGAACAACGAAAAACGCAATTCGCGCCAATAACGCATTGTTAGTATAGATTCATAATAAACATTACAAAACGTAATTTGCACGAAATTAAAAGCGACGACAAGCCGTCGCACTCCAAAATAGAATGGACAATACTCAAAATTACGAAGCTGTCGCTTTAATTAACGCTGACGAATACGTTCTGACCTATCGCGGTCGGCGCGCTCACACCATTGCAAGGCAATCGGAAGAGGTGATAATTCAACAATGGGTAAACCCGCACCTGTTTTCAGACGATTGCAAACAGCGGGAAGACCTGTACGCTTACGTTTCGAAAAACAATCCGAATTTAGCGCGTCTGATTGCATACGATTTTCAGCATGGTCGATACGTTTATGAATCGTTTAGCTGTTCTCTGGCGCAATACAATCGATTTTTGGACGACGGCTCGCCTGTTTGGGAACAGACCTGGCGCGACGCACTCTTAGCATTGTCTCAGCTGCATAATTCGTACTTAAATCACGGAAATATTACCGTAAACAGCTTTTATTTTCGGAAAGACGGTCAGCTTAAAATCGTGGGTATCTTCCCCAATTTTAACGACGATTTCAAATACAACATTGACGCTCCGCCGCAAGGACGATCTTTTCTTGAAAAGGAATTCCAAAAAGACATTGCCGCTCTGTGCAGCATATTCCTGTCGGATCCATACAGACATTTGATCTCGCAAGCCGACCAGGACGACTGCGCTAAACTGAGCAAGGGCGAACTGACTCTGGAAAGCGCCCTTCAGCTGGCGGAAAAGCGGTTCACGGAAATTACAAAATCCCGTGAAGAAAAGGACATCAAAGCAAGAAAACGCGCTCTGGAGGAAAAGGAAAATCTGGAAAAGCAGTATCGCAAAGGTCCCGGGTTTGTTTTTGTTTCAATAGTATGCGCTTTGATTGTTTTGGGCGTAATTGGCGTTAAATACGCTTTAGATCAGGCTAACAAGGAGAACGCTCCGGATTTACTCAGTAGAACCAATCCGAATTCCGCATCAAATTTAAATCTTGAACTTCAACAGGAGGCGGATAAAAAGAGCCGGGAAGCGGTTGGAGACGATGGCATTCGTCATACGCCGGAAGTCCTCCCTGGTCGAGAAATTCCGGCAGAATTAACAAGAGCGCCGGTTTTGTCTGACGAACCGGAAAAGAAGTTTTTCGTTGGGTATGTTGTCAAAAAGTTGGGAACGCAAATTAAAGTTCTTAATAGAAACCAACAGGTGTCCATAACGTTTATTATCGATGACGTCGATACACAAATTCGCTATGCCGACGGAACGTCAAGGTTGCTATCGGACATCCGCATTGGACAGGAAATTGAAGTCGAATACGAACAAGGAAATGAAGACGAAAACGCCTACGCACACGTTATTCGACTAAATGACTAACAGCAACTGGCTGCCAAGGCGACTCCGTGAATGTGTTAGTGAGGAGTGAGGAGTTCGCAAGAGCTTCTCAGATTGAGCTTCTCCCCTACAGCAACCCCCACTGACCCGAATAGAGAACCCAGATTCCCAGCGCCAAATTCGTTATCGCATGAGCGCAAATACAGTCTGACAGCGATCTGGTTTTCCACGCCAAAAGCGTAATTCCACAGAACCAGACGACGCCTGCCAGCGCTTCCGGATGAGTCAAAAGGGGATAAACGATTGTAATCGCCCAAACCATCGGGCAAAGCGCCCCGATTGGAACGTCGTACCATGGAGTCGGCTCTGACTGTTCTTTATCTTCCTTTTTAGGTTCTGACCAGAAATATCGCAGAACAAACCCGCGAAGGAAGAATTCTTCTATAAACGGGACGATAATCGCCAAGCCAAACAGACGAACAAGAAAAAGCGGAAATATACTCGAAATGGAAACGGATCCGTTCTCGTTCCGTTCGACGCCCCAATGGTATTCTGAACCGGGTCGAGCGCTTGGGAAAAACTGTTCCAGCCCCATTCCCGGTAAAAAATCGGGAATGCTTTGCTTTTGGATCTGACACAAACCAATCCAGACGGCCGCACCGACAATTCCTGCTAAAACCCCATAGAAAGACGGCGCTTTCAAATAAGATTTCCAGACGGGAAAGCAAAATGCGATCGCAATTGCTGTCAAAAGGAGCTTGACGCCGTAGAAATAAGGATACTGTCCCGATGACGGTTCCGGCTCGAAACTGGTACAAATCATGTACACAACAAACGGGGCTAAAAAGGAAATAGCCAATTTAAGGGGCGATTTTGACTGCATATTCTATAAAATTTTCCTGAATTATCTAAATTTCTTGAGAAATTCTCGTCAAAGCCCTTGACGAAATCCTCAATTGAGAATACTATATATAATAGTTTAGAATAGTTAAGAGTTAAGATTTGTAAAAGGGGACGCCAAATACGTTGCCCTAAAGTGCGAATAATTAAAAATGCGTTTGCTCTGGTTCATTGCCAGCAACGCCTGGCAAGACGCCGCAGCATTTGTTATTTGGCGCTGAAAACTCTTAACCAATTTCACTACTGCAATCATTATACCATATTATTAGATTTCAGGAAGGCGTTATCAACAAATTTTATACCAATCATGATCAAAATCAAATTCCTTACTCGTTTAACAGCATCTGTATCCCTGTTATGTCTTTTCAGCATGTCCTCATTGGTTTTTGCTCAAGACGCCGCTCCAGCTCCGTCTCCAGCGCCAGCGCAAGCGCCTAAACCTGCAGCGGCAGCGACCGCTCCCAAGCCAGCTCAAACGGACTCCGGCGCCAAACCCGCAGCCAGCAAACCTTTGACTTTCCGGTTCACGGATATCGAAAAGGATCCGGACATGGACAAAATGCGAAGTCAAACCGGTTCGATTATCAACAAAGGCAAGTTTGACAAACCCGAAGATAAAACCATTTTCGAACAATATTATAAAGAATATTTCTTCGGTCGCTGGATCAACACCGGCAAGTATTATCAAGTGGATACTTATTCGGAAACGCTCCGCAAACAGGCGCGAGGCAAAAAGCCCGCAGAAAAAAAGAAGCTGGAAACCATTGCCAGCCGCTGGAGTTATCCCTGCTTTATTGAAGACTTCCGCAAAGATCTCGATCGTAGTCGAAGCGCCGGCGACCCGCAAAAGATTGCCGTCAAAATGGCATACGATTTCGCCATGGAAGTCATTCCCAACAACAACGTTCAATGCACTCCTGCGATAAAATACAATTGCGTTTTACTGCTTGGAAATCTTTATTACAAAACGTCGTCATCCAGTGGAGATTTACCTGTCGCATACGCCCCGGCTTTCGACGTTCTTATTAAAATCGCTTCCGGAGCCAAAATGCCCCGATATATGAAAATTGGAGCGGTTATGAGCCTCAATCAGATGATTGCTGAAACAAAGTTGTCAGATAAACAAAAGAATGACGCATACACTTGTTTATTGGCAATTGCAGGCGCCCCAATTGATCCGGCGACTTTTGCTTCTTCCAAAGACGATCCTGCTGGAGAAGGCGCTCTTTGGACCAGAGAATTGGCGATTGAAGGGCTTCGCCTCCTTGCGGATTACAATCTCAAAGACGACAAAACTCAAGGGTTTTACCCGAAAAAAGAAGCTATTGTAGCTTTAGTCAAGATTATAAATGATAAAAAAGCTCCAATGACAACCCGCATTGCAGCCATGGAATCGTTGGGCAGCTATAATTTCAGTAAATTACCGGAACTAAACGCGTATGCCAGTAGATTGCAACGCGCCATCGCCATTTTGGTTGTTGACTCCATTCAGGCTGAACTGGATCGTAAAGTTGACAACCTCGTTTGGGGAAGCGAGGCGGATCAACTCTCCAGACAACATTATTCAGACGATTCCGCTTCTGAACCGGTTGACAATACCAACAATGCGATATTCCTGTTACAGCGCGCCATGCCAGCCATTTATGCCGTCAACACCGCCCTCGTTGGCGTTAAAAACGACAAAGGGTGGAAAGGGTTGTCTGATCTGGGTTCTGCAAGTGATAAAGCCAAAGCGACTGAAATGACAAACGCGTTACGAGACGTCAACAGCTCTCTCAACGCGCTTTCCAAGGAAATCATGCCGTCTGGCGACGGCTCAGGCATGGATACCGACGTCGACGAATTTGAAAGAACGGACAGCTTACAGGAAGTTACTAACGCTCTTGGAAATATCCAGGACACCTTTAAACAATTTGCTGAATAGCAGTACTTAGTGCATAGTACTTAGTGCATAGTACTCAAGCGTTCTTCGCACTATGCACTATGCACTACGCACTACGCACTTTCCAACAATGAACCAAACTTTATTCTACATTCCAGAAAAGCTGTTCGGAATTCCGGTTTTTGGCTTTGGATTACTTTTGTTTATCTGGTTGATCATAACCGGAATTTCGATGATTCTGGACTATCGTAAATCCGGCTTGAAATCCGTCTGGTCGTTTTTGATCGTTATGGGATTTGGAGCTGCGGCGATTGTCTGGGTATTGCCCAACATCGTCAAACCAGCTGGGCTGCCTATTCAAAGTTATGGCGCAATGATGCTCCTGGGTATTGTATCTGGACTTCTTCTGGGAATTTACAGAGCCAAAAAATACGGATACAATCCCGATTTAATCATCTCAATGGTTCTCTGGATGTGCATTCTGGGAATTATCGGAGCCAGAGTGTTTTTCTGTATAGAATACTGGTCTGTAATGAAATCAGACACATGGGCGGAAACGATTCGCAAATGTCTGAACTTTACCGAAGGCGGGCTGGTAGTTTACGGATCTCTGTTTGGCGGGCTGCTGGGCATCGTATGTTTCATTCTGACAACGCCCAATCCCAATGAAGAAACGGAAAAGAAAAAGCGTTTGTCCATCTGGAGAATGTTGGATATTATTGCCCCGTCGATGGTTTTAGGACTGGCGTTGGGACGCATCGGCTGTTTTCTCAACGGCTGTTGTTTCGGAGGGGTTTGCGACGTTGACAAGTATCCATGGGCTGTAACGTTCCCAGCCGGGTCGCCCCCGTTCATGGCTCAGGTGGAACAAGGGCTTATTAGCCTGGATAACCAGCCGCTTCAGGGGTTGACGCTGGAAAAAGTCTACTTTCCAGAAAAACACTGGCGGATAGTCGTCAAGTCTGTAGAGAAAAATTCTGCCGCTGAAAAAGCCGGCATGAAGCCCAATGACGTCATTCTGAAGATTAACGACTTCCCTATTGTTAACAAAGAGAATTATAAAGATGGCGACGCTCAACTGGGTATAGCGCACTACTGCTTAACTGCCGGAGCCAGAACCGAAGGAACTGTAACCGTTCAAACAGAAAACAACCCCTGCATTTCTTGGCAATACGATTCCTCTCACGAACTTCGATCGCTTCCCGTCCATCCAACTCAGCTTTACAGCTCTCTCAACGCTTTGCTTTTGTTGGTAATCCTGTTGATTTTCGACAGATTCCAGCATTGGGAAGGCGCAACGTTTTTGCTTCTGGTTACGCTGTACCCCATCACTCGCTGGATTTTGGAAGCCATTCGAATCGACGAATCCGGCGCATTCGGAACGTCCATGAGCATTTCTCAGCTTGTCAGTTTGATAATCCTCCCCATCGTTTGCCTTCTTTGGGGATATTTGTGGTTCTCGAACAGGGGGAAGGCTGCAACGCCGACTAATTAATTGAAATTCTATCTGCATTAGCTCATCATTGGATTTTTAAACACGAAAAACACAAAATAATCGAAATTCACGAAAAATATAAGATTCTATAATAATTCTTTCGTTTGTTTCGTTCTTTTTCGTGTATTTCGTGTTAAAAAAATACTTTTTCCTGACGCGCCCCCTACTCTTTTATAATGCAGCGAAAACCGAAATTGCCGTCTTGATAATCCGGTTCGCTGTATCCTCGAACAGCGCAGCGGCAATATCTGGCGCTTTCATGCCATCCGCCGCCGCGAAAGAGCTTAAAAGACCCTTTCTGCGGTCCAGTCGGGTCGGTTACGCTTTCTTTCGGATACTCTCCGTACCAGTCGGCGCACCATTCCCAGACGTTTCCGGTCATGTCGTACAGACCCCAGACGTTTGGCGTCTTTGTCCCAACAGGATGCGTCTTGGAACCGCAATTGTTCTCATACCAGGTCGTCTGCTCCAAATCTCCGGGATACGCACCCGTACAACCGGCGCGACATGCGTATTCCCACTGCGCTTCCGTTGGCAGAGCCAGCTTCACCCCTGACTGAGAACACTTTTCACAGAATTTCTGGCAGTCGTCCCAGGAAACACATTCAATAGGATTGTTATCGCCTTGGAATCTGGCGGGATCGTCCCCCATGACGGCTTTCCACAGCTTTTGAGTAACTTCCGTTTCCATTATCCAAAACCCTTTGGTCAACGTAACCTGATGAGGGATTTCGTCGTCAAAGCGTCCTTCTTCGGTTGCTGGCGCGCCCATAGAAAACGTCCCGGCAGGCGCCCACCGAAACGCAATTTCAACGCCGTTGACAACGACGGTTTTTCTGTCCCCCGGCTTGCGTACAGTTCCCGATTCAGGAACTGTTTCTACAGGATCTGCTGAATCCATACTTTCAGCGGCAAGCAAACCGTCGAACGCAGAACCCAAAAGAACAATCGCCAAAACAATCGATACAACAGCGTTAAAGAAAAAAATGGTTTGTTTCATGGTATATTAGCGGTTAACCGCTTGATATTTAGTACGTTGTAAAGTTTAACCCTATAAAAGTATTATAATAATTTCACAGGATTTTACAAGCGCTATAAAGAGAAGAAAAAGGCTGTAATGAGGCGTCGTTCCCAGTCCGCTCTGTCGGAGTGCGGGAGCAAAGCTCCCGCTTTTTCGGAAAACGTCGAGAAGAACGAAAAACGTCGTTCATCGTCCAAAAGTTAGAACTGCAGGATCGCGGCTGTATCAGCCGCCTAAAAAAACGCGAGCTGTCGCTCGCTTATGAAAGCGAGAGCTGCGCTCTCGCACTCCGAAAATGTCACATATTGCCAAAAATTTTTTCGAAAAAATTCGATTCGCGTCTGACCTCGCCTGGGCTGCGCCCGGCTAGCGCCTCGGGCTTGCGCGGCTTCGGTCTTGACGCTCTTGCGAATTTTTTCGTTAGGGTTCTTGACCTCGCACAACACGGAATCCTAGGCCGCCGTTCCGGTCATCCGGCTCGACGTCGAGGCGGTACGCCGACCGGCAGCGCCGGGGCATGTCGACCCAGTTGCCGCCGCGAATAACGCGGCGGGAGCCAGATGAAGGTCCAACCGGATCAGTTACACTCCCGATGGGATAGTCGCCAAACCAATCCTGGCACCATTCCCACACGTTGCCGTGCATGTCATATAAGCCCCAATTATTTGGATTCTTCTTTCCTACTGGATGAGTTCCGCATGGTCCGCCGCGGTACTGAGTTTCCGACCAAGCGCTGGAATTATAATCACTTTGCCCAACAAACCCTTGACTGCTATTGCCTCCATACCATGCAATCGGATCCAAAGCAGGCGCATTGTTCTTCCCCAGAATCCTGATATTACCGTTTGGGAGCGCCGTTGTACTCCCCGCCCGACATGCGTATTCCCATTGCGCTTCCGTCGGAAGCTGAAGTGGCAAACCACGCTGAGCGCACTTCCTGCAAAAATCCTGGCAGTCGTTCCATGAAACCTGTTCTACAGGTAAATCGTCGCCTTTGAATTTACTCGGATTGTTCCCCATAACGGCTTTCCACTGTTTCTGAGTTACTTCCGTTTCCATCATCCAGAACCCTTTGGTCAAGGTTGCCTGATGTTGCGTTTCGTTGTCATAACGTCCATCTTCTGACGTTGGCGACCCCATCATGAACGTTCCGGGCGGACACCATCGGAAGGCGAATTCCACGCCGTTAACCGTCCAAACCTTGCGCGTTCCTGCTTCAAGTTGAGCCCTTATAATCGCATTCTGTTTTTCAAGTTCAATCGCTCTAATTGCAGCTCTTTCTTTTTCAAGTTCTTCTTCAAGCTTTTTTCTTTCTTCTATCGAATTTCGAATCTGTTTAGCTACGATTTTGATTCTCCCTTTCAAGGGCGCGTCATCATCGGCGTTTTTCATAATGTCTAACGCCTGATCCAACAATTCCAATCCTTC
>JAFSMW010000170.1 GCA_017447745.1 Thermoguttaceae bacterium
CCCGCGCCATTAGGCGCGGGGGAGAGTGTGGACGGCAAGCGTTTGGGGAGAAGCGTCTGTTTCGTCCCCCAGATAAATCGGGGGGCGACGATTGTTGAATTGTTTTAATTTCCCACGTCTAAAGACGTGGGGATAAGAACAGAGTAATCAGAAAGCTTCGAAAAGGTTTCAAAACACAAACTCAACGCCGCATGTTATCCAACTTGGTTTAATCATAATCCAATGTTCAACCTGATTTCCTTTTTCCGAATCCTGCTGTTTTGCCTTGTTCATCGAGGGAAAAAGGCGCTGATCTATTCGCACCCACTGAATTGTGACGGTGGAACGACGGCGCTGCTGCAATTGTGCCGAGCGCTTCGAGGTCAGGGGTTGAGCGTCGTTTCGCTGGTTCGGTTCCACGGTAATAACGAAGCGGCATTTAGGCAGTTGGGGATTCCGGTATTCTGTATGGAGGATTACGGCGCTTTATACCGCGTCTTTCGATATTTGGGCGTTTTTTTTGACTTGACGGTTTGTAACGCGGTGAGTCATTATCAGTTTATTGAATTGCTGGAAAAGCTCAATCGAAAGTACATCTGGTGGATTCACGAATCCGTTCTTCTGGACGAGTGGATGACGCCGGACATGCTCAAAGCGGTTCAGGCGAGCCGTCACATTTACTGCGTCAGTCCGGCGGCGCAGCGGTATATGAACAAGTACAACCCACAATCGAAAATACTTTCTTTGGCGATTGACGATTTGTACGACCAATACAAGTCCCATTTTCAACATAACGACAAAACCGTTTTTCTCGACGTTGCGATGGTCAAACGTCTTAAAGGCGCGGACGTCCTTGTCGACGCCTTTGCCGCGCTGGCTCCGAAAGAACGGCAGCAGTGCGAAGTGTGGTTTGTCGGGAAAATTGAGCCGGATTCCGTGCCGATTGTAACAGCAGGCAAAGCGTTTGAGCAGATTCGCTTTTTCGACGCCCTTCCCCATGACAAGACCATGACCATGATGGCGAAGGCGGACGTCTTGATTCTTCCCTCTCGCGGCGATTCCTTCGGGCTTACAGTTCCGGAGGCGCTGTCGCTGAACAAAACCGTTGTCGTATCGCAGCAGTCTGGCGTTTCAGAAATGCTGGAAAACGGGAAAGACGCGTATATTTTCGACGTCAACAATCCGAACGAACTGACGGAGATTTTGCGGCGTCTGATAGGGATTCAAAATCGCTCCGGTCAGATGAATAATCGTCAGACGTACGAACGTCTGTTTTCCATTCAAACTTTTAACGAAAACGTCGCCCGCGTTTTGGAAGAGGAGGGAATATGAGCGCTCAATCCCCGCTGACGATTTCGATTGCGATGTGTACGTACAACGGCGCGCGTTTTTTGCTGGAACAGCTGGGCTGTCTGGCGAAGCAGTCGCGTCTGCCGGACGAGGTTGTAATTTGTGACGACTGCTCATCCGACAATACGGTCGAAATTCTCAACGCCTGGGCAGAAAGCGTCCCGTTTCCCGTCAAGATTGTTCAGAACGAAAAGAATCTGGGCTACGCTCAAAACTTTGCCAAGGCGATTTCTCTGTGCTCGTCAGACGTTATTTTTCTGTCCGACCAGGACGACATCTGGACGACTGACAAGCTGGAAATGATGGCGGTCGTTTTCGACGACCGCCCGGAAGTCGGCGTCGTCTTTTGCGACGGGCTTTGCGTCGATTCCCAAGGGAATTCTCTTGATCGTCATGCCAGCGACATTGCCAGACCCGGCATGATCTATGGGCGTCCGTATTATCTGTACTGGAAGCCGGTTTGCAAGGGGATGCACTTTTTCGGTTGCTGCTGTGCGATTCGGAAAAGCGTCTGGGACAAGATCGCACCGCTGCCGGAATCGTTTACTCACGACTTATGGATTTTCCTGGCGGCGCAGACGATTTCCGAGATCGTTTATCTTCCCGATACGTTGACGCATTATCGGCTGCACGAAAACAACACGTCTGCTGTTACGCCTGAGACAACAGACGATATGACAGGCGAGTATATTCAGACGTTCTATAAAACGGCGACAGGATTGTTCTTTTACAATCACGCCATGGCGGAGGATTTCCAAAACTGGCTGAAAAAGCAGGAACGCAGCCCACAGACCGCCGCCGCGCTGGCGTTTTTGAAATCGGAAGACCGACATTTTAATAATCGGTCGCGCTGCCAAAAAAACATCTGGCTATTCTTCCCACTCTGGATTTGGGAGATCGTTTCCGGCGGGTACTGCCGACGCTTGCAGCCGATTCAATCCATTGCGTACGACTTCCGACAAGGGCTTTGCTTCTGGTCGAAAGAGAAGTCGTGAGATAGTTTCGTCTTCTGACAAGCGACGGTAAGCCGTCGCAAGGTTCCGGGGGCTTACGCACCCCGGCTCGCCTTATTTTTCGCACTTGACGTCCATTTTCATCGTCATGACCCATTTGCCGAAACGGTCGGGGACGACGCGCCAGTTCGGGACGACGCAGACGGACTGATGAACCGCTTCAAAGCCGCCTTCGGAGTTGCTGACTGTCTGAATGGGCAGCGTCCAGAAGCTCGTCGGCTGATTGATCTGAAGTCCAACGCTCAAGCCCAGCCATTCGTCTTTCAGACCGAGGAACGTTCTGTCGTCGAGTTCCTGAACCGTTCCCAAATCGTTAATCTTCTTTCCCTTTTTGTCGAAGAAGTAGCGGTCGTCACACCCGGCGGGCATGCCAGCGAAGTTGAATTCAACGCCAAAGTGGAGCGGGGCGTCCGTCGGCAGATTTTCCAGCATGTACGCCGCCTCGACGGTTGAAGAACCTTCGTTGAGCGAAATCCCTTTGGTGATTTTAATCGTGTGACCACAGGCGATTCCCTGACGCGTCATTTTGACCTGAATCCGCCCGGGGTTGCGGCGAATGACCGTTTCCCACGACCCGTTATAGAAGTTGCCCTGGAGGACGTCGCGCATGTCGACGAACTTCTGCAAGTCCGTTTCCGGCGCGAAAAAGAGGTCAATGAAACTCTTGCGCTGGTAGACGTCGTACTGCAGCCGCTTTTCCAGTCCTTCCTGTTTGAAGACGATGCGGTCGTGGATGCTGGCGCAGTCGTCCTCGTTGGAATGGACGCCGGCGGCAACCTTTTTGTGGTACGCTTCCGGACGCCGGGTCAGGGTCGCCAGCAGGTTGTGACAAATTTCCCGGATGTCGAGTTCGTAAACGCGCCCGCCGTTGTCCGGTTCGATAAACAGCGCGAGCTTGTCGTTGGTCAGGCAGACTTCCGACTGCCCGTCGAGATTGTAGTCCGCGCAAATCGCTTCGACAGTCGGCTTGGACGTTTCAATTTCATTGAGCAGGTTTTCCGCCTTGATAAGAGCGGCGTAGACAGCGTTTCTCAAGTGGGGCAGATAGCAGCCGCCGAACGCGCCGTGCCAGTAACTGCAGTTGCACTGACCGCGGTAGAGTTCCTTTTCCGCCTCAGAGAATAACTCTTGCGCCCGGGGCGACTTCTGAATCAAATCGCTGTAACGATAACGAATGTGATCCAGATGAGCGCTGACCTGCATCATGCGGGAATACATCTCGTTCGTTTCCGGATACTTGATTTTGTAGTTTCGCCAGAACCCGCCTTTGATAAACTCGTTGAGCTTGTCTTGCTGCTCTTGCGTGAGTGCTTTCGCCGCGGTTTTGACTTCCTCCAAGTCCCACTGACGTTCCGGCGGCAAAACCCATTCCGTCATTTCTCGATAAGAGCAGTCCGGCAGATAAATCTTCCCGACGGGTCGGACTTCGTCAACGCAGGCGGAAAGCGTTGTCAAATCGAGCCAGTCGGCGTTGGCGAGAATCGTCTGGAAGAAACTGTCCAGCCAGCCTTCGTCGTAGACGTGTTTTTTCGTGTCAGGCCACGTGCCGAACTTCTCCCCGTCGTCGCCGAAAACGACGATGCCGTTGGGATTGCTCTGGAAAATGCGGCGGCAGTATTCGATTGTGTCTTGCGGCTTGTGGAACGGGATGAAGTATCGAAGCGGTTCCGAGCCGGGGAAAATGGTCATCAGGTTCCCGTCGTCTTCGGACAGGTACCGACCGTACAGTTGGGATTCCAGCAACCCCGCCTTTTTGAAATGGAAATCGTCGACAATCGTGTACTCAATTCCCGCCTCGGTTAAATCTCTGATATAGGACTGCTCCCAGACGCGTTCCGGCGTCCACATGCCGCGAACCCGAGTGTTGAGCCGGGATTCCAGATGGCGCGTGTAACGGCGAATCTGCCCGATGCGGTCCCGGCTGGGAAGCATCGCCAGAATCGGCTCGTAGTACGGACCGCCGAGAATTTCGATTCGACCGCTTGACGCCAGTTCTGCCAGCGAGTCGACGTATTCCGGATGATGTTCTTCCAGCCAATCCATGAGCGACCCGCTGGTATGGAGCGCGATTTTCAGAGAATCGTATTTCTTAAACAGATCCAGAAACGGCAAGTAGCTGTCCTGATACGCCTGCTCTATCGAGCCGTCGAAGTTGCCAATAGGTTGATGGTTATGAAGAGCAAGTACAAGTCTGAGACGGTTTGTCATAGGGATATAGCGCGAGCGTCCAGCCCGCTGAATAAAGTGTGGTTCAAAGCTTTAACGATTCCATTTGTTAAAGCGGTCGTCCCTGCGTGTAAGACGATTTCATTATTATATAATTATTATCTTTTTTGTCCAGCCCTCGCAGAGAGATAAGCAGAAAAAACGCCATAAAAGCAACAATTTATCGATCAGGTAAAATGGGAAATATACAAGGGCTTTATTATTCGTCATTAGAGAACGACGTCGCGCTGAGAGTTTATAAAATTCGACGTTTATCAAGATTCTCCATTTTGTCTAAGACTAAGCTTTTTTGATAAAAAAGAAAAAAATAGTCTCTCAATCCTTGCAGAATCAAAAAACTTGTGTATACTATATAATAACGTACATATAATCGGTTTTATAATGAGTCAATGCGTTCAGACTCAACAATCGATTAGGGATTGTTACTTAATATTCCTGTTTGGGGAGAAAAAAATATGTTCAAATTTCAAAACAGCGCGGTTTCCCGCCCTTTGACTGGCGGTCTGCTGGGCGTTTTCGCGATCGGTCTGCTTTGCGGTTCTATTGCCAAAGCAGACCTCAACGAAGGCTTTATCCACGGCTACTGGTTTGACAACAGTTTTTCCGATGTTATGGGAACGGCGTCAGGAACGGCTTGCAACAATATTTCTATCACAGAAAACGGTTTTATTGGACAGGCTGTTTCATGCGATAGCGCAACCAAGACCTATCTCCGACTTGAAGATTCTCACAATACCGCCTTTGGCATTGAAGCCGGCAAGAACGGCAAAATAACCCTTCTTTGTTGGTTCAACCCCGCAATAGATTCATCAGGCGATCGCGTCCTAATCTCAAATTCAAACTGGAAAAGCGGTAAAAATGCCGGCGTAGTTTTAAACTCCCAGTACAAAGGCGGTCCGTATTATAATATTGGCGACGGGTCTGACAGAATTGACATCAATGGCAATATCCCTGTTGTTACAGGTGAGTGGCAGTTTGTTGCGGCGACAACAGATCTGACAACAAACGAAGCGTATTTGTATTACGGAACTACAGATGGAACTCTCCAACAAGTTGGCTCCACTAATACAAGTAGTATTGATTCTCTTTTAAGTACTTATAAATGGTACATTGGCGTTGACTATAACGGCTATTACTACAGTGGTCTGATAGATGAAATGGGCGTTTGGAATCGGGCGCTGTCGTTTGACGAGATCAACCAGATTTATACGGCGCAGCAGAATGGAACGTCGCTGGGAAATCAGCTGGCCTTGGCGTCGTCTGCTGCGACCGCTCAGGCGGGCGCGTATACGGACGCCGCAACGTGGGCGGGCGGAATCGTTCCCAAAGCGGACGCCAACGTTACAATCAATTCTGCTGTTACATCAGACGGGAGAACGTTCAACGGCGAAGCGGTTATCGGGGAAGACGGCTCTTTAAGCGCCGCAGGCTGCGTCTTTGTCGGACACAGCTATGGAACTGACGCAAAGCTGACAATCAACGGCGGCGACAACGCGTTCACCGGAAACAGTACAAACGGATTCTCAAGCTCTTTGATTATCGGATTCCAGGGCGGAAACGGCGAGTTCGTCCTCAACGACGGTACCGTTACAACTTCCGGATATACGTATGTCAGCTACAACGCAGGCGGAGAAGCGAAGTTCACTCAAAATGGCGGAACGTACAACGCCGGCAATAATATCGCCGTCGCTTACAATGCCAATGAAGTTGCAACTATGCTGATTACCGGCGGGGAAATGAACGTGAACGGTTCTATCCGTATTGGCATTGGCGCGAATTCTACCGGACAAGTAACCGTTTCCGGCGGAAACGTTACAGCAAAAGTCTTGCAGATTGGACGCGCCAGCGCAGGCGATTCCGCAAAAATGACGATTACCGGCGGCGTTGTGGAGGTTACTGACGCCATCTACGGTTCCAGCAGTAAAGCGTCAGGAAATCTTTACATTTCCGGAACGGGTCAGCTTGTGCTGAACTCCTCAAACACCGGCAACGCCATTCGTGAATTGACGTCGTTCAAAATTGAAGGCTCCGGAGCGGACGGAACTGGCGCGCTTTTATTCAAGAAAAGCTTAAAGAGCGCAGCAGCTATTACGCTTACCAACAACGCAACGATTGGCATTGAACCCGGCGCTACGTTTACTCAAACCGCAGCCATTGCTGAAACCCAATCGAGCTCCTTGACCGTTACCGGCGGCGGAACGCTGGCTCTGACCAACGGCGGCGGCAGCTTTACCGGAAACGTTTATCTTAACGATGGGATAATCAAAATGTCGGGCAAAGGTTCCAGCAGCAACACTCCGATTGGAAAATTATTGGCTTCTCGATACGTTTACGTCAACAGCGGTACAGAACTGGTATTTGCCAATCAGGACGTTTTAGCCAACGCTCACAGTTACGCCCCGATTAACTTTGTCGTAGACGGGGGCAAGATTTCCAACGAAGGCGCTAACTACAACTTCCTTCAGAATACGACGCTCAAAAACGGCGGTCAGCTGTACGCTTCCGATGGAAATGCAACGTGGAAAGCGTTCAAGCTGTTAAACGTTACCGTTGCCCGAAATGACGACGGCGCCGCCGGCGCGCCCGTTCTTTTCAGCTCGGCTCCGAACAACCCCAACGCCACAATCGCTTTTGGCGATATCAGCGACATCGTAGAAGCGGGAACATCTGTTGCAACCATTAACGTCGCTGAAATTACCAGCGCTGACGCGTTGGTAAACGACAACGTTTCTGATCTTGTCATTTCTGCTGTAATTGAAGATCCCGTCTATAAAACCGACGGAGGTCTTAAAAATGCGGGAGAAATAAAAAAGACCGGCGCGGGAACGATGGAGTTTACCGCTTCCAATACGTATACCGGCAAGACGTCTGTTACAGAGGGAACGCTCAGACTTACTGACGACGCCGTTGCTGCTCACGGTCCGATTGTCGTTGGAGACGACGGAACGCTGGAACTCAATGTTTCTGACGGACAGACGAAAAAGACGACGGTCGACGCCGATAACAAGATTACAAGTTCAGGTCAAATGGTTAAAACCGGCGCTGGTACGCTCCAGATTGATACGGCAGCGGCGGGACAGGTTAACGCTTCCAGCTTTGTCGTTTCGTCCGGACGTTTGGATATGAAAGAGTACTTCACCGGCGCTATGGAAGTTGAATCCGGCGCAACGCTGTCCCCCGGCAACTCAGTTGGAACGCTGACTATTGACGGCTCGTACAATCAGGATCCAAACGGAACTCTGCTGCTGGAAGTCGGAAAAGACGAATTGGGCGACATTGTTATCGACCAGCTGATTGTCAACGGGAACGCCGCGTTCGAGTCCGGGTCAATTATCAACATTAGCCTGGATCCGTCCAGTTCGCTCGTTGGCGGCGACACGTTCTCTGACGTTACAGTACTTACGGCAGATAACGCCGCTAATATTTTCGACGACGTTGTCAGCGCTCTGCAATCCTATTACTTCACAGATTTGACGCCAACGCTTTTGGGAAACCAGATTCTACTTTCTGGACGTCTTGACGCCAACGCCGTTCCGGAACCGTCGACGTGGGCGTTGCTGGCGCTCGGCGTTGCAGGTTTAATGTACTGGCGGAAGCGAAAGAATTAGTAATTAGTAACGATTAATTAGTAATTACGCAAAGCTTAGACAAGCATGGACGCGTTAGTCCTGGAAAAAACAGATCGGCAGGCGTTACGTCTGCCGAAATTTTTTTAGCCGCAAAGAATAAATCGGTGTAAATCCGTTTAATCCGCCAAATCCGTGAACGGATTGAGCTATGAAGACGCAAGCGACCAACGGGAGCGGTTATAACGCGTCTCGCGCGGCATCGCTGATTGGGAGCGGCGCCTCGCCGATTGACAAAAACTCTTTCCTCGGTATAATCGTCTGGCATGTTAACCCCGGAAATGATAAAAATGCTGACGATTACCTTTCAGGCGACTCTGGCGATCCTGATTGTAATTCTCATCGGCGCGTTTATGCGGCGCGTCAAGTGGCTCACGCCGGCGGCGGACAAGCCCTTGACCGACTTGACGATGAACGTTCTCTATCCGGCGGCGACGTTCATGTCGATTCGCGGGAACGAGAACCTCGCCAACCCGCTTTTCGCGCTGGAAGTCGTGGTTATCGGCTGGATTTCGATTGCCGTCGGAATGGTTGTCGCCCGGCTGTACGTTCGGTTTTTCAGCCCGCTGACCGGTCTGGAAAGCGACGCGCAAAAGCGGACGTTCATAATGTGCAACTGTCTGTTCAATTACGGGTTTCTGCCCATTCCGCTCTGCTCGCTGCTCTTTGGCGCCAAGACGCTGGGCGTGCTGTTTGTATTCAACGTCGGGACGGTTATCGGCATGTGGACGATCGCCGTCGCCGCTTTGAGCAAAGACGCAGTCAAAGAGTCCATTCGCCAGCTGCGCGCCCCGGCGATGATCGGCGTGTACATCGCTCTGCTGTTTAACTATCTGCCGTGGTCGAACCAGCTGCCGGAATGTATCGAAACGTCAATGACGTGGCTTAACCAGAGCATGATTCCGCTGTCGCTGCTGCTGGTCGGCGGGATCATGTACGACGAGTTTCGACCTCGTGAATCCGGAGTTGCGGCGCCAACCGCTTCCAACTTGTCGGTCTGGAACTCATTCAAACTGATTAACAGCACGATTTTGATTCGGCTTGTTCTTGTCCCGATTCTGTTTATCCTCTGGGCGAAGTACCTTACCAGTTCCGTAGACTTGCAGCGCATTCTAATCGTTCAGGCGGCGATGCCCTCGGCGATTATGTGCATTGTCTGGTCAAGACAGTTTAACGGCGACCCGCCCACCGCCTTGCGCTGCGTTATCGTAACGAACCTGCTATCTATCCTCACGACGCTGTTCTGGATCCCGCTGGGGCTGCAGGTAATAGGGTAGCTGGTTTGACTCGATTTCGGTTGCAGTTAGGAGTGAGGAGTGAGGAGTTGACGCTTCGCTCTCATCGTTGGTTATGAGCAGGTCAGTCCGGACACGGATTTTACGGATTAGACGGATTTTCGCCGATTGGCGGCGAGGCGCCGCTCCCGATCCGCGCTGCCGCGGTGCGAAGGCGCACACCCAGAAGCCAAAAATCGCTCCCGTTGGTCGATTGCTCGTTCCTTGCTAAAAATTTTTAAGCCGCAAAGAACGCAAAGAAATTTTTAAACCTTCGCGAACATCCTCTGCGTCTCCGCGTCTCCGCGTGAGATTATCCGGTCGCTTACGCAACCCGGCGTGCCTTGTTTTTTTAAAACTTCGCGAACTTTGCGAACTTCGCGTGAGGCTTTCTGGGCGCTTACGCAACCCGCCTTGCCTTGTTTGTTAAAACTTCGCGAACTTTGCGAACTCCGCGTGAGGTTTTCCGGGCGTCAACATTTTGTTCGCCGTTCCGGCGAATGCGTAATTCCGCTCCCGATGGTCGCTCCATTACCGCCTTCCATTTCTTTGCAAACTCCGCGTGAGGTTTTAATGGGCGCTTACGGAACCCGGCTTGTTCGTCGTTACGTTCGCTTCGCTCACGCCCACGGGTTTACACCCGTGGCTCGCCTAAGCGTAATTCCGCTCCCGATGGTCGCTCCATTACCGCCTTCCATTTCTTTGCAAACTCCGCGTGAGGTTTTCTGGGCGCTTACGCAACCCGGCTCGTTTGCCTCTAGCCTACTCCTACTGCCTATTGCCTCTTGCCTACTGCCTACTGCCTACCCCCCATATTTTTCCTGATTTTTTCTTTCCCCCCCTTGCATGTTCTTATATTCTAATTAAAATGAATGTTAGTATAGATAATCTGTATATATAATGGATTCATAGAGAAGACGTCGGCGGGCGGCGGAACTGCGTTTCGCGATAACGTCTGGCGGTCGACTTCTCATAAATTGCATCCCGCCCTCAAATGTTTTTGAAAAGGAGGCCCACCCTGAAACGCAAATTTTATTCTATCGGCATGCTGACCGTGATTGCGTTGGTCGCGCTGCGATTGACAATCGGCTGGCATTTTTTCTATGAAGGCGTGTGGAAGGTCGCAAATTCAGATGAATTTTCCGCTCTCCCGTTTTTGAACCTCGCAAAAGGTCCCTTCGCTCCCATCTTTTATTCCATGACGCCGGATTTGGAAGGACGAATCCGGATGCAAATTGACGAAAAGTCAGGTACGATTCCTTGTGAAGCGTATAAACAGGCGTGGAAGGAACAGCGCGAGTACGTCGAAAAGAATTATAACCTGTCTGACAAACAGAAGGAAGACATTGAAGTTATCTACAATCAGTATACCGATTCGTTGGATACATTCCTGGCAGCGAAATACGACGACGTCAAAGGCTATTTTAATTCTCTTGACCGCCTTAACAAAGATAAACGCAACGGCAACGACGGTCCGGAACAGTTCAAACGCCAATGGGACGAAATGATGAAGCTCCGCGGCGAAATGAACGGCTGGATTAACGCAATCGAAGGTCTTGGCGACGAAATGACCAAAGCATTCGAAGGCGTTCTGATTGAAGAAGACGCCTCGGCGAATCAGGTTCTCGAAGGAAAGCATCTTCCCAAAATCATTCCGACTACCGACCGTATGCCGTGGGGAATTACGTTCCCGTTTGCATCTTATACGGATTTTCTTAACTTTACTATTACGTGGGCTCTGACAGCCATCGGATTCTGCTTAATAACCGGATTCTGTACGCGTCTTGCCAATTTGGGCGGCGCTGCGTTCCTGTGCATGGTCTGTGCGACTCAGCCTGCTTGGCCAACCATTTACCCGTTTGATCCTCCAGTTTTGGGGCACGCTCTGATTGTTGACAAGAACTTTGTCGAAATGATCGCCATGCTTGCCTTGGCAACGTTGCCGGTCGGACGCTGGGCTGGTTTGGACTGGTTCGTTTGGAACTGGTTTGGCAAACCGATTCTCAACAAGTTTGGATTTACTCAGTGGACGGAAGAATAGGCAGTAGGCAAGAGGCAGTAGGCAGTAGAAGAGTTTCTCGCAACTCGCTACTCGCAACTCGCAACTTAAAACAAATTACCAACAATCAACAATTTACATTTATAATACAACCATGAATTTAACACCGGAACAAATAGCGGCGGGTCAGAAAGCGTTTTGCGACTGTTCTCGTCGAGACTTTTTAAAAGCGGCTGGAGCGGCTGGCATTGTAGTCGGCGGCGCTTTGGGCGGTTTTTATTTCGGATACAGCGCCATTCACGGGTCGCCCGTTCGAGTTGGCGTTTTGGGAACCGGAGATGAAGGCAACGTCCTTTTGGGAGCTATCAATCCTGAATACGTTCAGGTTGTTGCCATTGCAGACATTCGACCGTACAACATCTGGCGCGCTTTCTATGGCGATCACGATTCCGACGCAGCGTTGGCGGCTCGTAAGGGCTTGATGTCGGTTTACGGCTGGAAGACGGAAGACGAAGCTCTTCGACACGTTAAGGTTTATCAGGATTACAAAGACCTGCTCAAAGACGCCAAGAAACTTGGCATCGAAGCGGTTATTATTGCTCTTCCGCTGCACCTTCACGCCCCAGCGGCAATTGCAGCTATGGAACTTGGCTTGCACGTCCTGACGGAAAAGCTTATGGCGCACTCTGTCTACGAATGCAAAGAAATGGCGCGGGCGGCTAAATTGGCGAACGTTCATCTGGCGACCGGACATCAGCGTCATTACAACATTCTTTACGAAGAAGCGATGGACTCGATTCAGCGTGGAATTCTGGGCGATCTGCACTACATTCGCGCTCAGTGGCATCGCGGCAACATGCCTGGCGGAGACTCTTGGCAACAGCCCATGCCGGAAAACTTCAAGCCGAACGATCCGCAGGCGAAAAAGCTCGTTGCGAATTACAACAGCGCGAAAAACGCATTGGCGTCCGCTCGCGGTCCGGCGATTGAAAAAGCGCGCATTAAATTGCAACAAGCGGAATGGCGTCTTAAAGATGAAGGGGTTAACGCCTCTGCGTACGGCTATCAGACTCACGATCTCGTTCTGCGCGACGGAACTCCGTACCACTGCCCGCCGGGCGAAGAACTCATTCGCTGGCGTCTGTGGAAACGCACTGGCGGCGGTTTGATGGTTGAACTCGGCTCTCATCAGCTCGATGCAGCCAGCATCTTCATTTCCGCCATGCACGGCGGCGTAAAACAGCATCCGCTGTGCGTTGTCGCCTCCGGCTATCGCTCTATTTTTGACAACGACCGCGAAGCGGAAGACCACGTCATTTGTCAGTTTGAATACCCGACCCCGGGCTACGATCCCAAAGACGACATCAAGTCCCGAAATCGCATCTCCGTTCAGTACTCCACCATTAACGGCAATGGATTCGGCGGATACGGCGAAATCGTCTACGGCACGAAGGGCACGCTCATTCTCGAACGCGAGCAGGAAGTTACGCTCTTGCGCGACGAGTCCGCAACGGCTGTCGGTTCCGGCGGCGGTTCCGGTCCGACGATGGACACGCAGGCGTCAGGCGCCAGCCAAAAGGCGGCAACGGCTGCTGGTCCGACTCGAAAAGTCAGCCGCGGCTATACGGAAGAAATCGAACATTTCGCCTGGTGCATTCGCAACAATCCCGACGCTTCCAACCCGGACATTCACCCGCGCTGCACGCCGAAAGTCGCCATGGGCGACGCCTGTATTGCTCTGGTTACCAATATGGCAGCCGAGCAGAGCAGCCGTATCGAGTTCAAAGAATCCTGGTTCGACCCAGAATCCGACGACACGCCCGAAGGCGTTAAGCCCGATTTGAGCCGGTACAAGGCGTAGGGGTTTAGAGTTAGGAATTAGGAGTGAGGAGTGAGGAGCTAAAAACTTTTCGCAACTCGCAACTCGCTCCGTGGGTTAAAACCCACGGCTAGAAATATTGAACCGCTAAAGCGGTTCTAGCGGAATCGCAAGCGTTGAAAATAATTTTTCTCGCAACTCGCAACTCGCAACTTTCATTAACAAACAGTCAACAATTCACTATATAACATCAACCATGAACTTAACTCCTGAACAAACTGATATTGGGAAGAAAAACTTCCTCGCCGCCATGGGGTCGACAGTAATGGCGTCTCCCATTGACGCGAACGCCTCGCACCGCGATTTCCTGCGTGGCGCGATTGAAAAGAATCTGGCTTCCAAAGCCGGGCTGGGCGGGTACTATTACGGATACTCCGAACCCGACCGACCGGTTCGCGTTGCCGTTTTGGGAACAGGCGACGAAGGCAACGTCCTTCTCGGCGCCATCAACCCCAAATTTATCGAAGTTGTCGCTATTGCCGACATACGTCCGTACAGCATTTCCCGCGCTTTCAACGGCGACATTCTGGGCGGAGAACTCGCTCAGAAATCCCGCCTTGGCTTGTGCCGCGTTTACGGCTGGAAAGACGAAACAGAAGCTCGCCAGCACGTTAAAGTCTTTGGCGACTACCGCGATCTGCTCAATGAAGCGACTGTAAAAGAACTCGGCATTGAAGCGATTATTATCGGCTTGCCGCTGCACCTTCACGCTCCGGCAGCAATTGCCGCCATGCGATTGGGTCTTCACGTCTTGACCGAAAAACTCATGGCTAAGACCGTTGGTCTGTGCAAGCTCATGGGTCGCGTTTCCGAAGAAACCAACAAACTCATGGCGACCGGACATCAGCGTCATTACAACATCCTGTACGAAAACGCATTCCACGCTATTCAACAGGGGTTGCTGGGCGACTTGCATTATATTCGCGCTCAGTGGCATCGCGCCAACCTGCCAACAAAAGATTCCTGGCAGCCGCCGATTCCGAAATGGATTATTGACGACAAGAAGGGCAGATTCACCGATACCGACCGGAAACTGTACTCCGGTCTGGAAAAACAGCTGAGAAGTTTTGAAGCCAAACTCAAAGCTCTTCAAAAGGCGAATTCTCCAGAAGCCGAACTTTGGGCAAGGAAAGTCGAACAGCTCAAAGCCAAAATGAACGACGAAGTCGCGCAGGAAATCATCAGAAAGGCTGGCTTCGAACCTCAAAAAGTCGTTGGAGCAGACGGAACTGTTTTCTATTCCGCCCCGGCGGCAGAAGCGATGATTCGTTGGCGTTTGTGGAACGCGTACGGCGGTGGTTTGATGGTTGAACTCGGTTCGCACCAGCTGGACGCAGCCGGCATTTTCATTTCCGCCATGCACGGCGGCGTCAAGCAGATGCCGATTTCCGTCAGCGCTACCAGCAACCGTCCGATTTTCCCGCCAGATCGCGACATCGACGACCATATCGAGTGCATTTTCGAGTTCCCCGCGCCGGGTTACGATCCCAATTCGGAAGAAGGACGCCGTCGCAAGATCGCCGTCAGCTATTCCGCTATCAACGGCAACGACTTCGGCGGATATGGCGAAACCGTATTCGGCACCAGCGGCACGATGCAGATCAACCGCGAGTCCGACGTTTTGCTCTGGCAAACTCATAACGTGTCCGATTACTGCAGCGTTGTCAGAGTTGATCAGGCGAAGGAAAAGAACGCGTTCAAAAAGAAGTATCCATGCACTCTCAACGTTACAGACAAACTGGACGAACTGAGCTATTCCTACGGCGTTCAGGCGTTCCAGAACGTCAGCCGCGGCTATACAGAAGAACTGGAACACTGGGCATGGCTGATTCGCAACATTGACAAGGCGGACGACAAGAAAGCCGCGTATCAGGACAATCAGCCGCACTGCAAACCGGTGGTTGCCATGTCCGACGCGATTCTGTCTCTGGTTACCAACATTGCCGCCAAAAAGCACGAGCAGATCAAATTCCAGCCGGAATGGTTTGACATCCATTCAGACGCCACGCCGGACGGAAGCAAAGTCGAACTGCCGCAGTAACAATCCACGTCGTTTCAGGGGTCGTTCTTCTCGTTACTGGGAAGAGCGATAATCAGGAACGAGGAATCCTCGCGATTCTTCGTTCCTTTTTTAATGTCTCGTGGTTATGGACAGATCAACTAGCTCACGGATTTAGGCGAGCCGGGGTGCGTAAGCCCCCGGGAAAATACGGATATGCGCGGATTAGTTTTAAAAATGAAAGGCGGTAATGAAGTGAGCGAAGCGAACGGAATTACGCAGTTCGCCGAAGGCGAACCAAAACGTCGGAGTGTGCAAAACAATTCGCCGCAGCCGAAAACCATTCTGGATCGCGGACGTAAGTCCGCTGAAGAATCCTCACGCAAAGTTCGCGAAGTCCGCAAAGAAGTTTTTAATCACATAGAACACAAAGAACACAAAGAAATGAAAGGCAGTAACGGAGCGACCATCGGGAGCGTAGTTACGCTTTATTCGAAGCGTGAAATACCGTATTCTCACGCAAAGTTCGCGATAGCCCGCCAAATTAATTAAAACGGACGCGAAGCGTTCCGTTAGAACCGCATTAGCGGTTCAATATTTCTAGCCGTGGGTTTTAACTCACGGAATACGGAACAAACAAAAAGGAACATCGTCAAACACTCTTTTCCTCTTGCTCCCTGATAAGGGGGCAAGAGAAAAAGATACTGAAGCGATTAGGTAAGCTGGGATGCGAAAAAAACGTATTAGTCCCAATTGTTTCTTTGTGTTCTTTGTGGTAAATTTATCTGTTGCGGACTTACGTCCGCGATCCGGTAAGGTTTTCGGTTTCGTCGCAGTGCATGCGCGGAGCAAAGAGACTTTGGCGGCAGGGGACTGCCGCGAACCGGGCTCAACCATGTGCAATCGTCAGTAAACCCACGGGTTAACACCCGTGGCTCGTCTAAGCGTAATTCCGTTCGCTTCGCTCACTTCATTACAGCCATTCATTTCTTTGCGATCTCTGCGTTCTTTGCGGCTAAAAAAATTGGCGGACTTCGTCCGCCTTGAAAAAACTTTCGGTCGCCAGCAAGCTGGCTCCCTTTTAAAGAAGTTTTTTCAATTTTTATTAAGAGGGGAAAACCTTTTTTGAAAAAAAGGTTATTCCCCTCAAACTCCCCTTTCCAAAAAACTTTAGTAAGGAAAGAGCAAGCGACAAACGGGAGCGATTATAATACGTCTCGCGCGGTAGCGCGGATTGGGAGCGGCGCCTCGCCGCCCGTTTAATCTGTAAAATCCGTGTACGGGTTGTCCCGCGCATAACCTATGAGCAGCGGCGCCTCGCCGCCTCCTTTACAAATTGAATAAAAGCCGTATAATAGGGGAGTCGTTATTGGAAAGCAGAATAATTGGCTTGCGGTAAAGCGTCCCAGACGCTTTAGATTACTACCATGTACAACGAAACAGAAAAACATATCGTATCGGCTTTGGTTCAGAACGTTCCCGGCGTCCTGTCGCATATTTCTGGCATGCTGGCGTCGCGGGGATACAACATCAACTCGCTGGCAGTGGGCGAAACCGAGAACCCCGACTTATCCCGCATGACGTTTGTCGTCGTCGGAGACGAGGCGGTTCTGGATCAGGTCAGCGCCCAGCTTCGTAAAGTCGTTACCGTCGTCGGCGTCGACAACATCAGCCAGACGGATTATCTCGAACGCGACCTGATGCTGGTCAAAGTTCAGGCGGCGCCCGAAAAACGCTCGGAAATCATCGAACTTGTCAATATTTTCCGTGGAAAAATCGTCGACCTGAGCATTGATTCCATGATTATTGAAATCTCCGGTCAAGAAAAGAAAATCGAGTCGTTCATTGACGTCCTTCGCCCGTTCGGGATTATCGAACTGGTTCGAACCGGACGAGTCGCCATGACCCGCGGACATCACGCGCTGAAAAACGATATCGAGTAAGTGGTAAGTTTCAAGTGGTAAGTGGTAAGGACGCAAGCGTAATATAGTGGTAAGTGGTAAGTAATAAGTGGTAAGGACGCAAGCGTTCATCATACTAACCACTAACCACTTACCACTTTCCTCTTGCTCCTAATTTATTCTCTTTGAATTCCGCCATGCTTAATTACCGAATGCTCACGCCGGGACCGACGCCGGTTCCGGAATCGTCGTTACAGAAACTGGGTCGACAGGTGCGTCACCATCGCACAGCCGACTTCACCGCTGTTTTGGAACGCGTTACGCAGAACCTGAAACAGGTTTTCAAAACAGAGCGTTCTTCTATTGCCGTGCTGCAGGGCAGCGGGACGTCCGCCATGGACGCCTGCGTTTCCAACGTCATCGTTCCCGGCGACGTCGCTCTGGTTCTGTACAGCGGCAAGTTCGCGGAACGCTGGGCGAACCTGGTCGAACGTTACGGCGGGACGGCGATTCGGTACGAAGTCCCGTGGGGCGAACGGTTCAAGCCGGAAAAGGTCAAAGAGTATCTGGACGCGAACCCGCAAATCAAGGCGGTTTACGGAACGCTCGTTGAGACGTCAACCGGAGTTCAGCACGACATTGCCGGCATCGGTCAGGTCGTCGCTCAGACGAACGCGCTATGGGTTGTCGACGGCATCAGCGGCGCAGGCGCCGTCGAACTCTGGACGGACGACTGGCATATTGACCTGCTGGCGGTCGGGTCGCAAAAAGCGCTCATGACCCCGCCAGGTTTGTCGGTTGTCGCGGTCAGTCCGAAAGCGAAGGCGGTTATGGAATCGACGCCCAACCGGCGCGTCTTTTATCTTGACCTGCTCAAGTACCTCAACTGGGAGAAGACTCAGGGCGCGCCGTTTACCCCGGCGCGGTCGCTGATCGAGGCGATGGACGAAAGCGTCCGAATCCTGCTGGACGAGTCCATGGAAACCGTCTGGGCGGAAAACGTTACAAAATCGCAGATGGTTCGCGTCGCCGTCGCCGCCTGGGGAGAGCGGATTCATGGAATGCGTATCGTTGCGGAACGTTCCGCCGACGCGTTGACGGTAATTCACGTCCCGGACGCCGTCAACGTCAAAGAACTGCTTAAGGAACTGGAACTGAGTTACGGTCTGAAACTCGCTGGCGCGCAAGGCGACTGGAAGGGCAGGGCGTTTAGAATTTCCAACATGGGCATGGTCGATGTAACAGACATCCTCGCCGTCGTTTCCGCGCTGGACGTCGTCCTGTCCCGCCAAACCGGCGTTGACGTTCTGGGCGTCGGTTCCGCCGCGGCGCAAAAGGCGTTGATGGGGAAATAGAATATTCGAAAATCGTCCATAATACAAACATGACATCAATCTCCTGACCGTTCATCAGGAGATTATCTTTGTTACGTAACAATTGAATTTTCTAATTTTTTGAAAAAATCTTTGTCGCGCTCTTGTATTTCTCTTTTGGACTTGTTATAATAACAGTATTGGAATGAACTGTTTATTCACCTTTTTTCTTTTCTAACTGTCATGAAAACCAGAATTATTCACACATCTGTCGTTTTTGTTGTAACAATTATTGCTGCGGCGCTGTTCAGCAGCGATCCGAGTTCCCTTTCCAACCAATGCTTTGCCGACGATTCCGCATCTGAACAGGCAGAAGCTCTTTTCCAGCAGGCGCAAAAGCTTTGCGAAAGCAAAGACGAACCGGAAGACGTCGATAAAGTCGTGTCGTTGTATCGTCAGGCGGCAGAACTGGGACATTCAGAGGCGCAGCGCATTCTGGGATTCTGTTACTCTCACGGCAAAGGCGTTCCAGAAGACAAAGCGGCTGGGTTTGAATTGTATCGCAAATCAGCAGATCAAGGCAATATAAAGGCTTTTGTCAATCTCGGCGATTGCTATTATTACGGGACCGGCATTGCTGTCGACAAGACAGAAGCGGCAAAGCTCTATCTCAAGGCGGCAGAAAAAGACGAACCCATGGGGCAGAACATGCTCGGTTTGTGCTATATGACAGGACAAGGCGTACCTCAAAATGCAAAAGAAGCCGTCAAATGGTGGAAAAAAGCGGCAGAACAGAATCTGCCCAGCGCTCAGTTTAGCTTGGGTAGCGCCTATATGATGGGCGCCGGGGTCAAGATGAACAAGAAAGAAGGCATAAAATTATTCCAGAAAGCGGCTAAACAAGGTGAGCGTGACGCTCTCGCGGCGTTAGGCATTTGTTATTATTTAGGCGATGGAGTTGCTCAAAATGGCGAAAAAGCTATAAAGTTCCTTCGCAAAGCGGCTCAAAAGGAACAGCCAGAAGCTCAACATTATCTCGCCGTTTGTCATTACGATGGCGTCGGCGTCCCAGTAAATAAAGAAGAAGCGATTAAATGGTGGAAAAAGGCAGCTGAAAATGGCTTCCCTCCAGCTCAAGAAATGCTTGCCGTGTTCTATTCGAGTGGAGAATATGTTCCTAAAGATGAAGCGAAGGCGGCTGAATTATGGCAAAAAGCGGCGGAGCAGGGATTTCCCCGCGCTCAATTTAATTTGGGTTGCTGCTATATGATGGGAGTAGGAGTCAAGATGGACAAGGCGGAGGGCGTTAAATGGCTCCGCAAGGCGGCAGATCAAGGAGATGTTAACGCTACGGCGGTGTTAGGAATGTGTTATTATCGCGGCGAGGGCGTTCCCGTTGACAAAGCAAAAGGAATTGAACTGTTCCGCAAAGCGGCTGACAATGGACATGAACGTGCGAAAGAAATATTGGAAGATATAGAAAACGACGTTTTGGATAACGAGGATAAATGATAGCGTTATTGGAATTTATCCAATTATTCCGTGAGTTTCACTCACAGCTACTATTATTCAACCGCTGCGCGTAGTTATGGAAGCGTAACTACGCTCGTTTCACTCGCTCCGTTACCGCCTTCCATTAACCAATCGGTAAAAATCCGTTTAATCCGTCAAATCCGTGAACGGACTGACCTGCTCAAAAGCAATTAGGTACGGAGTTACCGGACGAGTCTAATTATTCAGTTCTTTTATGATCTGAAGAATCGATGGAATTCTCGGAGTTGTCATTTTCTCCTTTATTGTTAGAGTTTCCAAAGATATAAATAAAGGGATAAACAACACCGATAACAAGCCCTATGTTCACTCCAATAACGATCATATAAAAACAAAAAATGTCTGCGTTCATTTTGTACATCCATATACATTTATACGATTTTTATAAGAAAACGTAACAGTATTATGGCAATAAAATCAAAAAAATGTTACCGTCTTCCATTTTTTGCGATCTTTGCGTTCTTTGCGGCTAAAATATTTCTTCGGCGGACTTCGTCCGCGACCCAGAGACATTTTCGGCTGCGTCACAGAATATCAGCGGGTCTTTGGACAAGGCGGCGCCTATGGGCGCCGCACTCCCCGCGCAAGCGTCACGCTTAGCGTAACTGCTTATTCCGTACAATCTTCGGCAAATACCGTCCCAAATGCGGGGGCTGATTGTATCCAACGTTTTGCCAGACGATCGACATGCGGTAGACGTGGTCGGTCATGAGGCAGTTGACGCGGTACGGCGTCGGGATCGTCGTCGAAAAGATGTTGATCTGAGCGGGATTTTCAGCGTTGTACAGGATGACTTCTTCCCGCCAGTCGCCCAGCAGATCCGCCTGCAGGTTCGGGTTTGCTTTCGTCCCGTTAATTGCTTTGGAATGGTTGATTTTCCAGAACGTCGCAAGCCTCCCGTTCTTCCAGGAGTCGATATTCCCGCGGTCTAACAGATCGTCCTGAAGGTCGCCGTCCCAGTAGATGCGGAAATTCTGTGTCGGGCGGCGATCGGAAATCTTCTTGCCGTCCAAAGACCACAGTCCGTCCGCCGCGTAAGACCAGACCTCGTACCCGGGATTGTCCGGGTCGACGTCAGCCGCCAAGCCGCGCCCAACGTCAAAACCGGCGTGAACGCCCCAGAGAATCGTCCCATCCGCCGACCTGACTTCCATGCCATACTCGGCGGCTTTGCTTTCGTGAACGTCAAAGACGTAGAGTGAGTTGCGAGTTGCGAGTTGCGAGTTGTGAGAAGGTTCAGAGCGACCAACGGGAGCGGTTTTTGGCAAACGCGCGGCAGCGTGGTCTGGGAGCGGCGCCTCGCCGCTTGCAAACAGATGCAGGGCGTCGCCGTGTCCTAATCCGGTTCGATACAGCGTCGTTCCGTCGTCGTCCAGAGCGGCGGAGCCGTAGACGATTTCGTCTTTCCCGTCTCCGTCCAGGTCGCCGACAGCAAGATTGTGATTCCCCTCTCCGTAAAGCCCTTCACCCGGCGTCTCGCTTTTGTGAAGCCAGCGCAGTTTGAGGTTCTTCCCGTCGAAGTCAAACGCCATGACGTACACGGCAGTATAGTACCCGCGGCAAAAGACGGCGGAAGTACTTTTCCCATCCAGAGAAGCGGCGCAGGCAAGGAATCTGTCACAGCGGTTTCCGTAGTTGTCGCCCCAGCCGTCGGCGGCGTATCGATCCAGTTTCCGAACCGTTCGCGGAGCAGGATAGTCAATCGTACAGATCGCCGCGCCGGTCTCGCCGTTAAAGACGGTTAGAAACTCCGGACCGTCCAGAACGCGACCATCTTTGTTACGATAATCCGCTTTGGCGTCGCCGATAACGCGCCCCTGACCGTCGACCGTGCCGTCGGCGGTTTTACAGATCAGTTCCGCCTTGCCGTCCCCGTCAAAATCGTAAACCAGATACGGCGAGTAATGCGCCCCGGATCGAATATTGACGCCCAAATCGATGCGCCACAGCTTTTTCCCTTCCAGCGTATAGGCGTCGATAAACGTCGTGCCCGTATACCCGCTTTGAGCGTTGTCTTTGGCGTTGGACGGCTGCCATTTCACGATAAGTTCATAACGACCGACGAGGTCGGTTCCTGACAGGACGTGGGTATCTTCGAATCCTGCTTTTTCGGAGGCATAACCTTGTCCTACTGCCCGTGCGGCTACGCACCCGTCGCCGTCAAGGTCGCCGCAGCTCATGTCGTTGGGCGTATACTGACACGTTGACCCGTCCGGCATGGTCTGCTCGTCCGGCAAGTCCAGCGTCAGGGTCAAAAAACCGTCTTTCCAAACCGTTGCCGTCGGACTGACAGCGCCGTTGTATTCCACCGCGTAGACGGAATCGCTTTTCCCGTCCCGGTCGAGATAATTCGACCCGACAGACGCGTCGAGAGCCGCGATCGGCTTCCCGTCCCGTAAGAGCGTATAGACAGCGTCGTCCGCGTCGCTGGGCAGAACCCGCCACGACGTAAAGACGCCCTGCGGGGTCTGAATCGCCACAACGCCCCGGTCCAGACGTTCTTCTCCCTGCGCCGCCGCCGTCAAAACCAGCAGGAACAACACGTATAACTGAGATCGATAATATTTCATAGCTTCGTTTCCTTTCGAGTACTATTATAATAGAAGTTGAAAAATAATCTACTCCCCGCTACGGGGCTTGCAATATCTTTAGAAAGCGCTATACTACTATTAATAAAGAACGCGAGTCGGTTTGCGTTCAGATTATCTCAATTTTCACAAAAAATTACACGCAAATACCATGTTAGCCAAAGACTTCAAACGAGGAACGATTCTCAATTACAACGGCGCTCCGTGCATGATCGAAAACATAACAGTGCAAACCCCGTCTGCGCGCGGCGCAACGACCTTGTACAAGTTCCGCGCTCGAAACCTGGTTACCAAAAACAAAGTCGATTTCACCTTCAAGGGAACGGACAACCTCGAAGAAGCCGACTTCAAACGCCGCAACGTTACGTTCAGCTATTCCGAACCGACGGCGTGGCATTTCATGGACGCTGAAACCTACGAAATGTACGATCTGTCTCCGGAAGACGTCGGCGACGACAAAAACTACATCACCGAGTCCCTCGAAGGCATGCAAATGATGTTCTACAACGACGAACCGATTGGTCTGACGCTACCGGCATCCGTCGTTCTGAAGGTTATCAAGTGCGATCCCGGCGTTCGCGGCAACTCTGCCACGTCCCGCTTCAAGCCCGCTACGGTCGAAACTGGATTTGAGGTCATGGTTCCCGAATACCTCGAAGAAGGCGAAATGATTAAAATCGACACCCGCACGGGAGAATATTCCTCAAGAGCGTAACGTCAATTAGTAATTAGTGATTAGTAATTAGTAATTGCGCTTCGCGTAAACATTTTTTACAACTCAGCTCAACGATTGTACGCTATTAATGCAAGCGACCAACGGGAGCGATTATTGATTCTCGCGCGGCAGCGCGGATCGGGTGCGGAGCCTCGCCGCCTCGCTTTAAGCGTAACTGCGCTCCCGTTGGTCGCTCCGTTACCGCCTTTCATAAAATCTCGCAACTCGCTACTCGCAACTCGCTACTAAAATGAACCCTTTCCCTCTTTCCAAACAGCAGCTGGAAGAAATCATCCAGACGTATCCGACGCCGTTTCATATTTACGACGAAAAGGCGATTCGCCTCAACGCGCGGCGTCTTAACAAGGCGTTTGCGTGGAATCCCGGATTTCAGGAATTCTTTGCCGTTAAGGCGGCGCCCAACCCGTTTTTGATGAAGATTCTCAAAGAAGAAGGGTTCGGCGCAGACTGTTCGTCGATGGCAGAGCTGGTTCTGTCACAGCGCGTCGGGCTGCCGGGCGACAAGATCATGTTCACGTCCAACGACACCCCGGCTTCCGAGTTTGTCAAAGCCAACCAGCTCGGCGCAATTGTCAATCTGGACGACGTCTCTCATATTCCCTTCCTGGAACAAAACGCCGGGCTGCCGGAGTTGGTCTGTTTCCGATACAATCCCGGCCCGCTCAAGGGCGGAAACTCGATTATCGGGAAACCGGAAGAAGCCAAGTACGGGTTTACCCGTCAGCAGTTGTTCGACGGGTACAAGCTCCTGCTCGACAAAGGCGTCAAGTGGTTTGGAATCCATACGATGGTCGCGTCTAATGAGTTGAATCCGCAGTATTTTATCGATACGGCGGACATCATGTTCGACCTGATTAACGAGCTGACCGCCAAGCTGGGAATCGTCTTTGAGTTCGTCAACATCGGCGGCGGAATTGGGATTCCGTATCGACCGGATCAGACGGCTGTCGACCTGGAACTGGTCGGAAAGGGAATCGAGGAAGTCTATAAATCCAAGCTCGGGTCAACGCCCAACGCCAATTTGAAAATCTTTATGGAATGCGGACGCATGATTACCGGACCGTACGGCTGGCTGGTTTCGAGAGTTCTGCATATTAAAGACACTTATAAAAAATACGTTGGGCTGGACGCCTGCATGGCGAACCTGATGCGCCCGGCGCTGTACGGCGCGTACCATCACATCACCGTTCCCGGCAAAGACGATTTGCCCTGTACCGAAACGTACGACGTAACCGGGTCTCTGTGCGAAAACAACGACAAGTTCGCCATCGACCGTCAACTGCCGACGTTGGAGCCGGGCGACCTGGTTGTCATTCACGACGCCGGCGCCCACGGACATTCCATGGGATTCCAGTACAACGGCAAACTGCGTTCGGCGGAACTCCTGTTGAGGGAAGACGGATCAATCGTCCCGATTCGCCGGGCGGAAACGCTGGACGACTACTTCGCCACGCTCGACTTCGACGCGTTGGAATCGTTTAAATAGATTTGAAGCAGGTTTAGAATATGAGGGGAAAACAATTCTAGTATTAGCCGCTCACAAGCGACCAACGGGAGCGGTTTTTGGCAAACGCGCGGTAGCGCGGATCGGGTGTGCGCCTTCGCACCGCGGACTGGGAGCGGAGCCTCGCAGCCAACTTCTCACTCCTCACTCCTCATTCCTAACTCTTTAAGCCATTGCGCGCGCAGAGCGGCTCCGATATACAATCGGCTTTCTCCGTCTGCCATCTGGTAGTTGTCGATCGCCTTGTCAAACTGTCCGGTCTTTTCTTCAACGCGACCGATATTGTACAGAGCGGGCGCCATCCAAACGAAATTTGTTTTGTCTTTGATAATTAAACTAAAATACTCGTCTGCCGCGTTGTGATTGTCCAAAGCGTCTGAAAGAAGCCCCAGCCAGTACGTAGCAAAATATTTTGCAATCATGAAATGTTCAGGGGGAATTGAATTTGATCGGGAATTGACGATTTTAATAATTTTCCCCTCTGAAAGACGGCTGCGCTGATACCAGACAACAGCGTAGTCTTCGAGGTTGTCTTCATCATTCTGCATCGCCAGCTCTCCCTTTAGATGTGTAATTCGCGCCCGGCGCAGAGGAGCGGCGTCGTTATTGTCAGGAATCGGCATGTTGATAACGCTGTCAAGAGCGCTGTTAAAAAAGCTTTGACGCATTGGGTTAAACATCGCCGCTGCGTATGGCGTATCCCACAGGTTGACAGTCGCTCCCGGGACGAGTTTTTCCAATTGCGATTTGACCGCCGACGGCGAGGAGGTCAGACGCATTTTCTGTTTGCCTGTAAGTCGATTTTCCAGAACCCACATTCGTTTTGACAGCGACGTCGGATTGACTGGTAAATAATACTCTGCATTTTTGAAATCGTCAGACGTTAAATAGTATTTTCGTTCTTTATTGCGGGAATCGGTAAACGACATGCGATTCAAAACCGATTCGTCATTCAGTATCTGATCCAACGTTGCGGGAACGATTTTCAAACCCTTGTTTTCAGCGTCCGTTGAAATCGAAATTCCGTTCGGAGCGGGAATGGGCAGTCCGTATTCCGGATCAAAGAAGTAGAGCTTATCTTCATAAATCCATGCAGCAAGCAGCCGTTCGGGCGGAGCAATGTCCGGCAATTCCGGCAGCATCGTTTGAACCTCTTGACTGGCTTTATTATCATCTTGGCGATCCGAAAGCTGTTCAATAGTTGCCGAATCTATTTCTGGCAACGTTATTTCCTCTGGTTCTGAACTGGCGCTTTCCTCCTCAGCCGTAGTTGATTCACTTTCTGACGCCGGAGCAGGTTCCGGAGCAGGCGCGTTCTCTTCCGTTTGAGCGGGTTCCGGAGCAGGCGCGTTCTCTTCCGTTTGAGCAGGTTCCGGAGCAGGCGCGTTCTCTTCCGTTTGAGCAGGTTCCGGAGCAGGCGCGTTCTCTTCCGTTTGAGCGGGTTCCGGAGCGGGCGCGTTCTCTTCCGTTTGAGCGGGTTCTGGAGCAGGCGCGTTCTCTTCCGTTTGAGCGGGTTCCGGAGCAGGTGCGTTCTCTTCCGTTGGAGCGGGTTCTGGAGCAGGCGCATTCTCTTCCGTTTGAGCAGGTTCCGGAGTCGGCGCGTTTTCTTCCGTTTGAGCAGGTTCTGGAGCGGGTGGAATGGACTGTTCTGGAATTGGGACTCGAACCAGAACGACGTTCAATCCTTGATGTTCTGCCAATCGAGCAAAGACCCACGCGCGTTCAGCCGCCGTTCCACGACCGGAAAGGAGAATCTGCCAAATCGGACGGCATGATTGGTTGTCTTCCGGTTCATTTTCTGAAACGCGGTTTGTATGGTTTTCCGCAGACGATTCCAGAGCGATGTTTTTCATCGTCCAGTCAAACAGAGCCATAATGCGAGAAAGGTCGTCAGCTGACGTTCCCTGCGCCCAATCAGAGGCGTCGCGAAGCCAAATGGATTCCTGTAAATAATTAATGTCGGATTCCATAAAAGACATTTCTTCCAGAGCAAAGTCGCCTGCAATGCCGTTAAACCAGGAGGAAACGTTGTCCATGGAATCCAAAGCATCCATAAAATCCATGTAATATTCCTGATTGATACCGACAGAACCATTGGGGAATACATGGAGAAGATTGATCAATCCGACTTTATCTACGGTTTTTAATTCTGTAACAAAATCGTCAAATAACTCAACGTCCTTTGAGTTGTAAGCGGGATTGGATTTGTCAGCCAAAATTTGACGCGTTGAATTCAAAAAATCCTGTTTATCGTCTTCCGATACAGAACTGTTTGACAAAAATTGGAGCGCTATAAGAAAAATATCCTGCTTATTCACGTTCAACGAAGATTTATCAGCTAAAATTTGACGTATGTTGTTTAAAACAACCTGCTTGTCGATATTGGCTGACGATTCTTCTGTCAAAAAATGAAGGACTTGAAGAAAAAATATCCGCTTGCCGTCCTCCGATGAGATTTTGTCTGACAAATGACGGATGACAAGCAAATCTTCCAAAAGTTTCTTTTTACTGTTTAATTTTGTAACAAATTTGTCAAACGCCTCTGCGTTCCAGGAATCGTAAGCGGGAGCGGATTCGTCTGTCAAAAACTGACGGATTTTAGGCGTCTGTTCGAGCAGCGTTTTCAAACTTTGAGGCGTTTTAAACTTTTCCAGCTCCTTGTTATTTTCCAGTTCGTCGCTAATCTTTTTCCACTCTTCCAGATTCTTTGCGATCTTGTTCAGAGTCTCCTGATCGTTTGCGCCCGTTGTCTGGTATTGTACGAGCTTGTTAAACTCGTTTTGCAAATTGAATAATTGAATTATCCGGTTGAAATTCAAATTGACGTCCTGTCTGGCTAATTGAATCTGATGAGCGCACTGACTAATAAACGACAAATCGTTCTGGATTTTCCGCTGCCATTGCGGCGTCATGGGATCAGGCTTCCAGTCCGCAGGATTGGAAGCTGTCTTGATCCATTCATTTAACCGCCCTCTAACGCGATTGTCGGTATTTACGTTGGATTCTTTTTCCAGACGATTAAGCGTTTCAATAGAACTGTCAAACATACGTTCCGTTTTACGCAAGTCGGTCGAATCCGCAGAATTGGTTGTCGATTCAAAACCGGACGTATCGACGCTCTTACCCGGACAGCCGCACAAAACGAGGCTGACAAACGATAAACCGCAAAATGTAACAATATGTTTAATACTCATGGATTCGTTCCTGAATCAAATTGTTTGATAAGTGGATTGTTTAATATTACCAGCGCGACTGTGCCGTTGCCTGACGGACGGCGTCTTTCATAACGTCCGCCGGGGCGGGCTGATTGAGAAAAAGCTGATACTGCAGCTGCGCCTGACGGGCAAACATATCCAGGCCGGACGCAGTTCGCCAGTTCTTTTTTCGAGCGGACTTCAAAAACAGCGTTTCTTCCGGATTGTATACGCAGTCGAACGCGCCCAGCGGTTTGGAGGTGGAATACGCGTTCATCTTTTCCGGGTCAAAGGGCGAGTTGTTCGCCTTGGGATACATGCCCACCGGTGTGCAGTTGACAGCCAGGTCGAAGTCGAAATCCGCCCGTTTGTCCCACGCAACAGCTTTTCCGCCCAGCTTTTGAGCCAGATCGAAAGCGCGCTGAGAGTCGATGTCGGTAATAATCAGATCGGCTCCGCGCAAACTCAAACCGGTCGCAACCGCTTTGGCGACGCCGCCTGCGCCCAAAATCAGGGCGACTTTGCCCGTCATGGGCTGTTCGTTGCAGCGGTCAGGCAACCCCTCCTCGGAAGGAAGGATTTTCAGCGGCTCCTTCCAGCCGAAGATGCCGGAAATAGCGTCCATCGCCGCCTGATAGTCTGTATTGTACCCGTAACGCTTGCCGTCTTTCCAGACAATTGTGTTGCATGCGCCGATTTTTAAAACCGCCGGGTCGGCGAAATTCAGATATCGAATTACGTTAACTTTATGCGGAATTGTAACAGACAGTCCCTTGACGTTCAGAGCCGGGGCGTCCTGCTTGAGAAACGTTTCCAGCTGGTCTGGTTCAACCAAAAACGGCAAATAGACAGCGTCCACCTCCTGATCGACGTACGCCGTGTTGTGAATCAGCGGCGACATGCTGTGAGCGACGGGGTCTGCGATAACGCCAAAAACCGGCGTTGTCTTTTTGATGTAGTCGTACTGATACAGGTTTTTCACCTGGTCGAAGGAAATCTGCCCCGGCGCGGCGGCGGAATCTGCGTCTGCGCTGGCGTACGTCCACGGCGCGCCGTACGCTCCGCACAGAATCCGCGACGGCGTCCCGAACGGTCCCATGCAAAACGCGATGGTCGGAATGGACGTCTTCCCGATGAGGTTCAAAACCCGGACGTTGTCCGACGGGCAGTTTGCCATCGTACAGATTTTCAAAACGTCCGCGTCCAGCTTCGACATCTGATCCAAACTCTCTTCGATATTGTCCGGCGTCTTTTCAAAGTTGTGATACGAAACCACCCGCTTCGTCTTGCCGTACCGCGGAACCTTGCCGGCAATGTCGTATTCCAGATCGACGTAGTCGGCGCCCTCGAAAATAGCCGTGCGAAGCAGAATCAGCCGGTCGGCTTCCGAACGCTTGCTCCGTCCTCCGTCTTCTTCGCGGCGGCAGGTAATCAAAATCGGACACGGGCGGTCTTTAAGCAGCAATTTGACGTCGGGAACCGTCTGAAGAGCGTCCAGCCGAAGCTCGATCAAATCGGCGCCGCGTTCTTTCATGCCTTTACATTCCGCCAGCATAAACCGGTGGCGAGGTCGGGATACTGTTACACAAATCATGGGTTAGTCAGGATTGAAATATGAAATGTTGAACAAAAACTACTGCCTACTGCCTATTGCCTTTCTACTGCCTACTGCCTACTGCCTACTGCCTCATCACGGAATCCCCTTAACGATGCCGGGGCCGATAAGCCGCGTCAGCCAAACGGGGAGTTTCTGCCAGACGCGAACGGCTAACCCGTAGCCGCCCTTGTCCGGGCGCATGCAGTTCGGGTCGGTTCCCCGGAGGTAATACTGCCAAAACGACGGGAACGGCTTGGCGCCCCATTGCGCTTTGAACTTATACGTGGGCGAATCGACAGTCGAACGTCCGAAATCGAACGTCGTCTGTTTATATTCTATCGATTTTTTCAATAATTGCCAGTAGAGGAACATGTTGGCGCAGTCCGCGTTGAACTTGCGTTTGCACGACGCGCTGGGCACTTCCACCGTCAGTCGGAAACCGCTCGCGCCGGGCGTGCCGAACGTCAGCATGCCACCCGCGGCGGGTTCGCCCGAAGGACTGTAGACAACCGCAAACTGAACGCTTTGTCGGGCGGAGTAGGGCAGGGCGGCGGCGTCAAAAAACGAGTCGCGATCTTCCGGACGGTTGAATGCGTTGCGAATCTGTTTGAACAGGTTGATCGAATACACCGGCGTTCCCAAATCGCGCATATTGACGGCAAATATCTCGTAAAAGTCGGAAATGAGCTGGTCGGAGTCGCCCCATTGAACGGTCAGGTTCGCCTTTTCGCCTTTGCGAATCTGGTTTCTCGCCTTGCAGCCGATTGACTTCCACAACTCGCCTTCCGTTTCCGGCAGCGCCAGGCGCATGTGAACTTTTTCCGTTCTGGTAAACGTCAATTTGGGATGTGGGTATTCCCGCTCGCCGCGCAGTTCCAAAAACTTGACCTTAAGCCGATCAGCTAACGCGCAGGCGGAATCAATCAGCGTAACAGCCGCCTCGGGAAAATCCGTTTGAACTCCGCCGACGTTCAGGTACGGCATGCTGACCAGGAACCGACCGAAAAGGAGCGAATGAACGTATCCCAGCGGAAGCCAGCCGACGGCGGCGCCGGAATCGTCGCGCGCCTCTAGCAGATACGGCGTATGCCCCAGCCCGTCCGACAGCGCAAAAAGCCAGCCCGGGTCGTACGCCAGAGCCGTTTCTCCCTTTTGGAGCAGATACGCTCTCAAGCGCTGGGCGGCTGAGGACAATTCGTCACGTTTTGAAATTACGCTAACGTTCATTCTTCCAAAGAGTCGTATAACGCTCTCATCTTTTCCATTCGTTTATCAAAGCTGAACCGCTCTTCGACGGTTTTTCTGGCGTTGACAGCCAGCGTTCGGCGCAGTTCCGGCGACTCGATCAGTTTCGTCAGCGCGGACTGCAAAGCCGCCTTGTCTTCCATCGGAATAATCAGCCCGTCGACGCCGTCTGTTACAAGTTTCGGAACCCCGGCAACCGCCGTCGCCGTCATTGCCGCGCCCATTGCCATCGCTTCCAGACAGACGTTGGGCAACCCTTCCCGAATCGAGTTGAGAACGAAAATATCCAAACTGGAATACAGCTTGATCAAGTCCCGTTCAAACCCCGGCAGGGAAACGACGTTGTCCACGCACAGCCGCTTGGCAAGCGATTCCAACTCCCCCTTGAGCGACCCTTCGCCGTAAATCGTCAGCCGAATTTCCGGATGAGTTTTGTAAATCTCCGCAACTGTTTCAATCAGCGGGGCGAATCCCTTTTCCTCTTCCAGCCGCCCGACAGCGCCGATTCTAACCAGCCCGTCCGCCGGGACGTCACGGCGTTGGAACATGTCCGTATCAATCGCGTTTTCAATCAGCGTCAGGCGTTCCGGACGGACGCCGATTTTCCGGCACTGCTCGAATAAATCGTCGCTGACGCAAATCACCTTGTCGTATCGCTTGAGACAAAAGCGGTCAATCGCGTAGTACAGCGGCGTTTTGGACGTGTGATGAACCCAGCCGTGAACCGTTGTAACAAGTTTCATTTTATGAAACCGGCGCAGAAGCAGCCCGATGGCGTTGGACTTGTAGTCGTGCCCATGCCAGATTTGGACGTCGTTTTCCCGGCAGAGTTTGAGCAGCTTTTTCACGACGGAAAAGTCCGTCACGCCGCGGTCTTCGATGTCGACCAGCGGACATCCCGCCGCCTCGGCTCGCTGACGCAGCACCTCAAACCCGGCGTCTTGGGGCGGACGCATATAGGCGCATAAACAATTGTATCCCCACGGAATCAAAAACCGGGGAGAATTGATTATCGTCTTTTCCGGCCCGCCGCCAGACCCGCTCACAACGCGAACGTGCAAAATGTTTTTCAGGTTTTCGCGCATTGCCAAAAACTCGCTTACTCCCACAATCGGGGCGACCCGATAATCAAAACGTCTCCGACAGACGCGCCTGCGCCAAAATCGACGACAACGCGAACCCGTTTCGCGCCCATCAGCGGAACGTCCAGTTCCTTAATCGGGTCTTGCCCGGAAACCGTCGCTTTGAATACGGACTGGTCGTCGGCGAATATTTCCACTTCCACCGACCCCTTCGGGCGAACGGAATCGTCAATGCCCAACTGCGCCGTCAAGCGGGAAAAATTCTGTGACAGACGAAACGTCATGTCCGTTTTGCTGCGAACGCAAACGCCCTTGGAGAACGTCTGCCCGTTTGTTGTCAGCGTTGCGCCGTCGATTCCTTCGTTGAAGTGCGGCTGATTGAACTGACGGAGCATGGCTTCCGGCATTCCCGGCGCCGACACGAACGGCGACCACGTCCACGATTCCAGCTTCATGTCGCTGAGATAAAACTCCGGCTCGACGGAAAAGGTTATCGAACAGATCTCGTTCGCGCCTGACCCGACGGCGATTTTCTGACCCAGCCGGGATACGGCGCTGAGCGTTCCGTCTGTTACATCCAAAGACGCAATCGACCACGAGGACCCGACCGGCGTTTTCCCGACAGCCATCTCTGCCCCCGTCGGCGCGGCAAACGCACGGACAAGACGAACGCCAAACGCCTTGGCGCGAGAAACCGGCAGCGACGACCCGTCCAGAACAAACGGGACTTTCTCGGCGGTAATTCCCTCGATATGCCCGCGATGGTAACGCAGCTTGCCGTCCTTTTCAACAATGAGCAAATCGTCCCGCGTTTCCGTCTTGACCATCTCCGACCACTGGTCGTCCATCGCCTTGTCAGAATTAAACCGAACGCTGACCACCTGCGATTCTGGAACCGTTACTTTCGCGCCGTCGAAATTCAGCGTCGCCTGACCGTCTGAAAGCAGGACGTCTTTAACCATCAGCGTCGACCCGTCGGACAGTTCCACCTGAATCTTCGGCTCTTCGCTGTCAGCCGACTCGCCGGAAACGACAATCGACGCGACGTCCGACAGAGCGAGCGTTTTCGTCTCCCCGGCGCTTTGAACCGTTACAGACTCCGCCGACAAACTCTGCGGAACGCCCGTTACATTCGTTCCGTCTTTAAGAGTAAACTGATAGTCCGCCGCCTGCGCCGCGAGCGTCATAAACGTCAACGATAAAACTAAAAGGATGTATTTTTTCATAGCTAATACCCGGAGTATTCTCACTACTGCCTACTGCCTACTGTCTATTGCCTCACTACTGCCTATTGCCTACTGCCTAATTCTCCGTCTCACTCATTCGTTTAAAGTACTGTTCGATAATGTCACGGTAATGGGGCGGGAAGTTCTCCTGAATTTGCTGGAGGTCTTTCTCGCGTTCTTTTTCCGGCAAGTCGCCCCAGCCGGAACCGTTGCCGACGTCTTTCCGGTCGACATGTCCCTTGCCTGCCACGCGGCTGGGCGCCTGTTCGCCCTGCGGCGGCTTGGGCTGCGAGTTGGCGGACTGCTGTTTCTGCATCATCTGCTGAAGCTGTTCTTCCAGCTTTTTAATCTGCTCGTCCAGGTCTTTGACGATGCCGTCTTCAATCTCGACGGTTTTCTCGTTGGCGCGGCCGTTGTCCAGCCGCCCGGCGACGTCGCCCATGCGGCGGGAAATATGATCCAACGACTTCGGTTCCAATTTTTCCAAATCCAGAATCATCCGCTGCGCCAGTTCCCGATAACGGGTTGGAGTCTCGTTCATGTCGACCAGACGTTTGAGAATCGGAAGCGCCGCTTCCTGATCTAACGACTGGTACTTCACCAGACCCTGATAGAACAGCAGCGTCGCCGGACAGGGCGAGCTTTCCAGCTTCAAATCCTTGAGCAGTTCCGCCGCGTCGTCGAACAAGCCGTTGTTGGCTAACCGGCGAGCCGCCTGCAGGTTCATGACGTTGACAAGCCATTCCGGCGTCCCCTCCGCCTTGGTCAGAGCCGTTAAATCCGCCATCGGATAGACGCGCTGCGACAGGACGCTTTCCTCAAACAGCGGCGCATACCGCGGATCGGCGGCGATTACCATCGACGTCAAAACTTCCAGCTCCTCCCCCTCGTCCATTTCCAGTGTTACCTGCTGACGATACTGGTTGACCGTATTCTGAACTTCCGGAGAGACTTTCAGCCCCGCCAGCCACTGTTCGTACGGACCGAACACCTCCGACAGAGCAGGGCGGATAGGAGGCAGATTGTTCACATCCAGGGCGTCCGCAAAAGCGAACCCGGACAGGGAGACGAGGATAACAGCGATTATTGATAAACGTCTCATGGTTAATTTAAAAGGCAGTAGGCAGTAGGCAGTAGGCAGTAGTTATCGCAAGCGAGCAACGACTGGCAGCGCCGCCTCGTAACTCGCAACTTACTTATTCTTTCCAATACTAATATCGTGAAGTATCTGCCGCAGGCGTTCTTCGCGGACGGACAGTTCGTTGAGTACGTTGATAACTTCCGGGTCTTCCGCAGCGGCGCCGGTAATGAGCTTTTGGCATCGCTGAGTCGTTTTATTGATTCTCATTTGCATGGAGCGGATCATTTTCAGTTCCGCCAGCTGGTCGACCAGGGCTTCCATCATCTCGCCGCCGGGCGATTCCCCGTCCTGACTTTGCTGTTCCTTGTCCTCCATGTCTTTCAGCTCGCGCTTGATCGCCTCGAGGAGTTCTTCCAGCGTCGCGATAATGTTTTCCTGACGCGTTTGGTTGCTCACGCCGACGTTCGCCTTGTTAAACAGTTCGATTACGCCCTCAATATCCTCGACAGCGCTGGCTAACGCCTCGGTCATGGCGACCGCCGTTCCGTCTTCCTGTAACAAGAGCAGGGCCTTGGTCCCTTCCATATAGACGTCGTTTTCGCGCCCGGAAAGGCGAACCGACTCCACAGACAAAGTCCCGTCCGCATCTTTCCCGTCGTTCTTTTTGAACCTTTCGTCCAGACGGAGCGTCGAATCGTAAATCGACTTCTGCAGTTCCAGCATCTTCTTAAACCGGACTTCCAGCTGAGCCAGCTTACGCTTCTCTTCTTCCTCTCGCAGCTGACGCAGAATCTCTTCCAGCTCCGACTTCGCCTTTTCCAACTCTCGCAGCGCCTCTTCCTGCTTTTCGACCGCGCCTTCTTTCTGCGCCTGTTCGAGCTTCTTCTGCGCCTCTTCCATCTTCTGCTGCGCTTTCTTCAGACGATCCTGCGGAGTTTCCTCCTTTTGAGAATCGGAATTCTCCTGGTTCTGACCTTCCTGATTCTGACCCTCTTGATTCTGTCCTTCCTGATTTTGACCTTGCTGGTTCTGACCGTCTTGCTTCTGACCGTCTTGGTTTTCGCCGTCCTGATTTTCGCCGTCCTGATTTTCGCCGTCCTGCTTCTGACCGTCCTGGTTTTCGCCGTCCTGCTTTTCGCCGTCTTTGTTTTCTCCCTCTTTGTTCTCTCCGTCCTGATTTTCAGAGTTCTGGGAGTCTTGCGGCTGACCGGCTTTTTCGTCGGCGTCCATTTTCTGTTTGAGGGATTCCGCCATCTCGGACAGTTTGGTTTGCTGACCGGATAACTTTTGGACGTCGTCCGAGTTCATGGTTTGATTCTGCAAGTTCCTCTGACCGGCAATGAGCTTTTCCAGATCCTTGATGTACCCCTTGATGCGCTCTTTTTCCGACTTGACGCGGCGCATGCGGTTTTCCGTTTCCAGAACCTTGAGCAGGTCGTTGAGGTCGGCGCGGAGATCCTTTTGGTTGTCCAGAGCGCGGCTGATTTCGCCGTCTTTGAGCAGATCGGTCAGCGTCTGGAACTGCGGATCGATCATCTTCTGCTTGCCCTGAGCGATGACCTTTTTAATCAACTCCGCTCTGTCGGGGTCGGTCAGAGCCGTCGTTTCCGACATGCGGAGGAGAATCTCTTCCAGCCGCTTCCACTGGTCGTGAACGATGCGCTGTTTCTCTTCCAGCGACGGCTCTTCCGGAGCCTTCGGTTGAGCCGGCTGAGCCGCTTCCGCCGCCTGATCCGGTTTCTGCTCTGCGTCCTGAGCCAAGCCTGTCGAACCAAGCCAAACCAACAGCGTCAGCGCGATAGTAGTATATAGTAGTCGTTTCATTGTGAATTCAAAGGTTAAGTAATTAGACAGCTTCTAGCTGCTAGCCTCTAGCCCCTAGCTTTTAATATCAGCTTCGAGCTTTAAACGCTATCAACTTAGAGCTGCGAACGCCCAAGCTAATAGCTAGCAGCTAACAGCTAGCGGCTCATCCTGGGATACACTCATATTAATATATATAATTATAACCCCAAATGAGATTTTGTACAAGGGGACGGGCAAGTTTTTTTTCGAATTTTGGGCGCGCGCAAATATTCAAGTAAAAACAGACAAGATGAGAACCAGAGTCGCGTCCCGGGGGGGGCGCCATTTCTATAAACGTCGACTTTAGTCTACGGGCGGCGCAGCCCACTATGCTCCCGCCAAATAGAGTCAGTCTTTTTTTATTTACCCCCGC
>JAFSMW010000171.1 GCA_017447745.1 Thermoguttaceae bacterium
CGGTTGCCGATTTGAACCGTCGGCTGGACAGAAGCCGTCGGGATTGGCTCAACGACATTTCCGACCCGTCGCCGACGGTACCCGCCGGCGTGCGTAAATCGAAAATTCGCCTGAGCGTTTTAATGGCGCGCTCGTCCATTACAGTTGAAGACTTGCTCCAGCTCTCCCCGGGCGACATCATCGCCACAGACCAGAGCGCCGATTCTCCGATTGAAGTCTATATTCAAGACAAACTCAAGTTCCTCGCCGCCCCCGGTCAGCTCCACGGTCAAAAGGCAATAGAAATTCTGTCCTCGCCAGAAAACTGAAAAGAAACGGCGCAAATCGTGACATTTTTCGGAGTGTGAGAGGGAAGCGTTAGCGGAACTCTCGCTTTTTTGTAGCGAGCGAAGCTCGCCATTTTTTAACACGAAAAACACAAAATAAGCGAAATATACGAAATATACGAAATCTAATTTTTTCGTCTTTTTCGTTCTTTTCGTGTCGTTCGTGTTTTTCGTGTTTTTACATCTTCTCGCCGCCTCTGTATCGACCGGGCGAGCAGCCGATTTCCCTGGTAAAAACGCGGGTGAAATATTCGACGCTGTTAAATCCGGCGGCTTCGCTGACCGCTCTGAGAGAAATTCTGGAATCCAGCAGTAGTTGTTTGGCAACGGTCATTTGCATGTTAAGAATAAACTGCTGCGGCGTTGCGCCCAAAAGACGTTTGAACTCTCTTTGCAGTTTGCGAATCGAAATATTAACGTGATTCACAACGTCTTCCGGTTTAATGCCGTTCGAGATGTGTTCGCGAATATAGGCAATCGCCTCTCGAACGTCTTCGTCTTTAATAGCGGTAATATTGCTCGACTGCCGAACCTGAACGTGGGACGGCGGTAAAAAGATCGGTTCAAACGCCTTTTCTGGGCAAGCCATCTTTTGTTCCAGCAGTTGAGCGGCAACCATTCCAAACTGAACCCCGTTTTGCTCTACGCTCGACAGGGGCGGAGAAAGCGCCTCGCAGAACCAGCGGTCGTTTTCGTTTCCCACAACGGCAACGTCTTCCGGGATTCGCACGCCGGCGTCGAGACAACATTCATAAAACCGTTTCGCCTGAATGTCCTGACCGAGAAGGATTCCGCATGGTTTGGGCAGTTTTATAATCCAGCTGATTGTATCGCGTTCCTGTTTTGACGTCCAGTTCGGCAGAAGGAAATTCCCCGAATGACGCGAGGGAATAAATTCGGAATAGAAAAAACCGGCTTGACTGACAAGCTCTTTAAAGGCGTTCGTTCGCCGAACAGACCAGATGGCGCGAACGTCGCTAAACGCCCCGAAGTTTTCGATGCCGCGTTCCCGAAAATGATCAAAGACCATTTGGCTCAACGCCGTTTCGTCAATTAAAACGTCCTGCGGCGCGCCGTATTCGCCGACCAGTTCGACAACCGGAACGCGTAGCTGCATGAGCTTTTGAGCGAATCGACGTTCAAACGTCCGGCTGATTACCCCGTCGACGTCAGACGGAATCGTTTCCAAATGCACCGGGTCAAAACAGCCGCGCTGACGGAAATCCAGACGCCAATGCCGTTCTAAAGCGTATTGAGCAATTCCTTCAACAATACTGCGTCCAAAATGATTGGTCGTTTCGACGACGAGGAAGATTTTACGATACGGTTTAATCTGAATGGACATTGGAATATATTCGGAAAACCGGAAAACAGGGAAACGTTCGGCGGCGAGGCTGGGAACAGCTCCGCCCTCTCTATTATAATTGTATCGCATAATCGAACTTTTTTGTCAATCCGTGTCGCATTTGTACAAGATTTTGGCGCGATTATACACCCTTCAATTCGATAGAATTTCTTGTATAATATTATTTAGAAAAAACGTGAACGGAGATCAGCGTAATTAAGACGCTGTAATTCCATATCTTCTTTTCCTTCCTTTAACCCCGTAGAATTCCAATGATTGCCAAAAGATTGATTACTGTTGTTTTGAGTTTGCTGGCGGCGGTTCTTCCGGCGGTTTCCCATGCGGAGCCGACGGCGGAATATTATCAGCAGCGCGCCAACGAGTTAAAAGACCTCAAATGGGGCATGTTCATTTGCTGGTCGTTTAGTACGTTCTCCGGAACGGAATGGACAGACCCGGCGGGAAAAACGCCGGAATTCTTCCAAGCGACAAACGTCGACACCGACCAGTGGGCGCGAACGGCAAAAGAAGCCGGAATGGGATACATTCTCTTTTTGGCGAAGCACCACGACGGCTTCTGCTTGTGGGACACGAAGACGACCGAGTTCAAGTCGACCAACTCCCCGCTGAAAAAAGACGTCCTGGCGGAGCTGAGAAAGTCCTGCGACAAGTACGGAATCAAGCTGGCGTTGTACTTTTCGGAAGGGGACTGGAACTGGCCCGGCGGAGCGTATCGAAACAACAAGTCCGTCAATCCGGAAATGAAAAAGGCGCAGCTGAAAGAACTGCTCACCCAGTACGGCGAGATTGAATACATCTGGTTTGACCACGCAGTCGGAACGGGCGGGCTGTCGCACGACGAAACGACGGCGTTTTGTCACGAAGTTCAGCCGCATACACTTATCGGATACAATCACGGCGACTGCTCCGGGGAAGTCCGCATTGGCGAACGCGGCAAGCCGTCTGCTTTAGACGACGCCTCCGGCGCCGGGTACAACCATCAAGCCGCGTCGTACGACAAATATCTGGTTGCCGAGTTCACCTACCCGATTCTGCCCAAGCACGAGGGCGGCGCGTTCTGGTTCTATTCTCTCCCCAAACATGACAACCTCTGCACGGACGCTCAAAAGATATATCACGATTACCTCGGCGCCGTCAAATACGGCAACATCTTCAGCATTGACGTCGGTCCCGACTACAACGGCAGACTGCGCGACATTGACGTTAAAACGCTGCAGCAGGTTGGGCGGATGATCAAAGAAGGACAGTTCCTCGATACGAGTTGCGAGTTGCGAGTTGCGAGTTGCGAGAAGACAGCGCAAAGCGGCGACTCCATCAATTGGGAAGAATTTCTTTCTCGTCAAGACCTCATCTGGGAAGTCCTGCCGGATCATTACGAGAAAGCCTCGTTTTTGGGCAACGGTCTGATGGGATCGATGATATACAAACGTTCTGATAACGAGATTTCGTTTGCCGTCGGTCGAACGGATATTACAGACCATCGTCTGGGGAACTTCCGCATTCCGGTTGGACGCTTGCTGTTGAAAACCAAAGGGAAAATTCTCGACGGAACGGCGCGTCTGGATTTATGGAACGCAGAAACACGCTTTGAAGTCGAAACGACCGCCGGTCTGATTCGGTTCCGCGCCCTTGTCCTGTCACAGGAGATGGCGCTGATTATTGACGTCGAACGGCTCGAAGGCGAACAGGAAGCCGCTTTTGAATGGGAATCGGACGAGCCGCTGGTCTATCGAACCAAAAGAGCGAATATCTTTCCTGACCCACTCAACCCGCCGGTGGAGTTTAAAAAGGACGGCGATATTTCGTACTCCATTCAAAACCGCGTCGCAGGCGGGCAGTTCTCCGCCGCCTGGATGGAACGTCCGGTTCAAGGCGCTCACGCCCCGCGGACGCAGGTAATTCTTTCCCTTATTGACACGTTCCCGGAAACGACCGCGTCACAAATCGCCTGCGACACCGTTAAACGCGTTGCTGCGGAGGACTGGCAAAAGCTCATTTCCGAACATCGCGCCTGGTGGCACGGGTATTATCCAAAGAGCTTCGTCTCCGTTCCGAACTCTCAGATGGAGAGCTTTTACTGGATTCAGATGTACAAGCTCGCCTGCGCGACCCGTCCTGACCGTCACGTTATCGACCTGATGGGACCGTGGTACTGTCCCACCGTTTGGGCGAAAATCTGGTGGAATCTCAATATTCAGATTTGCTATCTGCCTGTTTATACGTCCAATCATTGCGACCTGGGCGAATCGTTTACCAACCTCATCGACAAGAATCGGGCGAACCTGGTCGCCAACGCCAAGCTGCTGTATGGAATCGACAACGGCGCGACGCTCAACCATACGACCGATAACGACTGCGTGAGTGAAAACTATGCCGGCTACCTCAATCCCGGCGACTTCACCTGGGCGCTGCATAACTACTGGCTTCAGTATCGGTACACGATGGACAAGTCCTATCTGACAGACCGGGAGAAACACGCCTTTTTCGACATGCTCAAGGGGTCGTTCAACGTCTACACGCATATTTTCCAGAAGGAAGCTGACGGCAAATATCACATTCCGACAATGCGGTCGCCCGAGTACCCCGTCATGGCGCGGGACACGAACTACAACATCGGGCTTATCCGCTGGCTTTGCGAACGGCTGCTGGAAGTCAATCGGGAATGTAACTTTAACGACCCGCAGGCGGAGCAATGGCAGGACGTTCTGGACAACTTGGTTGACTATCAGGTTGGAAAAGACGGCTTTTTAATCGGCGCCGACGTCCCGCAGACGGTTTCTCATCGGCACTGGTCGCACATGCTTCAGGTTTGGCCGCTGTGCAACTATACCCCGGAAGACCCGCAGCGTCGGGCGTTGATTAAAAAGACGATGGATCACTGGACGACCGTCGAGGGCGGCAAACAGATGTTCGGCTGGTCGCAAGCCGCGGCGGCGAGCATTTACGCTATTTTGGGCGAAGGCGAAAACGCCCGCGATTATCTTTTGAAACATCACAACAACCGACGATTCGTTCGCTGCAATACTCAGTATTACGAGGGCTGGCCGGTAATTGAATGTTCACACGTTGCCGCCCGCGCCTTGCAGGAAATGCTCATTCAGTCGTGGGGAAATCAGATTCGCGTGTTCCCCGCCATTCCCGCCGACTGGAAAGAGACGTCTTTTGCTAACCTGAGAACGGAAGGCGCGTTTCTCGTCTCTGCGATTCGCAAAGACGGCAAAATGTCCTGGATTAAAATTGAGTCCCTTGCCGGGGAGGAATGTCGAGTCGTTCCGAACTTTACAGGCGAGTTCCAGTCGTCCGCGCCGGACAAGATTCACGACCTCGGAAACGGCTTGTACAAAATCGATCTGAAACAGGGAGAATCCGTTACTCTTTGGCAGGGCGACGAAAATCAGACCGTTGCGCCTGTTACAATGTCCGACGATCAGAAACCCAATTTCTGGGGCGAAAAGAAACCGGAAAAGATCAACATTAAGGCAAGCCTGTCGTATAACAAACCGTTTAAGGCGTCCAGCAACTGGGATTCCGGCGCGTACAGCGTCGCCTCGGCGTTCGACGGGAATCTGGTTTCTCGCTGGGGCGCCAAACCCCGCTCCCGTTCCGGCTGGATTGAAGTTGACCTGACCGAACCGAAGGAAGTCAAAAAGGTTGTCATATCCGAAATCGCCTATCCGAGAACGCGCCAGTTCAAGATCGAAGTCCGATCCAGCGAAACGGACGAATGGCAAACCGTTTATCAGGGAACGACCATCGAGAAAGCGAACTTTACGATTCAGTTTGAGAAACCCGTAACAGCGCGCTTCGTCCGTCTGAACATTCTCGAAGCCACGGAAGTCCCGACGATTGAAGAGTTCACGGTATTCTAACGGCGAGGCGCCGCTCCCAATCCGCGCTGCCGCGTGCCTGCCAATAATCGCTCCCGTTGGTCGCTTTGATTATTGCTAATACTATGTTTACCTCCCCTTACTAAAGTTTTTTGGAAAGGGGAGTTTGAGGGGAAGAACCTTTTTTTCAAAAAAGGGCGGCGAGGCGCCGCTCCCAATCCGCGCTACCGCGCGCTTACCAATAATCGCTCCCGTTGGTCGCTTTGTTCCCTCTTAATCAAACTTGAAAAAACTTCCCTAAAAGGTCGTCAGCTTGCTGGCGACCGAAAGTTTTTTCAAGTTAGGGACGACGAGACGCCGCAAGCGGCTGCTTAAAGTTTTAAAAACAAAGCGAGAGTCCCGCGGGTGCGGAACTCTCGCCTGTGAATAACATCGCTTTACTTAATCCCACGCGGGATTATACTTGCTTTCTATGCTCATGCGGCGTGACGCCAATCAATGTCGTCGCTCCAAAGTTCGTTCATAACGTCGGCAACGGTCTTGGAGTCCGCTTCCGCCGTCTGTTCTTCTTTGCTTTCCTCTTTCTTGGCGACCGCCTTGGTCAGCATGACTCCACTGGTCATACGGTTGTTTTCGCTCATGAACGGATAGATGTCTGAAAGTCGATCCGCCTGATCCCATTCGTAGTTGTACTCGAAATCGTCCAACAGGTAGGATTCTTCTTCCTCTTCGACAATCTGTTTGATTGCCGCCGGGGTCGGCAGAGCCGCGGGTTGAGCGACCGGCGTATCGCCGCAGGTGCAGACGATAATCGAGTAGTCCACTCGCCAGTCGCCCGCCTGAGATTTGCCGTTGTTGGTGTCGCGAGTCAGCATTTCGAGGTCGTGATCGCAGTTCTTGCCGTCAACGTTGAAGTCGACAAAGTCCGGATCGGCTTCCGTATAGGCGGCGTAGTCGGATTCGTCGAAGTTGTCGATAACGCCGTCGTCGTTGAGGTCGAAAATAACCGGGACGATGTCGGTAATCCAAACGTCGTTGAACTTGACCAGTTTCGGAGCGTCAACGCCGTCTTTGTAGGAGACAACCAGATAGCCGTCAACGTCGGTCAGAACCAGATCGTCTTCGACGCCGTCGAGAGCAATGCCGTTTTCGTCGTCGTTGCCGTCAGCCTGAGATTTCGGCGTGAGCTTGATCTGAGCCAACAGAGCGTCTTCGTCGTCGCCATAGTTGTAGTCGACGTCAACGGTGATTGTAACAGTCGTTCCGTCATCGGAAACGTCAACCGTGGTTCCCGGCAGGTCGAGAACGCCGCCGACTTCGTAGTTTTCGTTGATTTCGATGGTCGCAACCATTTCGCGTCCTTCAACCAGACCGACAATGTCGCTTGTCCAGAGTTCCAGGAACGCCGGCGTCCATTCGTCAATCTGCGGAACGCTTTCTGGCTTCTGCGTGTCGGTCGCGTTGGACTTGGTTGTAACAACAACGGCGTCAAGGTCAATCTGAACCAGTCTGCAGGTCAGGCGGGTCGGGTTGGAATCGGTGTAATGATCGCCGTCGCCGATCGCGGTAACCTGAATTTCGTAGGTGGAGGCGTCGATAACGTTTTCAATCGCGAAGCTGAGTTCGTCAGCGTCGAGAACGCCGGAAGTATTCCAGGAGGAATTAGAGCCGGAAATGCGCCATTTGACCTGGTAGCCAGAGGCGTTGTCGACCGCGTCCCAAGAGACACTGATGCCGCTGTTGGAGCTGGTTGGAGCGGCTTTGCCGTCGGGCGAATCGAGCTTGATCTTGTCGGTCGTCGCGCTGGCAAAGTTGGAGTACGCTTCTTCGTGGTCAACGTCGGCGTCGTCCGGATAGGCGATAACCTGGAAGGTGTATTCAACGCCCGGTTCCAGACCTTCAAAGACGGCTTGCGAATCGGTTGTGATGTAGTAATCTTCGCAGTCGTCCCCGGCGATGCTTGTCCAGGTGTATTCAACCTTGTAGGAAGCCGCGCCGTCAACGTCGTCCCAATCAACGGTAATCGTCTGACCTTCGGCTTCGGCGGTGATAACCAGATTGTCGGTAATCGGGGCAACCGCCCAAGTCGTGGCGACGTCAAACGCCGGTTCGGCGTCGATGTATCCGTCCGCTTCAGCAAACAGAGCGAAGGAGTAGGTCGTTTCGGCTGTCAAGCCTGTTACGTCAATCGAGTAAACGCCGCCGGCGAGCGCAACGTCGGTCAGGTCGACTTCCGTCCAGGTTTGAGGATCGAATTCGTTGGTATCGCCTTCGGTGTAGAACAGCGAGTAGTAAACGTCAGACTGCGCGCTGACAGCGTCCCAGGAGACAGAGATAACCTGCGTTCCAGCCGCTTCGGCGTCGACGTCGGCGGTCAGTTTGTCCCAAGTCTTGACGTTTCTCAGGTACGCCCATTCGGAGTTGCCGTCTTCGCCCTGAGCGCTGATTGCTTTGACGCGAATCTGGTAAGTCGTATTGATGGCGCCGTCGAAGGAGTCTTCCGTCTCTTCGGTTTCAATCTGGTTAGACCAGGTGGAAGAACCGGTGGCGCGATACTGCCAGACATAGTAATCGACGTACGGCAGGTCGCCTTCAGGGCTAACCCAGCTGGCTGTAACAGTAGTTTCTTCGACGTCGGCAGCCAAAGACTGAATCGTGAGTTTGCGCCAGGTCTGGGCTTCCGCATCGGCGCTGTCGCTTTGCAGCAGGACGCGTCCGTCAGCGGTCGTTCCGCCGTTGGCGTAAATCTCGAATTCGTAAAGCGTGTCGCTGTTCAAGCCGGTAACGGTTGCGGTGCAGGCGGCGTTGTTGACAACGATTGAAGCGCCTTGCGGCAGCGTGTCACAGGTTACGGTGTAGCCGAATTCCGCGCCGTCGACAGCGTCCCACGTTACCAGGATTGACGTTGTGCTGGTCGCGACAGCGTCGGCGTTGGCGGGTTGAGCCAGTTGATCGTTGGTGTAAATCGGGTCGAGCGTGTCGATGCCGGAATCGACGGATCGATCGTCAATTCCCAGAGCCTGGATGCTGAACGTGTACTGCGTGCCGGAAGTCAAGCCGGTAACGATGCAGCTGGTTTCGTCGGCGTCAACGAAGATAACGGTTTCACCGTCGTTCGTGTCGGTCGTATAGGAAATGCGATAGGCGTCGACGTCGGCGGAATCGTTGGCGTCCGTCCAGACCAGTTCGATTGAGCTCATGGAAATCGCGCCCAGTTCCAGTTCCGGAGTGAGCAGCTGAATCCAGGTCGTGTCTTCGTTGGAATCGACAGCGGCGGAGGAGCCTTCAAACGTGTCGGCATCAGAGCTGAAAGCGTAAATCTTGAAGTAGTACGTGGTGTCTTCGTTCAGACCGGTGAACAGGAAGGATTCGCCGGTAATGGATTCGTCCTGACCCTTGACGGCAAACAGAGCGTCGTCGTCAGCCGTGTAAGCTTCGATAACGTACCAGTAGGTGTCGTCAGCGTCGGCGGCTTCTTGCCAGTTCAGTTCAATCTGGTGCAAGCCGGTGGCGTCGGCAATGAGAGTAGTCGGCGCGTACGGGGCTTCCTTGGTCGTGGCGTCGGCAGCGTCGGAGAATTCCGAAACGAGCATGCCGCCAGCGTTGCCGGATTCGGACAACGTCTGAACGATGAACGTGTAGGCGGTTCCCGGTGTGAGGTTTGTAACAGTGTATTCGGTAGCGTCGGTGGTGTAATAGGTCCAATCGTTGCCAAGCTGAACGCCCAAACGATAGCCGGTAACCCAGTCGTTATCGACAGCGTCCCAGGTAACGACGATTTGAGTGGATCCGTTGACTCCGTCGTTGACCGGCGCCGCTTCCAGATTCTCCGGAGCTTCCAGGCGCTGGAGCGTCAAGGACGCGGTATCGGAGCTGGCGTAATTTTCGCTCTGATCGCCGCGGGCGTAGACGGTAATAGTCGTGGAGGCGTCCGTTGCGATTTCGTCCGTTGTGAGGTAGGTTTCGTCCTGAGCGTTGCCGTCGACAACGTATTCAACAGCGTGATCAACGTCGTCCCAGGAAACGACTGCTGTGCCGTCCAGGTTGTCTTCCCACTGAAGTACCGGAGCGTCAACGGCTGTCGGCGTAACGCCGGTCGCGGTGGCGCTGGAAGGAGCGTAAACCTGTTCTTCGCCTTCGGCGATAATCTGGAACGTGTATTCTGTGGAAGCGTCCAAGCCGGAAATGATAACGGAATCGCCGTCGAATTCCAGACCCAGTTCCGGGAAGTTGTCTTCGGTCAGTTCGACGAAATCGGTTCCGTCAAACATGTACAGCGTATAGTCAATCGCTTCGTCCGGCAGCGTCCAGGAAACTTCGAGCGTATCGGTTGTGAATTCTGTTACAAAGACGGAATTGACGTCCAGTTCGGGCGCGTCGAGCTGAATGAGCGTGGAGAACGCCTTCGGATCGCTCCAGTCGGAATCGACGTACAGACGAGAGTTGCCAGTCGCCTTGACTCGGAACAGGTATTCAGTCGCTTCATCTAGGCCGGTAACGCCGAGCGTGTTGTCGTCGGAGTAGAAGACCTGAGCGTCCGTCCAGTCCGGTCCAACGGTGGGATCGGGCGCAACAATCATTTCGATAACGTAACGGGACGCGCCGTCGGATTCAGTCCAGCTGATGTCGAGAGTGGTCAGCGAGTTCTCGAATTCGTCGTTGATAACCGGGATGTCGAGAACGGTCTTGGTAGATGTAACAGCGGTAACCCAATCGGAGTTAAGCAGGTAATCGTCGCCTTCGCCGGTGTATCCGTATTCGCTCAAAGAACGCCAGTTGATCGTGTATCCTACGCTTTCTTCCAGGCCGTTGATCGTGTAAGCAGCGCCCCAAACGCCCTTCTTTTCGGAAAGGGTAACGCCGCCGTCGCCCGGTTCAACGTACAGAGTTGTAACAGCATCGGGGTCGTCGGTGGGATAGTAAACGATTTCGTACGCGACAGCGCGCGGGTCAGTAACCCAGGTGATAGTAATAGCCGTTTCGGACTGCGGAGCGGCTTGCGGGTACTTGGGCGTCCAGATCTGTTCGCGAGTGGTTTCCTGAGTCGAAACCCAATCGGCGGAATCCAGATAATCGATTCTATCGCCAATGCCAAAGACGGCGAAGTCGTACAGCGTTCTGCCCGGTTCCAGACCTTCGACGGTCCAGGTGTAACGCATCGTGTCAGCGTCGTAGGTAACGCCGTCCGGCAGATTGTTCATGTTAAACGGCGTGTCGATAACCGTCCAGTTGGCGTCTTCGTCAGCGTCGGAGGCGAGCTTGTAGCGAACCATGTACGTAACCAGGTCGCTTTGAATTTCTTCGGAACCCCAGGAGAAATCGATTGCCGTCAAACCGGCTTCGTCGGGCTGAGCCAACGCGGACGGAGCGAGCGATTCTTCGTTGAGACGAACGGCGTTCGATTCAACCGCGCCGATATCGACAACGTCGTTGATAATGCGGTCGGTTCCCAACAGGTCAAGGGACATGTCAACCAGCAGGTATCGAGACGCGTAATCGCTAACGAAATCGTTGTTGCCAGCGTCGACAATATTGACGTTGTCCGCGTAAATCTTGTAGTTGCCGTCGGTGAAGGTTCCTTCTTCAGCGTCCCAGAACGGGAAGATTTCCGTCCAGTCTTCCAGAGTCGTCAGGTTATAGTTATAACCTTCTACGTCGTCGAAGTAAAAACCGCTGCGGACGAAATCTGTTTCGTTGTAAATCGTGTTGACGACGTACCCCTCTGAACGATAGAGAGAAATCGTATCGAGAATCGTCGAGTTGACGATGAACGTGTCTTCCCAGCGGGCGGTCAGACCGGTTGCTTCTGCGGTCAAGCCTGTGTAATTGTCGTCCTGAGAATTGACGTCGCCGTATTTTGTCGCGGCAGTCGCTTCCTGACCGTAAATGAGCGTGGAGAACAAGACGGTCGTAGCGTTGTCGGCGTAAATGCCGGCAATGGTCGCGCTGACGTCGCCGTGCTTGGAGTAGGCGTCAAGCGTGTTTTCCGCAATGACGGTGCGGGAGACAGCCGTTCGACCGGAGGTTTCTTCGCCGTTTCCTTCCGTATAAACGACGGCAAAGGTGGCGTTGACGTCTCCGTGAACGGCGTTGACAGTAACAGTGTTGTTGACAAATCGGCTGTTGACGATTTCTGTCACGCCGCCGAGGTTGGCGACAGCGGCAATGGTAACGTTGAGATTTGCATCGTCGTAATCTTCAAATTCGTAAGCGCTGAAGTCAAACCAAATATTCTCGAACGCGCAGTCTTCCAGATACAGGTATCCTTCGTTGACAATCAAAGCGTACGTGTTACTGTCGCCGTAGCTGTCTTCCGGAGCGAAGCCGAAATCGCCGGTGAACGTTACGCCCGTCAGGCTCAAAGCGCCGTCGTTGACAATGTCGAGGTTGTTCAGTTCGACGTTGTCCGTTGACAGGACTCCGTTTTCTGTAATAAGCAATTCAACGCCAGAGAGCGTCAGATTTTCCAGTGTAACAAACGAATCGACGGTAATTCCGTAGTTGTAATCGGAGGTGATGACGATGCCGTTTCCGTCAAGGACTGTGAATTCGCCGAAGTACAGGCTGTCCTGCATGACGAACTCGTCGCCTTCGTCATTGCCGACAAATTCAAAGGCTTGCGCCAGAGTTTTATAGGAGTTTCCTTCGGCGTATTCGCGATAGGTCAAGCCAGAGTAGTTGTCCATCGCTTCACGCAGGGAAATGACGCCGTCGGTAGCGTCGTAGGAATCGGCTTGAAGGTCGTCGGTCGTGTTGATTTCAATCGTATCGGTCATGCCGCGGAATTCCCACGCGCTGTCGTAGATCGTTTCGCCGTCTTGAACGAGCTGAATTCGACCGCCGTTGCGGGTCGTCAGCTTGAGCGTTCCGTTGGTTTCGTCAAACGAGCCGTCGCCGGTCAGGTTTAGAACAACGGAAATGCCGTTAGCGCGAATGTTCAGATTGTTGTCCAGAGCGACGACTTCATCAATATTGAAAACGTAATCGCTCTCGCCGTCCGGCAGTTCGCCCAGAGTGGTTTTGGAGAGATCGACGAGCGTCAGCGGGCCAAGCGTAATGTCTTCTTCCGGCTCCGGCATGTCGAAAGTCGTGTTCGCGTAGGAGAGCGCTTCCTGGAGAGAAATCAAGCCGTCCGTCTCGTCAACGGTGGATTCTGTCGTAGTTACAACCAGCGACGGCGTTTCCCAGGATTCGTCCCAGACAACCGGTTCGTCCGCCATGGCGGGAGCGAGCTGACCAGAAATGTTGATGTCTGACGGATCCAAAACCAAATCCATTGCGACGGTCAGCAGCTGACGTTCTTCCAACGATTCTAACTGAAGCGTTCGCTTGAAGTTGTGAGCGGTTGAGCGGCGATTGTTTTTAAACAACGAAAAAATACTCATGGCGATGTTCTCCGAAGGGGTTGTAAATTGAAAATGTTTTGTGATTTGCGTGAGTGAATACGATGGCTTGGGATAAAATCCTGACCGGCGCGGACCAGGCGCTAAACAGTCAAGACTCAAATGTTCACCTGTTTACCAATAGCCACGGCGGCGCCAATATTGCGCTTGTGGTACTTTACCCCGAAACGCCATTTGGCGCAATATCAATTTTCTACTTCCAGAATAAAAATCGATTTTTTCAGAAAATTTTCTGTGTGTTCCCCAATTTCTAATATATAACGAGATAAAAATGATAGCTAGAGCAGTATATTTACATATTTTGCCGAGCATATATGGTATTATTCTGCTGCTTATTCATTATTTCAATGAAATGAGGTTGCCCATTTTAACTTATTTTCTTAAATTTCTTTCAAAATATTCGCTGCGTTCACTTGTATAAAAAGAAATTTAGTTTAAAATATAGGGAGTATAGATAGACATTTTGAAATTTTACAGTCAAAATGTCGATGTAAGAATTACTATTCAGGATTCTGTTGTCGATTATTCGTCAGCGGGAATTCTGTTAGTTTCGGCGTCAAAACGGAGAGAGCAACCGAAAATAAATGAGTTCAGGAAATAAACTTACGAAGTCGTTCGTTGGCTCGTACTGCTTGGTGAAGTTGATAAACACCGGACAGTCGTGCCAGTTATGGCAGGCGCAAAATCCGAAGACGGGGCAGTTTGTCGCGCTCAAGCGTCTGTTACCGGAGCGACGTCGAGTTACCGAAGAAATCGAACTGCTCAAAAATGAGTACGCTGTCGGCATTAAGCTCAAGTCGAAGCTTTGCCTTACACCGATTGAGTTTGCAACGGATAGCCGCGGCGATCCCTTTTTGGCGTTGGAATGGTTTACCGGCGTAAGTCTGAAAACGCAGCTCGAAAGCGGTATGAAGCACTTGGGCTGGCGTCTCCCAGACGTTATTCCTCAGATGGTTCAAGCCTTGGCGGACGTGCATAAAAAAGGTTATGTCCATCGAGACGTTAAACCATCCAACTTTATGCTTAACGCAGACAACGAAGTTCGTCTTATCGACTTTGCCATTGCGCTAAAGGTCGGTTTTTTTGCGTCGATGTTTCGAGGCAAACTAAAAATTCAGGGAACTCGCAGCTACATGTCGCCGGAACAGATCCGGGCGCTGCCGTCTTTGGATACGCGAGCGGACATGTACAGCCTGGGCTGCACATTTTTTGAACTGTTTTCCGGGCGTCCTCCGTACGTTGGAGGTCGAGATGAAGTGCTTCAAATGCATTTAACCGGACCTGTTCCCAGCGTGATTGAGCATAACGGGAACGTTTCAAAGCCCTTTAACGACGTTATTCGTAAAATGATGAGCAAAAATCCTGACAACCGATTCAAGTCCATGTCGGAACTGCTCGAAGCGTTAAATAAAATCAAACTGTTTATTCACACACCATTAAAACCATTGGAAAATTAGCAATTTGCAATTAGCAATTACGCAAAGCGCTTCAATAATTGCTAATTGATAATTGACAATTGCTAATTATTTACTCCCATGCCTATTCCCGAATTTTGCCTGTCGTTTGAACGTCCTATATACGAACTGGAATCGCAGATCAGCGAGCTGAACGAAAAAGCGGCTAATTCTCCCGAAATGAAAGAGACGCTCACTCGCCTTCGCCGCGAATTAATCGAACTGAAAAAGAACGTCTACGCTAATTTGACACCGTGGGAAACGGTTGAAACGTCCCGCCATCAGGACAGACCCTTGGCGGGCGACTATATAAACCTCTGCTTTGACGAGTTTGTTGAGCTTCACGGGGATCGCTTTTTCGGAGACGACCATGCGATTAAAACCGGCTGGGCGAAACTGGACGGTCAGAAAGTAATGGTAATCGGTCAGCACAAAGGACGCGGCATCGCCGAGAAAAACGCCTGTTCGTTTGGATGTCCGCACCCTGAAGGGTATCGCAAAGCCATGCGAAACATGAAAATGGCGGCGAAGTTCCACATGCCGATCATCTGCTTTATCGATACGCCAGGCGCATGGCCGGGAATCGACGCTGAAGAGCGCGGGCAGGCGTGGGTTATTGCCGAGTCCATGTTCCTCATGTCACAGCTGGCAACGCCGATTATTTGCGTCGTGATTGGAGAAGGCGGGTCTGGCGGCGCTCTGGCAATCGGCGTCGGAGACAGAATCGCTATGCTGGAGAACTCATATTATTCTGTGATTAGTCCGGAAGGCTGCGCGGGAATTTTGTGGAAAAGCGGCGAGTTCAAACAGGAAGCGGCGCAAGCCCTCAAAATGACCGCCAAAGACCTCATGCGGCTTAAGGTAATTGACGCTGTTATTCCGGAACCGCTTGGCGGAGCCCATCGCGATGCGCCGGTTATGGCGTCCAACTTAAAACTGTATTTGAAAAACACGCTCCGAGAATTGCAGCGAATCAAGCCGGACGTATTGGTTGAACAGCGTTACGCCAAATTCCGAGCCTACGGAGTTTTTATTGAGAGTTAGATAGGCAATAGGCAAGAGGCAGTAGGCAATAGTGTTTCGCCTTCGGCGAATTAAAATCCTACTGCCTACTGCCTACTGCCTACTGCCTACTGCCTTACAATGAAAGATCTTTCAGTTACAATCGGTTCTGTTACATTAAATAACCCGGTCATGACGGCGTCTGGCGCATTTGGCAACGTCAAAGAGGCGACGGATTTGGTGGACGTCTCCAAACTCGGCGCAGTCGTTCCCAAAACGATTACCCGAGCGCCGCGGCAGGGCAACGCTCCGCCCAGAACGGTCGAGACGACCGCAGGACTGCTCAACGCCATCGGGCTGGACAACGACGGGCTGGAATCATTCCTGACGTCCAAATTGCCGTACTATCAAAGTCTGCCGTGCCCGGTTGTGATTTCGTTCGCTGGAGAAAACGCTGACGATTACGTTTCGATGGCGCAAAGTTTGGAAATCGCCTGTAAGAGTTGCGAGTTGCGAGTTGCGAGTTGCGAGTTAGACAATAGGCAAGAGGCAAGAGGCAAGAGTGAAGAATCTTCTACTGCCTACTGCCTACTGCCTACTGCCTGCAAGTCCATCGTCGCCTTTGAGATGAACATCTCCTGCCCCAACGTCGCTCACGGTACGGACTTCGGTAAAGACCCGGCGCTGTGCGAAAAGCTGGTTTCGTCTGTACGAAAAGCCATTTCTATGCCGCTGTTTGTCAAGCTGACGCCCAACGTGTCCGACATAACCGTGATTGCCAAAGCCGCTCAAAACGGCGGGGCCGACGCGGTCTGTTTAATCAATACGGTTTTGGGCATGGCAATCGACTGGAAAAACCGCCGACCGCGGCTGGGTAACCGCATGGGCGGCTTGAGCGGTCCGGCTATCAAACCAATTGCGCTGAGAATGGTTTATCAGGTCGCTCACGCTGTTACAATTCCGGTTATCGGAATCGGCGGGATCGAAACCATCGACGACGCCATGGAATTCCTCGTTGCCGGCGCGACGGCGTTTGAAGTCGGCACCGCAAACTTCTATCGCCCCACCGCGACTATGGAAATTGTCGACGCCCTTCCCGCCGCCTTGGACGTCCTCGGCGCCAACTCCGTTAAAGAGATTATTGGAAGCTGCGAATAGGCAGTAGGCAGTAGGCAATAGGCAGTAGTTAGTGGTAAGTGGAAAGTGGTAAGTGGTTAGTGGTTAGTAGGAACGGCGCTTGCGTCCTTACCACTTACCACTAAAAACTTACCACTGTTTTTCGCTTGCGTCCTAAGCGCTAAGCGCTAAGTACTTTTATGCACTCGTAACTAGCAACTATCATGAAACGTATATTATTCATCATTGCAACATTGCTCCTCTCCGTTCCGGCGCTGGCTCAAGACGCGGAAAACGGTTTGACGGTTTTAATGAACAAACACGGTATAGCGTACTCGTCTGCTCAGCTAACGCCGACGATTTGCGCTCTGTGCGGCGTTCCGGCTTCGCCAGACTGTGTCGCCCAGCCGATTGGGTTTATCCGCACTGCGGCAAAAAGCAAGCCGACGATGGAAAAGGCTCTTATCTTCTGCCCGGACGCGACAGGGAAATTCCTTGTTGACAAATACCAGGCGGACTGGAAGCCCGTTTACGACGTCTCGACGTACGTTGTAACGTCTGCCAACGTCCTGCCGAGTGTAACGCCCGTCTGCTTCGGCGCGATTTTTACAGGCTGCCCGCCGGAAGTTCACGGCATTCTCAAGTACAACGATAAATACAATCCCAATCCGATTAAAGTCGAAACCCTGTTTGACGCCTTTTCCAAAGCGGGAAAGAAATGTGCCGTTATCGCAGAGAAAAACTGCAGCATTGACCTCATTTTCCGTGGACATCAGGCGGACTTCTACACGACAAAGAATTCGGAAGAATCCGTGGCGACCGCCAAGAGACTGATTCAGGAAAACAACTACGATTTAATAGTCTGTTACGACGGCAATTACGATTCGACCATGCACGCCAACGGCGTTTTTGCCGAGAAGTCGCTTGAAGCGATGAAAGATTCGATTCGATATTATACAGAACTGGTTGAAGTCGCCGACCAGGCGTGGGCGGACAAGAATTACGTCTCCGTTTTCAGCCCCGACCACGGCGCGCACGACGTCAAAGCAGGCAAAGGAACCCACGGTTCCGACATGGCGTGCGACGCTATCGTCAACTTCTTCTATCGCCTTCGATACAATAAATAATAAGGCTAAGATAGCCGAAGATCTTTATAAATCCTGGGGCATAAAGCGTTCCGGTCGTCCCGTTACGACCGGAATTCGCTTGGCGTTTTATCTAACATCCGTTTGAAAACGCGCGCCATGTGAACGTAACTCGGAAACCCCGCCATGAGCGCAATTTGCTCTATTTTTATGTTTGTCTGCTGTAAGAGAGTTATCGCCCGATAAATTCGGCAGCGATGGATCTCGTCACGAATTGTTCTGTGGAGTTCTTTATTGAAATATCGTTCCAGCGTCCGACGCGTAACGCCCAATTTGCTCGCCAAACGTTTTATATCAATTTCCTGATGTCCCCAGTTCCAAATCTCCCGACACGCCATTTGAATTATCTGCGTAGCGGCTAACGAATTGGAAGCTGGAATTTGCGCGTTAAGTTCGTCTCCCCAATCTTCATTTCCTGAACCTGAAAGCTGAGCGCTTTGTACAGTTCCTATTTCAATGAGTATACCCAACAAATCCGTCGCATATAACGGCGAGTTTACCTGAGGCGAATCCAGAACCTTGCTGCACAGCTGTTCCATTCGACTTTTAATTTTATTGCCAGACGATAACGTATTGACAACGGGGCGTCGAGGATCAAGAACGCCGTTTTGCGTTAATGAATGAATATACGGACCGTTTGCCGTTATCCAGACGTCTTTCCAGCCAACGTCCTTGTCGGGAATAAGCTGATGTTCAGAGCCAGGAAAAAGAATAAACAGGTCGCCTTTTTTTACCGTCAGACAGCCGCCCAAGTCGGAGATGTATTCCCCAGCTCCGTCTGCGATATATATGAAAACGTATTCCGGAAGAATCCGATTTTTATACTGTTCCAAACGATACAGTTCAGGACGTCCATCATTAATAAAAGCGCGTCCTGGCTGCATATCGTCATACCCTGCCCCGGTAACATACAGATTCCATTTCAGTTCTTTTTCTGAAATCGGGAGGAAATTGGCTCTGGACGGCGAGGCATTTGGGTGAAAAAAGCTCACTTGGCTTCAAGAATCCGCTTCAATTCCTGAACGGACGTTATTCCTTTTGCAACAAGCACATAACCTTCTTCTCTCAAAGAACGGTTTCCGTCTTTAGCCGCCGCCTTTTGAAGCAGTTCCAGTTTGGGAGCTTTTCTCAAAACTTCCTGAACTGTCGGACCGACAAAGAGAACTTCCGTAATTGCCGTTCGTCCCTTGTATCCAATGCCGTGACATTCAGAGCAGACTTCTTCGCCTTCCGCGGGTTTAGCTGGGGGCTGATAAAGCGTAACCTCTCGTCCGGCGGGGAATCCCAACGCCTGAGCCAGCGCCGGCGACGCCTTAAAGGGCTGTTTACAATGATTGCACAGCTTCCGAACCAAACGTTGACAGACAACCACTTTAACGTAATCGGCAAATTTTTCTCTCGATATCGGATTGCCGTCAGCGTCTTTCAAGATAAGCATTCGGAGCAACGCTTCCGAGGCGTCTTGAGCGCGAACGGTTGTAACAATCAGACGATCGTCCATTGCCATTTCCTTGAAACATTCAGAAAGAATGGCGCCGTCCAAATCCTGAATTACGGACACCGCCGGTTCTTTAAGGAAGAATCGCTTCATGACGTCCCTAATGGAGTCCGAGTCTGAATACGTGGTAACAGGAATGTTTTCGACAACCTCGTGCGGATTGGATTCCTTGTCCAACTGAGCATACTCTCTTTGGAACCGGTCGGTTTTATTCAAAGCGACGCTGAGCGTTGTTTTCATGCCGTTGCCGACAGGCGCCGAGAAAATCAATATTCCCTTGGGAAGGTCGAACATGGGCTGAACCCTTTCAGCCAGTTTGTCTCGCATGCCGATGTCTTCCAGAACGTGGAAATCCATTTTGGGAGCGGAAAATTTAATCAGAACCCGTTCTCCGGTTTGAGTTCCCTGGGAGGTAACGGTAATAATGGCCTTTCGTTTTCTTTCCTCTGGCTGAGGCAAATCTTCTTTCGCCCTTCGCAGCTCTTCTTTTAGCTTGCGACGTTCAACATAATTTTCATCGCTGTCCTCTTCCATGAGTTTGTCATATCGTTCCTGCATTTGACGAATCGCCAGACGTTCGTCCGGGAAGTCGTATTGATACGTAAACTCCACTTCGCATTCGCCAGACTGCTTTGTGCGTCGGTCTTGCGGATTCATGCCGCACAGAATTTTCAGAGCTTCCAGAGCCGGATCGGCGGTTTCTCGTTCCATCTGCTCGCCCGGATGCCAAACCCCGTCAAGAAGATGTTTAACTGCAACGCCATTAGGAACAAAATCCAGCATGGACGCTTCCGGCTGATTGGTCATCAACTCCGCAATCATTTTTCGCGCTTCCATAAAGCCTTCATGAGCGTGAGCCTGAATTCGACGCATTTCTCTCTGACGTTCAATCTTGGTGTATGACGTCAACGTCGCCGGGCAGCCGGTTGTAAACTTGTCTTTCGCTTTCGGGTCAACCTTGACGCCAATTTTGCTTATTCTTTCAGCAAAGAAATGACGTAAGTGCTCCCGGGTAAATACCATGTCTGCCGGGTTCATGTCTTCGTTGCGATAACGAACGTACATCACAAACGGAACCAGATACGCCAAAATAACGAGCGTTATTCCCAGCCAGTACCATGGCAAAAGCAGCGCGACGGCAAACGCCCCCACGAACGCTCCAACCGCAATCGCATTCCACTTTCTCCAGTCCTTTTTGAACTGAACGGCGTCAGCGCTAAGCCAGTCTGTTGACTTCACCCAAAGCAGATAGAAGACTAACAACACTACGATTTTAACTATGTTGAAATATCCGCCGCCTTTCAGTTTGACAGACTTTAACGGAGCGCCCGGATCCGCCGCAGGCTTTTGTTCCGCCTCCTCTGAATCAGAACCCTCTTCATTCGCTTCGGCGTTTTCCGCATTACCCTCCGGATTTTCAGAATCAGCAGCAGACGCGTCCGGATTCCCGTTTTCTTCCGTCGTTTGAGCTTCTTCGTTCGCTTCGGCGGCATCGGGAGCCGGCTGTTCAACGGCGTCATGAAAATCTGCTGGCGCCTCATCTCCCAACGACGGATGATCTGAATTGTCAGCCGCGCCTTCGTTATCAGTCGCTGGCGCGCCCTCTTCCGCAACTTGCGTCGACTCGTCGTTCAGTTCATCAAAAATTCCAGCAGCGTTTGAAGTCGACGCCTGAAGCGACAAAAACATCGCAACAGCTATCGTAAAAATCAAATGGATAAAAAAACGTTTCATGGATTGTTAGGGAATAGGGAGTGGGGAATAGGGAGTGGGGAATAGGGAATAGGGAGTAGGGAGTGGGGAGAAGGGAATAAGTTATTAGTGGTTAGTGGTTAGGACGCAAGCGTTCATCTAACTTACCACTTACCACTTACCACTTACCACTCTCTAAACTATTACCTATTCCCCATTCCCTATACCCTATAATTACAAAATACCCGGGGCTTTAACTTCAATGCCCTTGATCGCCATTTTGAGGGCTTCCTTGTTGGGAGCGACTTCCATGGCGGTTTCGCGGTCAATGAGCTCTGCGTCAATTAGGTCTTTGAGACTCTTGGTAAAGTCCTGCATGCCCTCTTCGTATCCGATTCGAATCGCATCCGCCAGCTTTTCGTCTTCCCCTTCGAGAATCAGCTTTCGAATGGTCGGGTTGATCATCATGATTTCGCAAGTCGGGACGCGCTGAACGCCTTCTCGAATGGACGGCAGCAACTTCTGAGCGACAATCCCCTTGAGATTAAACGCCAAGGCGGAACGCAGCGCACGATGCATGTTTTGTGGGAACAAGTCGAGAATACGGCCAATTGTCGACGGGGCCGTGGAAGCGTGGATCGTTCCGAAAACAAGGTGCCCGGTTTCGGCGGCGTGAATGGCGGTTTCGAACGTTTCACGGTCTCGCATTTCGCCGACGAGAATAATATCCGGGTCTTCACGAACCGCGTGCTTCATCCCGGTCATGAAGTCGATGACATCCTGACCGATTTCTCGCTGGTTGATCAGGCACTTGTCTTCAGTAAACGTGAATTCGATCGGGTCTTCCAGCGTCAAAATGTGTTTCTTATATCGATGGTTAATCCAGTCCAGCATGGACGCGATGGTCGTACTTTTTCCGGAACCGGTAATTCCCGCCAAAAGAACCATGCCTTGTGAGAACTTGCACAATTCTTCCAAAACCTGCGGCAAAAACAGCTTTTCAAAGACCGGAATCGAGTTGTTGACCTTTCGGGCAACCAGTCCCAGACGTCCCATCTGATTAAGAATGTTTACACGAAAACGCCAGACAAGATCGTCCACTTTGACAATATGAGCGAAGTCCGCGCCGCCGGTTTCCTGAAGAATCTTGCGGTTGCGTTCGTTCATGAACTCGTACAGAATTCGGTCCATTTCGTCTTCGTCAATCGGACCGCGATTGAGAGCCTGCAGCGCTCCGGCGACGCGAAGCATCGGCGGACGCCCTACTTTGAGGTGCAAGTCGCTGCCCTTGCATTTAACCAGAGCGCGAAAGAGACGGTCAATTTCGTATTCTTCTTTCCGAACATACGGGGGAATATTACTGGGTTCTGATGACATGAGTATTGAATAAAGTTAGGAGTGAGGAGTGAGGAGTTAGGAGTTGGACAGCAGTGGTAAGTTTTGAGTGGTAAGTGGTAAGGACGCAAGAGCTGCTTACCACTAACTACTGCTTCTTGCCTACTGCCTATATTCTGACAGGAACGCCCTGTTCCTGCAAATATTGTTTTGTTTCTTTAATTGTATATTGTCCAAAATGGAACATTCCCGCCGCTAACACGGCGTCAACGCGGGCTTTTTTGACGGCGTCCGCCATGTGCTGTGGACAACCGGCTCCGCCGCTGGCGATAAGCGGAATTCGAACGGCGTCGCGAACGGCGCGGGTTATTTCAAGGTCGTAGCCGTTGCGCGTTCCATCGGCGTCCATGGACGTCAAGGTAATTTCGCCAGCTCCAAGTTCTTCAACTCGCCTTGCCCATTCCACCGCCTGAAGCCCGGTTGGCGTTCGACCGCCGTTGATATACACTTCCCAAAACTCTTTGCCATCTTTGACAACGCGTTTGGGATCTATATTGACAACAATGCACTGCGACCCAAATCGCTGCGCCGCATGACGAATGAATTCCGGATTTTTACACGCTATGGAATTGAGCGACACTTTATCGCACCCGGCGTTGAGCAGCTGACGAATATCGTCCAGAGTCCGAATTCCGCCGCCAACGCAAAGAGGCATAAAACACTCTTCAGCCGTTCGGCGAACGACGTCTACCATAATATTGCGGTTGTCGCAGCTGGCGGTGATGTCGAGAAACATCAGTTCGTCCGCCCCGTCCTGTTCGTATCGTTTAGCGACTTCTACCGGGTCGCCAGCATCGCGAAGGTTAACGAAATGAGTTCCCTTAACAACGCGTCCTGCATTGACGTCAAGACACGGGATTATTCTTATGGTTAACGGCATTATAGTTGGGTTAGGGAATAGGGAGTAGGGAATAGGGAGTGGGGAGTTTTAAAATTCGCCGTAGGCGAAATACGATTCCCTATTCCCCATTGTCTATTCCCTTATTATAATAGTTTACGACGAAAAATAGAAATAGTCAACGGGGGTTATAGCGAAAATTTCCCAAAAAACTTATTTCTTCAGTCTATTTTTTAAGATATTATTATTATTTTTTATTTTTCTCCTGTACAAATCTGGATTTTTTCTGTAATTATGTTATAATTGGATATATAATGTATGTATATTTTATATTGGATAAACAGGGCAGAATCCTCTATTGGCAAAAATATCATCGGTCGAAATTCGTTTGATGCGCCTTTTTGCATTCTTCCCATAATTTATCCTTTGGCTTGACTGTATATCCATATTTCATAAAACTATCGTTTTGAAAGTTGAGAATTGAGATTTAACTTTTCAAATTCACAGCTTTCTACAACCCAATTTCATTGCCATGAAACCCACCATTAGAATTTTACTCGTCCTTTTGCTGGCCTTGGGAGTCTGCTTTAGCGGCATTTCCTGCGATTCTCCCCAAAAACCAAAGAAGCGCTCGTCTTCTAAAAAGAAAGAGGAAAAGAAAAAAACTCCTCCTAAGCCTGTTGTGGAAGAAATTCCCGTTGTTCCCGTCAAGCCGCCTCTGCCCCAAGATTTGAAGACCTGGGGTAAAAAAGACTTTTTCCGCGCACGCGAAGAAGGCGACGACCGTCTTGACGAAGCCTGCGCTCTGCTTGGCGCGCCGTTTGAAAACAAGCCGTCTGCTGTCGGCGCGGTTGAAATCCTCCGATCCATTCTCACGCCTCTGCCAATTCCGGAAATGCCAGATATTCCCAAACCTGTGAAAACGGAAGACATGACGTCACAAGAGTTTAATCGTCTGGAACTAGCGTATAAAAAGAAAATCAAAGAGGAAGAAGATAAAATCAAAAACATTCCCAAACTCAATTCTCGAACGATTGCTGCAATTATCGAGATTTTAGGACAAAACGGAGACGATGCCGCCTGGAAACTTCTGGTTGACCTTGTTCAGCGGCGACAAACCGTTGACGACGACACCGATATCGAGAAAAATGTCGTTCAGACCATTCTTTCTCACCCCCGAAGCAACAACCTGGATTTGATTTTCCAGATGATTACACAGCCCTCTGTTTTCCTTAAGCCGGTTATTCCTCTTAATGAAGAAAGAGGAAAACGACGCATTACGTCAACGCAAGTTCGAACTATGGCTATCGAATGGATGAAAAAGTATTCTGATCCGGAATTCCGTGAACGCGTTACAGATTACCTTTTAGCTCATCCTGAAGATCGCGAACTGAAAACTCTGGCTGTCCCATACCTTATTTCCGGACTGGTGGGCAATATTCGATGCATGCATAAAATTTACATGTCGCCCAACTTCCTCAATCAGGTAGACCGCGAAAAAGTGGAGCGTCTTTTCCTCAATTGCTCTGCCGCTGCGTTTGCCTCAATCACAAACCAGGTTTCAAAGTCTGGAAAGCCAACCCCCGACGAAGTCTTTAAAGAGCTGTCAATGAGTGTGTTTGATCAACAGCTCAATGACGATTCAAATGTTGCATCTAACGCTGAAAACAATGCGGACGAAGCAACTGAAGAAACTGCTCAAGACAACGCCAATCCAGAATCATATACTGAAAATCCCGCTACTGAAAACGAACAACCTGAAAAGGGAACGTCTTGGCGAATTCAGCCTTACGTTGACACTCAAATCAACGACGCATATAAATTAATGGCCTTCCATCCGGAATATGCAATCATGATTCTGGACGTCGTTTGGCAAAACGATTTTATTGCTCGTCAAAAGCAATCGTGGGAAGGCAAAATGGAATTTAAAAACAGAGAAGACCCCACTGCCAGATTCCTCTTGGCTCTGCCATTGGCTGGTCAGCGACAGTACTGGGACGATTTTTTCACAAGCGCTTATCAGAACGGGCCGCTCGTTATCGACAAAATCCCGCTCATGGGATACATGCCTACCGACTTCGGTCTGATTTTGGAACTGAAAAAAATCAAACGCAACGTTCTCCCGCCATCTCAACAAAAGAAACCGACTTCCTCCAAAAATTCTAGATACAACGCTGCTAAACAGCGGCAAATTGAACTTCAGGGCGCTTGGATGGAATTTGTACGTCTGGCTGTTAAAATACAAATGGACCGCTGCGCCAACGCTGCCGCGGTTCAAAAAGCAAAACAGATTAATGTCGATCAACTCAAAGCTAGAACCCCGTTTACCATTCCGGAAGGCGCTCACGTTTTGAGTGAGTATCACATGATTTTACCGAATGAATATACAAAAAATCTTCAGGGTATTCAAATTGATCCGGTTGAAATTCACTACGTTCAATTCCAGTGGGACGTTCCGGCAATGACGATTCCTTCAAAAGTCAAATATAAAGAGGCAACGGCTAAAATGCGGTTCAATACGCTCCGTTCGTCCGATATGGGATCGCTTTGGTTTGAATACACCAATCCGGAATGTACAGAATCGTTTGATATTCGCATCCCCGTTGTTGGACAGTCAAAAGAGGACTTGAAAGAATATCCCAAGGGACCGGTTCAAGTCATGTCGATTCGCGTTCGTTCAAACTGACCTGAACAATTGTCTATCAGCCGCCAGCCGTTAGCAGGAAACGCCTGTTTAACGGCTGGCTTTTTTTATGCTATTTTCTTAACCCCAAGGCTTCCAGACACGCTTGCGTTGCAGGCTGATCGCAGTAGACGTTTTGGAACTTCGCGCCATAACGAAGACTCCATTTTTTGATTCGTTCTGTATTTTCGTTGAACTTTTTCTGAAAATACTTCAGCTGGGCTTCTGTAATCGTCAGATTCCAGCTTTTGCCTGTTTCGGCGTCGACGACGGTAATATCGCCATACAGACCGACGCCGCGTTCGAAATCGGAATACAGTCGTAAAACTCGCGGCAAATACCCCGCCTGCTGAAGTAACGACAGCCCCTGCGGGAACGAATCGTCGTACATGTCAGTAAGAATCAAAACTACGCCTTTATGAGCGTCAAGCTGAACGAGCTTTTGAGCGGCATTTAAAAACGACGTCGCTTTCTTCGATTCCGTTTCCGTTGCATCCCGGAAGAATTTGAGCGCAAAACCGATGTCGCCTTCTGCGCCGATAGCGCGTTGAGCCGGTTGAAGCTGATCGTCGTACGAGTAGACGTTCACCTGATTGTTTCTTCGCGCCGAGACAAATGCAAGAATCGCAGCCAGGCGAATTGCCGTATCCAGTTTGGACGTTACAGCGCGCGGCGGAACAAGACGCATGCTTTCGGACTTGTCTACTAAAATATGACAATACTGTCGAGCGGAGGATTTATATTCTCGAACCAGCAGTTCGTCCATGCGAGCGCAGTATCCCCAGTCAACGGAATGAAGGTCGTCTCCGGGAGCGTAATCGCGATAACCCGTAATTTCTGTTCCGCCTGCAATGTTGCGATGGGGCGTTTGATATAAAATATCGCCGCTTTTATCCGCAGAAGGCGCACACGATGCGTAAACAGACTCGGCTATTTTGGCGCACAGTCGCATTTGGCGTTCAAAACGTTCGTCAAACAGCGGGATTCGGGAAAGGAAATCTTTCATGGGAAGGAAGGGGGAGTTGGGAGTAGGGAGTAGTTACAAGTTTTAGTGGTTAGTACGCAAGCGCTCATCTAACTTACCACTTACCACTAACTACTTGCCACTCCCTTATTTTAATCCATTTGAACGAATTTGTCCACAGGGATAAGCGTTTTTTTTAGAATTTTTGGGTTCATTCATAATTAGGAATTACGCAAAGCGCAGCTCGAAGACAATTCCGCATTCAGAATTCAGAATTCCGAATTAAAAATAATTACGAACCAAATTCGCATTTTTTTCGTAGTAAGCATTAACGTTTAATATGGTTTATTCAGGCGTATACCACTCGACAAGGTCGGTTCCTGATTGGACGTGTGTAGCTCCGAATAAAGCTTTTTCGGAGGCATAACCTTGTCCTACTGCCCGCGCGGCGTCGCGCTGGGTAGCAAACGTCAATAAATCAGAGAATACAAATTTTACGGAGTTTTTATTATCATGAAAAAAATGTTCGGTTTGTGCGCCGTAATTACGCTTATTGGCTGCGGCGTCGTTTTTTCAGATGAAGTCAAATCAATTGTAGAGCAAAACGATTCCCCAGACGCCGCTAAAGCTGTCGATTCTGCAATCAGCGCTTCAGAAGCTCAGCCCGTTCAGGAAGCTCTGCCAGAAGAAGAGGCAGCGCCAAAACAGGAAGCGCTTCCAGAACAGGCAGACTCTTCGGTTCCCGCTCAATCAGAAATCATAGAAGAATCTCTCTCGGAACCCTCTCAGACCATTCAGCCGGAAACCCCTGTACAGTTTATCATTGGGGTCATTGCATCGCCGGTCCCGCCGATGGTTCGAGCGCAGATCAATTTGCCTGGAGATTCCGGATTGTTTATTCAAACAATTAAACCCAACGGACCAGCCGCCAAAGCAGGCGTTCTTCCGTACGACATTATCGTCTCAATTGACGGCGTTGTCGTTTCTGACTCAAACGACCTCGCTGCTGAACTTCAAAAAGCTGCTGGCAAACCTCAAAAATTAACGGTCTTACGTCAAGGAAAAGAACTGACTTTAGACATTACCGCTCAGCCGGCAGAGGCGCCTCGCCAACCTCACAGTCTGCTCAATGGAACTCAAATTATCCCAGCGCCTCAGCCCTTTATTGATCCCTTGGCTCCCAATTACGACCCGGATGAAGACGAAGACGAACCAGCATTCCCCAGATTTCAACGCTTCATGGATCGTCAGCGTCAGCAAATGGAAATCATGCGTCAACGCATGGAAGCCATGGAAAACGCCATGCGTCAGGGCATGCCTGGGTTTATGCCATTCCCCGGTCCTGATCCCCAAGCTCCAATGCCCACGCCAGCTCCCGCTCCCAACGGCGCTTTGACTCTGCCCCCGCCGCAACTTAACATTCCAAACGGGCAAGCTCAAACCAATTCTTTTTCCGTTCAGATTCAAAAGAATGGAAACGCCCCGGCTGTCATTAAGGTTCAGGATAACGATGATGAATACATTGTCGACGAAAACACCATTGATCAGCTGCCCGAAAACGTCCGAAAACGTCTGAATTTTAAAGTTCAAACCGACGATAAATAATCGTTTCAAACAGTAAACACAACATACAATTGCTGGAGTGGTTGGTTTTCAACGCAAAGCGGAAAAGAAAAATACGTTTCTTGACCGCTAAATGTTGAAAACTGACCACTTTTTCTTTGCCATCCTCTTGTCATCTCTCTTTAAATTGATTATACTATTATATTATGAATATAGCTCAATTCATCGAATCGTTTCTCGAACCGTTTGCTCCGCTGAAATTGGCAGAGGACTGGGACAACGTTGGTCTGCTGTTAGGTCGACGCAACAAGACGGTTAAACGGATTATGACCTGTTTGACTGTAACGCCTCAGTCCGCCCAGGAAGCCGTCGACAAACGCGTCGATTTAATCGTTTCCCATCACCCCGTTCTGTTTCGAGCGGTAAAACGCCTCACGGACGAAACGCCCGAGGGCGCCATGCTGCTCAATTTAATCGAACACAACGTTGCCGTTTACGCGCCGCATTCGGCGTTCGACTCCGCCATAAATGGAATCAACCAGCGCATTGCCAAAGGCGTTGGGCTGAAAAAAATTAAATCGCTGCAGGTTTTAGACGAACAGACAGGAGTCGGAATCGGTAGAATTGGTCAGTTGTCCAAACCGACTAAACTGAAGGATTTCGCCGCTAAAGTTCGCGATTTCTTTGGCGGCGTCGACATTGACCTTGTCGGAAAGCCGGACGACCTCGTTCACACCGTAGCTGTTACATGCGGAGCCGCCGGATCGCTTTTTGACCTCGTCAAACAAGCCCGCGCTGACGCCCTGATTTTAGGCGAAACGATGTTCCACACATTTCTCGACGCTCAGGCGAACGGCGTCACTTTGATTCTGCCCGGGCATTACGCAACAGAGCGCTTTGCCTGTAAAGCCTTGGCGGAAGAAATAGCTCAAACGTTCCCCGAACTCGACGTTTTCGCTTCCTCTGCTGAAAAGCCGCCTGTTTGGCGTTTATAACCCTTGATTTATTTTACTCATGAACCTGAAATATTTTGCAATTTTGTTGATTGTCCTGCTTTTATCAGCGTCGACGTTCGGACAACAAGCGGCGCTGGAAAAGACGCTGCCTAAAACCGTCAAGATTTACGGCGTTGGCGGCTTGGCAGGGTTTGACGACGCCCAATCGGGAATACTCATTTCTGATTCCGGACACATCCTCACCGTTACCGGTTCTGTCCTTGACGAAGATCCAATCAACTGTACGCTTAACGACGGTCAAAAATTCACTGCCAAGCTCGTCGGCGTCAATCCGAAGCTGTCAATAGCCGTTTTGAAAATAGACGCTCAAACGCCGGACTATTTCGACCTTTCCGCCGCCCCTGTTCCAGTTGCCGTTGGACGCCCGGTTTTAGCAATAACCAATCTCTACAGCGTCGCGACCGGAAACGAACCGATGAGCGTTCAGCACGGCATCGTCTCCGCCATAACTCCGTTAGAAGCGCGGCGCGGAGCGTTTGTCGCCGGATTTAAGGGCGACGTCTATCTCATCGACGCCATTACCAACAACCCCGGCGCGCCCGGCGGCGCTCTTGTCGACTACAATGGCGCGTTTCTCGGCTTGGTTGGTAAACAGCTCAAAAGCACGACGCAGTCTGTTTATATCAACTTCGCCATGCCGCAGTCTGCGCTCAGTTCCGCCGTTCAAGACATTTTAGACAAGAAAACTCAAAAAGCTGGACAGCAAGACGAAGTCGCAAAGCCCGCTGATGCTTGGACTCCAAACAAACTCGGATTTCAGCTCACGCCAGACGTTTTGCCCCTTACGCCTGCATACATCGATTCCGTTCGGGCCAACAGTCCTGCCGCCAAAGCCGGGCTGACGTCAGACGACTTTATTGTCATGGTTAACGGAAACGTCGTCAAAGACGTAAAGTCGTTGAAATCCGCACTGGAAAAGATTGACGTAGCCGATCCTGTCGAGCTGCTCATTTTAAGAAAAGACGAATTTCAGACCATTCGAATCACAAATTAACCCCTAACATCCAATACATCGTTCCCATGAAACTAACCTGGCTCGGACACGCCTGTTGGCATTTGAACGTTGATGGAAAGTCGATTCTTATCGACCCGTTCTTTGCGTCGGAATCCATTCGCAAAATTGGCGAAGCGTTGCCGGTCGACTACATCCTTTGCACTCACGGACACGCGGACCACTGTTCTGACGTCGTCTCGATTTGCAAGCTTCATCCCAGCGCTGTTTTAATCGGCTGTTTCGAACTGGTCAACTGGTTCGGGAAAAAAGGCGTCCGTTCAGTAGAACCAGGCAACCCCGGCGGAACGATCAAGACTTCTTTCGGTTCCGTTACATTTACGTTTGCATCTCATTCCAGCCAAATGCCAGACGGTTCTTATGGCGGAATTGCCGTCGGGTTTGTCGTCAACACAAAAGAGGGGTCCGTCTACGTTGCGGGCGACACCGGATTTTTCAGCGATATGGAATTCATCGGACGACTTGGACTCAAAGCCGCTATCGTTCCCATTGGAGATCGCTTTACCATGGGGACGGAGCAAGCGCTTGAGGCGATTAAACTTCTCAAACCCGAGATCGCCATTCCATCACATTACAACACCTGGGCGCCAATCCAGCAGGAACCGGAATTGTGGGCAAAGGACGTTCAAAACCAAACATCCTCTCAGCCTCTGGTATTTCAACCCGGAGAAAGCAAAGAACTCTAACGTTTTAATCGCGTCATGGAACAACAGCAAATTGGAAAATACGTTATTGACAGGACAATTGGACGCGGCGGCATGGGCGTCGTCTACGCAGCGCACTCTACAGACGTAGCCGATTTGAACCCGCTTACCGGCGCGGTCGAAGAAGTCGCTGTGAAAACCCTGACTCTTCACTCCTCCGAACCGGAAGAACGAGCTCAGGAGATTCAGCGTTTCGACAAGGAAATTACCGCTCTGCGAATGATCGATCATCCCAACGTCGTTCATATTCTTGGCTTTGGCGTTGAAGACGAGCTGATGTACTACGTCATGGAACTGGTCGACGGTAAATCGCTTCACGACGTCATTAAAAAAGGAATGCTCTTTTCCTGGGTTCAGACGCTGGCAATCGCCAAACAACTTGTCTCTGCCATTTCCTACGCTCACGCTCGAGGAATCATTCACCGTGACATCAAGCCGGGCAACATCATCATTTCCAATCCCGAATCCCCTTCCCCAACGGTTAAACTGACGGACTTCGGCATCGCTCGCGTCTTTTCCAGCCAACAGCTTACCGGCGCCGGATCGGTAGTCGGGACTGTTCAGTACATGGCTCCAGAACAGGCGCTGGGAAAACCCGTTACAACGTTGGCAGACCTGTACGCCCTCGGCGCGGTCTTCTATACGCTCATGTGCGGACATGCTCCCTTCTTGGGAAAATCTCTGCCAGAGATACAAAGAATGCATGCCGAAGAACAGCTCGTTCCGCTAATTCGCGACGGAAAGGATCTTCCGATTCCCCAGGATTTTCAAAACATCCTTAATCGTCTGCTGGAAATTCAGCCGGAAAAACGAATCCAAACCGCCAGCGCCCTGCTCCGTCAGCTGGACGCTATCGAATATATCGAAGATGCAACAGTCGAACTGAGTGATTCGCAATTAAGCGATACGGAACCGGATATTATCGAACAACCTCAGCCAAAACCGGTTATGAAAGGCAGTTCATACGTTAAAGTTGAACCGATTCAGGAACGAACTCCTCAACCGTCCTCCTTCTCATGGCCTGCAGCTCTGGGATGGACGATAGCGCTTCTCGGATTCATAGCAGGGCTGGTTTATTTCCTGCAACCGCTCACTGCTGACAAACTCTATGACAGAATCAATCAAAGCCGTCTGTTCGACAAGGAATCGGCTTATAGCAATATGAACGAATTTCTCAATCGCTTTCCAGACGACAAACGAACGGAAACAATTCTCCTCTGGCAAGAAGAATACGATATTGAACGATTTCAGAAGCGGGTTCAATCCCGCATGATCGGAACCGGCTCATGGTCGCCGAATTCCGAGTTGGAACGCCAATATTATAAAGCCATGCAGTCTACAGAAACATCGCCGAAAGACGCATTAATCGAATTGAAAGCTATAGATCATTTTTATTTAATCCCCTCCTATAAATCTGACATGGGAAAGGATGAATACGACAAACGCATCTGTCTGCTGGCTGTTAAAAAACAGATTGACATTATGGAATCCCGTTTGGAAGCCGAAATCAAACCTTTGCGAGAAACTATCGAGCGAAGAATTGAGGATGCTAAAAAGCTTAAACAAACAAATCCGGAACAAACGAAAAATATCGTCAAAAGCATTATTCTCCTTTACGAATCGGACGAAAACGTTTCCGATCTGGTTGAAGAAGCTAAAAAGCTGATTGAATAGCGGCGAGACGCCGCTCTAGTTGGAGTGCGACGGCTTGCCGTCGCTTTCAGAAAACGCTGGACGTGTGCATAACACACAGACAAAGCAGAAAACCGCCCTTGGATGTAGGTAAGGTCCCTTACCTACAACTTGACGGCGGCGCCGTCAAGGAAAAAGCGGAAGCCTCCAAAAATCTCAAG